>NZ_CP110644.1:0-300000 GCF_026153515.1 Pseudomonas sp. KU26590
GACGAACAGAGCCAACCGCCAGCGACCCAGCCGTGAACCTGCTGTTGCTTGAGGACGCCGACTTCATCGCGGCGGACCGGGTGGTGCTGCGTGACCGGCGCCTCAAGCACATGCAGGAGGTGCATCGCAGCGAAGTCGGCGACAGCTTGCGGGTGGGTCGTCTAGGCGGATTGCTAGGCAGCGCACAGTTGTTGCGTCTGGAAGCTCGGGAAGCCGAGCTTTCGGTGAGCTTCGAATACGCCCCGCCGACCAAACTCCCCCTGACGCTGATCCTCGCCCTGCCGCGCCCGAAAATGCTGCGTCGGGTGTTTCAGACCGTGGCGACGATGGGGGTGCCCCGAGTCATCCTAGTCAACAGCTATCGCGTCGAAAAAAGTTTCTGGCAGACGCCCTTTCTGGAGCCTGCGGCAATCCGCGAGCAGTTGATTCTCGGGCTGGAGCAGGCCCGGGACAGCGTGCTGCCGGAGATCGTCATCGAAAAGCGCTTCAAGCCGTTCGTTGAAGATCGCCTTCCCGCCATTGTTGAAGGGACGCTGGATTGGTCGGTCATCCGGGCGACCTCCCGGCTTGCCCCGTGCGGTCGAGCAGCCTGTCACTTTGGCCATCGGCCCTGAAGGTGGCTGGATTCCCTATGAAGTCGACCTGTTGCATGCGTCGGGCCTGAATCCCGTCCAGCTAGGCGCGCGGATCCTGCGCGTCGAAACCGCCGTCATCGCGCTGCTCGCCCGGTTGTTCTGAGGCTGCGTTGCATCTGAGTAGACCGAGGCGTCTGTTTGCTGCCGCTTCGCGCCAGTTCGCGGGCAAGCGCGCTCCTACGCCCTGCGGGCAGAATCCAAAGCAGATCGCCGACATCCGGACGCGCGGCACTCACAATGAGCATCCGTACCAGCGGCACTCGCAGTGAGCATCCGTACCAGCGGCAAACGCGATGAGCATCCGCACCAGCGGTACTCGACCTGACGATCAATACCGAACCCATCTCTGCCGATCAACGCCTGACCCGCTTCTGCCGAAGGCGTAGGAGCGCGCTTGCCCGCGATCGGCTGCGCAGCAGTCGTGAACCTGCCCACCCTCCCGTTCTCACACCCCGCTTCAGTTCCTCGCCCACCGGCCGATGCACAGGCGTCCATAACAACAACTCGCAAGGAATCATCATGTCTGGCTGGTTTACCCAACGCCTTGGAAATATGAGCGTCCGTCTCAAACTCGGCATCGGTTTCGGCCTGGTGCTGTTGCTCACGCTGCTCATCACGGCGACGGGCTGGTCGAGCGTCAAGGCCGTGATCGAGCGCGGCGACAAGCTGGGGATGATCTCGCAGATCAGTGAGCGGACGATGGATCTGCGCACGGCAGGCATGGTGTATGAAGCTCAATACAGCGCTGAAGCCGCGACGGCGGTCATGACCGCGTTGGACAAGCTCGACGCCGACCTGAAAACCGGCCAGAGCATGGTCAAAGGCGCTGGCGATCTCAAACTGATGGACGCTCAGACTCAGGCCGCCGGCGACTACCGCCGCGCCTTTGGCGACATGACCAAGGCTATCCAGACCCGTGAAGCCAGCCGGACCAACCTGGGGGCTACTGCCGACGCCGCTGTTGATGTCGTCAACAAGATCGAACAGGCGTTGCTGCAGCACGACAACATCCTGCAATTCAACAGCGCGGTGGACGTCAGCAAACAGATTCAGCAGGCACGCTTCCAGGTGCGCGGTTACACCTTCAGCGGCAAACCGGAATTCGAAAAGAACGCCACCGCCGCCATCGACGAAGCCATCGTCGGAGTCAACACGCTGGCGGGCGACGTTTCCTCCCAATACATCCCGCAGCTGCAAAAGGCCAACCTGGCACTCAAAGGCTACCGCGACGCTGTCGGCCAGTACCGTGACGCTCAACTGGTCAGCGTTCAGGCCTTGGCCAAGATGACCGAGCTGGGGCAACAGCTGCTGGACGCCAGCGACCAACTGAACATTTCGCAGAATGCCAAACGCGATGCCGACAGCAGTCAGGCTCAATCGACCCTTGGCATTGCCACACTAGTGGCCCTGATACTCGGCGTTCTCGCCGCCTGGGTCATCACCCGGCAAATCACGGTGCCGCTGGGCCAGACACTTGTGGCAGTCGAGCGCGTGGCGTCCGGTGATCTGACCCACAACCTGAGCGTCGACCGGCGCGACGAGCTTGGCCAGTTGCAGGGCAGCATCCAGCGCATGACGGTGGAGCTGCGCCAATTGATCGGCGGGATCGGCGAAGGCGTGACCCAGATCGCCAGCGCCGCCGAAGAGCTGTCGGCGGTTACCGAACAGACCAGCGCCGGCGTCAACAGTCAGAAGGTCGAGACCGACCAGGTGGCGACCGCGATGCACGAGATGACCGCCACGGTGCAGGAAGTGGCACGCAACGCCGAAGAAGCGTCCGAGGCTGCCGCAGCGGCTGACCTCCAGGCGCGCGAAGGCGACAAAGTGGTCAACGAGGCCATTGCGCAGATCGAGCGTCTGGCGACCGAAGTCGGTCAGTCCACCGAGGCGATGGCCGAACTCAAGCGCGAGAGCGACAAGATCGGCAGCGTCCTCGACGTGATCAAGTCCGTCGCACAGCAAACCAACCTCCTCGCCCTGAACGCCGCCATCGAAGCTGCGCGGGCTGGCGAGGCCGGGCGCGGATTTGCCGTGGTGGCGGACGAAGTCCGCAGCCTGGCGCAGCGCACGCAAAAGTCCACGGAAGAGATCGAAGAGCTGATTTCCGGCCTGCAAAACGGCACCCGGCAAGTGGCGACGATCATGGACAACAGCCGCGAACTCACCGTCAGCAGTGTCGAGTTGACCCGCCGCGCCGGCACCTCACTGGAAAGCATCACCCGCACCGTGTCTGCGATTCAATCCATGAACCAGCAGATTGCCGCTGCGGCCGAAGAACAAAGCGCCACGGCCGAGGAGATCAACCGCAGTGTGCTCAACGTGCGCGATGTGTCGGAACAGACCTCGGCGGCCAGCGAGGAAACCGCCGCATCGAGCGTCGAACTGGCGCGACTGGGCAGCCATCTGCAGGCGCTGGTGGGTCGATTCCGGGTCTGATTAAGCGCCCCGGGTGGTTCGCACACTCTTGCTGACCGGATGCAATTCTCCTGTAGAGCCGGCCTGCTGACCCTATGCAATTCTCTTGTAGGAGCCGGCTTGCTGGCGAATGCGGTGGATCAGTTACAAAGATGTTGACTGACCCGGCACATTCGCCAGCAAGCCGGCTCCTACGGATTTAGCGGACTGCCACTCAGCCCTACCGCTGCGCAAAACAGCCTCCCGAGCGGGCGGAATCTGTGACACGCGTCACCCCTTCCCGCCCCTCGGAAATCTCCTACGACCTGATCAGGTCACGCCTCCGCTTCCTCTGCCGATGCGCGTTTATCGCTCATCCGCAGGAGACGCATCATGTTGCAAGGCATCAACCGGGCGCTGGCCAACACCAGCGTCAAACTCAAACTCTCGCTGGGCTTCGGCCTGGTTCTGCTTCTGACCCTGGCCATCACGCTCACCGGCTGGCATGGGCTCGACACCATGATCGAGCGCTCGGAGTCATTGACCTCCATCGCCCAGCTCAACGCGATGACCAAGGACCTGCGCGCCGAGCGCATTGTCTTTCGGGTCGAAAACACCGCTGAAAGCGCTTCGCGCGTCGTTGACCGCATCAACGAGATCGAGGCGCATCTGGTGGTACTGCGCGACGACGCGCCCCCTGCCGACATCCTCAAGTTGCTCAACGGGCAGAGCGACACTGTGCGGTCGCTCGAAGCCACTTTCGCCGACCTGGCCAAGCTTTTAAGTGCGCGAGCAGACTCGCGTGCACAGCTGGCCGTTCTATCTGAGGAGGCGATCACGTCCATCGCTCAGGTGGAAAGCGAGGTCTTGAAAGCCGTCAGTCAGGAGCAGGACAGCAGCGAGCGACTCGGCGAGTTCACCAACATCCAGCAGTTGCGCGGGCAGGTGCAAAACGCCCGTTACGAAGTCCAGGCGTACGTATTCAGCGGTAAAGAGTCCTATGAGCTTGCCGCCATTACCGCCATCGACGAAGCGCTGAAGGAAGTCGAGCAGGTCGCCAGCGATCAGGCCGATGGCAATGTCAGTGAATTGCTCAACGCCCGCAAGACGCTGCTCAAGTACCGCGAGCACATGGGCCAGTTCAAAGACCTGCAGGTCAAGGTTGAAGCGGCGCAGGAGTCCATGGAGGCGCTGGGCGAGAGCCTGCTCACCTCGACCGGCGAGATCACTGCGCTGCAAGGCCAGCGGCGTGATGCCGAAGCCACTCAGTCGCGGCAGACGCTCAGTGGCGTGGCCGGGCTGGCAATGCTGCTTGGCCTGCTCGCGGCGTGGTTGATCACTCAGCAGATCATCGCGCCGCTGCGGCTGACCTTAAGTGCCGCTGCGCGCATCGCCAAGGGTGATCTGAGTCAGGACCTGGAGCTCGGCCGCCGCGACGAGATGGGCATGCTTCAGCGCAGCATGCAGGAGATGACCCTCAGCCTGCGCAAGCTCATCAGTGGCATCAGCGACGGCGTCACCCAGATCGCCAGCGCGGCCGAGCAACTGTCGGCCGTCACCGCGCAGACCAGCGTGGGCGTCAACAGCCAGAAAGACGAAACGGACTGCGTCGCCACGGCGATGAACCAAATGACCTCGACCGTGATGGAAGTGGCCCGAAATGCCGAAGAAGCCAGTGAAGCGGCACGACACGCCGATCAACAAGCGCGGGACGGCGACAAGGTGGTCAACGACGCCATCGCGCAGATCAAGCGCCTGGCGGTGGAGGTGAATAATTCCACCGAAGCCATGGGCAAACTGAAGCTGGAGAGCGACAAGATCGGCGGCGTCCTCGACGTCATCAAGTCAGTGTCACAGCAGACCAATCTGCTCGCCTTGAACGCCGCGATCGAAGCCGCCCGGGCAGGCGAAGCGGGACGCGGTTTTGCAGTGGTGGCCGATGAGGTTCGCGGCCTGGCCCAGCGCACGCAGGAATCCACCGAGGAAATCGAAGTGCTCATCGCTGCGCTGCAAAGCGGTACACAGCAAGTGGTGATGACCCTTGATGCCAGTCGAACCCTGACCGACAGCAGCGTCGAGCTGAGTCGCCAGGCCGGCAGCGCACTGGGACATATCACGCGCACGGTGTCGACGATTCAGGCGATGAACCAGCAGATCGCTTCGGCGGGCGAGGAACAGAGCAGCGTGGCGGAGCAGATCAATCGCAGCGTGCTGAACGTGCGGGATGTCTCCGAGCAAACCGCCGCGTCCAGCGAAGAGACGGCTGCTTCAAGCATCGAACTGGCTCGGCTGGGCGTGCAGCTGCAGGAGATGGTCGGGAAGTTTCGGGTGAGTTGATTGCGCAGTCAGCACCGCCTCACCTGTAGGAGCGCGCTTGCCCGCGATTGCGGTGGATCAGACGACGCATTATTTGCTGACGGGATGCTTTCGCGGGCAAGCGCGCTCCTACAGTCAATTTGTGTATGCCTCTTAGCCCTGCAAACACGTCCGAATCCTGGGCCCAAACAAAAACGCCGCCGAAGATCACTCTTCGGCGGCGTTTTGTTTAGTGCGTGAATCAGGCGTTGACGAGGGTCGCGTCGTTCGCATGGGTCGCTGGCTGCAAGGGCAGCAGCGGCGCATGGGGATCGGCTTCGACCGACGCGCGCCAGGCATTGAGCCAGGCAGAATTGCCTTCGCTCCAGACCAGTTCGTGCAACCGAGCCAGCGCAACCGGATCACTCAGCAGTTGCAGGCGCTCGTGGTTGTTCAGGAGCTCAGGGCCACCCTTGATCGCATGACGCACACGCTCGACGCGCATCCACTCGATCGGCTCGGCATCGCGATGGCGAGAGGTCGCCAGTGCGCAGGCCAAAGCGTTCTGCTGCGGATCAACCACGGCACGAACAAAGCCGTCGTTCAGCGCGTGCCAGCGATTCTCGTGGGTGTACTTGTCAGTGGACACCAGCTCTTGCGGCGGCGTGTGCTCTTCCGGAATCAGGAACAGCTTGGTGTCGCGCGCCTTCAGGCCCAGGTTCGTGCGGCTGGAAATCACCGACACCGGGATCGACAGCATCAACGAACCCACGATCGGCACCAGCCACCACAGGAAGCTAGGGTTCAGCCAGGCCACCAGCAGCGCCCAGCAAAAGCCCAGCAGCGTCTGCGGCCCGTGACGCTTGACCGCTTCGCTCCACGGCGTCGAGTCATCATCACGCTGCGGCGAGTTCCACGTCGCGGCCCAGCCCAGGAAAGCAGCCAGTACAAAGCGGGTGTGGAAGATCATGCGCACCGGCGCCAGCAGCATGGAAAACAGCATTTCCAGCAGCATCGACAGGGTGACCTTGATGCGACCACCAAAGCCGGTCGCGCCTTTGGCCCAGATCAGAATGACGCTGAGCAGCTTCGGCAGGAACAACAGCACGACTGTGGTGGAGAACAACGCAACGGCTTTTTCCGGGTGCCACTGCGGCCACAACGGATACAGCTGACGCGGTTCCATGAAGTAGGTCGGCTCCATCAGCGTGTTCACCGCCAGCAGCGCGGTGGACAACACAAGGAAGAAGAACCACAACGGCGCCGACAGATAGGACATCACCCCGGTCAGGAACACCGCACGGTGCACCGGGTGCATGCCTTTCACCAGGAACAGACGGAAGTTCATCAGGTTACCGTGGCACCAGCGACGGTCACGCTTGAGTTCGTCCAGCAGGTTCGGCGGCAGCTCTTCGTAACTGCCCGGCAGGTCGTACGCAATCCACACGCCCCAGCCGGCACGGCGCATGAGCGCAGCTTCGACGAAGTCGTGGGACAGAATCGCACCGGCAAAGGCACCCTTCCCGGGCAGCGGCGCCAAGGCGCAGTGCTCGATGAACGGTTTCATCCGGATGATCGCGTTGTGACCCCAATAGTGGGATTCACCCAGCTGCCAGAAGTGCAGGCCGGCCGTGAAAAGCGGGCCGTACACCCGAGTCGCGAACTGCTGCATGCGTGCATACAGCGTGTCCATGCCCGAGGCGCGCGGCGCGGTCTGGATGATGCCGGCGTCCGGCGTCGCTTCCATCAGGCGCACGAGGCTGGTCAGGCATTCGCCACTCATCACCGAGTCAGCATCAAGCACGACCATGTAGCGGTATTCACCGCCCCAGCGACGGCAGAAGTCATCGAGGTTACCGCTCTTGCGCTTAACGCGACGGCGGCGACGACGATAGAAGATCTTGCCGAAACCACCGGTTTCACGGCACACGTCCAGCCAGGCTTGCTGCTCGGCAACACAGATGTCGGTTTCGTTGGAGTCGCTGAGAATGAAGAAGTCGAAACGATCCAGATCGCCTGTGGCTTTAACCGATTCGAACGTCGCCCGCAGACCCGCAAACACGCGAGGTACGTCTTCGTTGCAGATCGGCATCACCAGCGCAGTGCGCGCACCGGCATCGATCGGCTCATGTCCCGCGCTGGCACCGGAAATACGGTACTTGTCGTGGCCAGTGAGCAGTTCGAGGAAGCCCATCAGCGCGGTCCAGAAGCCCGCCGACACCCAACAGAACAGAATCCCGAACAACAAGAGGATGCTGGTCTGCAGTGCGTACGGCATGACCTGAACAGCGGTCTGCCACAGGGTCTGATGACTGATTTCGTCGAACGAAACCAGCGACCAGCCCTGGTACGGCAGGATGCCTTTCATGTAGAAGCCGGCGACGATGGTCTGGCCCAGCATGAGGATCAGCAAAATATAGCGACGGATCGAACCCACAGTGCGCCAGCGCGCCTTCGGCAGGTCGCGCGGCAAATCGTCCTTCGGCAACGGCGGATTGGATTTCCCGGTCAGTCGGCGCCAACCGCGGTGCAGGATATTGGTCCGCCACGGCTCTGGCACGACTTTGGTCCGACGAATCGGCGGCGTGGCCTTAAGGACAACGCGGCCGCTGGCGTCAACACTCAGCATCTCGGCTTCGTGCAGTTCATCAGCGGTCGTCAGGGTCAGGCGACGACCCACCGAAGCCTGGGCGGCCTCGGCAGAATCAGCGACGGTCTGCGCCGAAAGGCGCTCGTGCAGCTCAGCGAACGAGGTGCAGCTGGCAAGTTCTGCCCGCTGCGCATCGGTCATCGGCAAATGCGCCAGGTACTCGCTGAGAGACTCGTTCAAAGGCTCTGGCACCGCGTGTGAATTACTCATCGGCTGGCAACTGGTAGCTCCAGGTTTCGGTCAGAACTTGTTGAATCATGGCCGGCCCCTGTTGGGTGGATGCAGCCTGTACCGCTGGCTGCGGGGTATCTTTCATGCCTTTGTTGGCCTTGGCAGCGTCGCCCAGAGCGGCTTCGGGCTTGTAGGCCTCGTCCGACTTGGCTTCTGCGACCTTGGTGGCATCGGCAGACTTGGCGGCATCCTTGCTATCGGCTTTAGGACCTTTGACGTTCGCTTCCTTCGCATCACCGGCCTTCAAAGCGTCGGTTTTGACGATTTCTGCCTTCTCGTCCTTCGGCGCAGCAACGACTGGCGCGGCGGCAACAGCAGGCTTGGCGTCAGCTTTGGCGGCCGGCTTCTTGTCCGAATTGTCAGCCGTGATCACCGCTGGTTCCTTGCCTGGCTCGGCAGGGGTTTCGCGCAGCAGGTAAGCACGCATCTCAACCGACTTGCCCGGATCCTTGACCTTCAGGCGCAGCGTCAGACGCCAGCCTTTGGTCACGGGGTTGTAGCGCAGGTTGTTCTCGACCAGATCAGTGTTGTCATCGGTGATGACCTGACTGCGGATCGACGGGTCTTCGCCCAGCTTGGCGAGGGTCGGACCCACGAAATCAACCAGGTACGCAACGCTGCCGTCCGGTTGACGAATCAGGTTCGACTGCTTCACGTCACCGGTTGAGCGCAGGGTCTGCTTGACCCAGCCCAGATCAGGCGAGTGAATGGCATCCTCATCCATGGTCCAGTGCAGACGATAGTTGAAGTCGATCGGCTGACCCGGCTCTGGCTGGGTTTCCGGCTTCCAGAACGCAACGATGTTGTCGTTGGTCTCGTCGGCAGTCGGGATCTCTACCAGATCAACGGTGCCCTTGCCCCAGTCGCCCTTAGGTTCGATCCAGGCGCTTGGACGTTTGTCATAGCGGTCGTCCAGATCTTCGTAATGGCTGAAGTTGCGGCCACGTTGCAGCAAGCCGAAACCGCGCGGGTTCTCAACCGAGAAGCTGCTGACCGAGAGGTGTTTAGGGTTGTTCAGCGGACGCCAGATCCACTCGCCATTGGCGGCCTGGATCGACAGACCGCTGGAGTCGTGCAGCTCGCGACGGTAGTTGAGGACTTTCGACGGCTGATTGGCACCGAACAGGAACATGCTGGTCAGCGGGGCTACGCCCAGTTTGCCGACCTTGTCACGCAGGTACATGCGCGACTGGACATCAACCAGTGAGTTGGTGCCCGGACGCAGGGTCAGCTTGTACGCGCCAGTGGCGCGAGGGGAGTCGAGCAAGGCAAAGATGACCAGATGGTTGTCATCCGGGCCCGGCTTCTCGATCCAGAATTCGGTGAAACGAGGGAATTCCTCACCCGATGGCATGGCCGTGTCGATCGCCATCCCACGTGCAGACAAACCATAAACCTGACCTTTACCGATGACGCGGAAGTAACTCGCGCCCAGCATGGTCATGATTTCGTCTTGCTTGTCGTCTTTGTTGATCGGGTAGGTGACGCGGAAACCGGCGTAGCCCAGATTCTCGGTCGACTTGGGATCGAACTTCACGTCGCCGAAATCGAAACGACTCGGGTCGTACTTGATCTCGTTGACGGAGTTGGCGGTGACTTCGTTGATCTTGACCGGGGTGTCGAAGTGCATGCCCTGGTGGTAGAACGACACCTTGAACGGGGTCTTGTCATTGGCCCATTCGGCCTTGTCTTGCAGGAAGCGGATCTTTTGATAATCCGCGAACTTCATGTCGCGGAATTCGGCCGGAAGATTGCTCTTCGGCGCGGTGAATTTCTGTCCGGCCAGATCTTTGGCCTTTGTCGCCACATCGTCGAGATCGAACGCCCAGAGCTGACTGGCGCCGAACAGACAAAACAAAGCCGACCCTGCCAGCAGCGCGCTGCGCAAGCGCCCGCCCGGGTTCTTTGGTGCATTACATGGACTAACAATCACGAGCAACCCTCGCCGAAAACAGATGAAGAAACCAACGGCCAGCTATCAAATGCCGGGTTGGCGAGCATTGTTCCGACTCCAAAAGGGGCCAATGATTCCCCAAGCGGTGTCGGACCAGTCTGCGTTTAACCGATTTGACGGGCCTTGGCCCGTCCTAGTAGCGCGCGATTATCCAGTAGCTCGCGTTACAACGCATCAGGTGACGCAAACTATTTATTGCATTTGGAGCGCGTAAATTCGGGGCCATCAAACACACCGGGCTGTTCAGGTCTCAAGCAAAAATGTCACGGGGCCATCATTGATCAGGTGCACCTGCATATCTGCACCAAACTGGCCCGTTTCCACCGTTGCGTGAGAACTTTTGGCCTTCGTCACCAAGTAACCAAACAGCTCGGCGCCGAGGGCCGGGGGTGCCGCTTTTGAAAAGCTCGGCCGCATCCCGCTTTTAGTATCCGCCGCCAGTGTGAACTGAGAGACCAGCAGCAACCCGCCATTAACGTCGGTTAATGAAAGATTCATCTTGCCGTCGGCGTCACTGAATACCCGATAGTTAAGCAGCTTGTGCAACATCTTGTCGGCGCTGACCGGCGTGTCTTGAGGCTCGATGCCAATCAAGACCATTAACCCTCTGTCAATTGCGCCAATGGTCTGGCCGGCAACGTCGACGCGCGCCTGGGAAACGCGCTGAAGCAGGGCTTTCATTTATGCCTCTTCCGGCGGCAGATCCAGCAAGCGGCGCGCGACTTCTGACGCTGCGCGCACCAATGCGTCGGTGATGCCCGGCTCCGACGCCGCGTGCCCGGCGTCGCGGATGACCTGCAGCTCACTGTTCGGCCACGCCTGATGCAGCTCCCAGGCATTGTCGAGGGTGCAGATCATGTCGTAGCGGCCATGGACGATGATGCCCGGCAGATGGGCGATTTTCGGCATGTCGCGCAGCAGTTGGTTCTCTTCGAGAAATGCGCCGTTGGTGAAGTAGTGGCATTCGATGCGCGCAATGGACAGGGCGCGATGGGGTTCTGTGAAACGATCGACTACCTGCGGATTCGGACGCAATGTGGCAGTGCGCCCTTCCCATGTCGACCATGCTTTGGCGGCATGCATCTGGGCGATCTGATCGTTGCCGGTGAGGCGCTTGTGGAATGCGCCGAGCACGTCGTGGCGTTCGTCCGGCGGAATCGGCGCCATGTAGTCCTGCCAGTAATCCGGGAACAGGCGGCTTGCGCCTTCCTGGTAGAACCACTTGATGTCCTGGGGCCGGCTCAGAAAGATGCCGCGCAGAATCAGTGCATGAACCCGATCAGCGTGCTTCTGCGCGTAGGCCAGGGAAAGTGTCGAACCCCACGAGCCACCGAACACGACCCATTTGTCGATGCCTAGGTGGGTGCGGATGCGTTCGAGGTCATCGACCAGATGCCAGGTGGTGTTGTTTTCCAGGCTGGCGTGGGGCGTTGAACGGCCGCAGCCGCGCTGATCGAAGGTGATGATGCGGTAGAGGTTCGGATCGAAATAGCAGCGGCTCTGTGCGTCGCATCCCGAACCCGGCCCGCCGTGAATGAATATGACGGGCAGGCCGTCTGGCGAGCCGCTTTCATCGACATACAGCACATGCGGCCCTTCAACCGCCAGATCGTGCCGGGCGTAAGGTTTGATCTGCGGGTACAAAGTCTGCATAGGTGCTCCAAAAGTCCAGTTCAGGGGCTGCGGTCTATCTGCCGTGGGGCATCATAAACCCGAATCGGCGAATGAACATGCCTGCCTGATTCGGGCCAACTGTCATCCCCTGTTTCGCGGACATATGCCCGCTGGCAGCAAGCATGAGCAAGATCAACGCCAGAGTGGAACGATCAATGCAAGCCGTCTCCAGATACTGGGAAAGCGCCAGAGATTCGCCGCCGGTGTGCAATGACGGCGAACCGAGGTAGCTTGTTTGAGTCGAACCGAGGTCGTGCAGCTGCGTACTTTCATCCGATCGGGAGGAAATAACCAATGACACGCCCTACAGTCTACCCACCCATTTAATCGTCAAACCAACTTGAGGTCGTACCCGATGTCTCCGGAACCCAACGTTCGTGACGCTGAAGTGGCAGCCTTCCGAGAAGCTGTGCTGAACAAACTCGAGTTTGCCGTCGGTAAAGACCCCGACCATGCCTTCGACCATGACTGGTTCATGGCAATCGCTCTGGCGACGCGCGACAAAATGGCCGAGCGCTGGATGAACCACACGCGCTATGTCTACCGGCAGGAAAAAAAGCGCGTCTATTACCTCTCCCTCGAGTTCCTGATCGGCCGTCTGATGTTCGACAGCCTGAGCAACCTGGGCATCCTCGACACTGCGCGTGAAGCGTTGAAAGGCCTGAACGTCGACCTGGAGCAGATTCGCTCGCTGGAGCCTGACGCTGCACTGGGTAACGGCGGCCTCGGTCGTCTGGCCGCGTGCTTCATGGAAAGCATGTCGACCCTCGGCATTGCGGGTCATGGCTACGGCATTCGTTACGAGCACGGCCTCTTCCGTCAGGCCATCGTCGATGGCTGGCAGCAGGAGCAGACCGAGAACTGGCTGGACTTCGGTAACCCGTGGGAATTCGAACGACCAGAAGTGATTTACCAGATCGGCTTCGGCGGCAGCGTGCAGCCTCTGCTTGATGCAGGCGGCGCACCTGTTCTGGATGCCTCGGGCGAAACCCGCCAGGTCTGGAGCGCAGGCGAAACCGTCCGCGCGATTGCTTACGACACCCCGGTAGTGGGCTGGCGCGGCAAAGCGGTCAACACACTGCGCCTGTGGCGTGCGCGCGCCGTGGAAGACCTGCACCTGGAACGCTTCAACGCCGGTGACCACGTCGGTGCGGTGGCGGAAGTGGTGCGGGCAGAAAGTATTTCCCGTGTGCTCTATCCAAACGACAGCACCGAAGCGGGCCAGGAACTGCGCCTGCGCCAGGAATACTTCTTCGTGTCGGCATCGTTGCAGGACCTGCTGCGTCGCCACAAGAACATGGGCTACAGCATAAGCAGTTTGCCGGAACACGCGGCCATCCAGATGAACGACACGCACCCGTCGATCGCCGTGGCAGAGCTGATGCGCGTTCTGATCGACCTGCATGACGTGGAGTGGGACGAGGCCTGGCGCATCACCGTCGGCACCTTGGCGTACACCAACCACACGCTGTTGCCTGAAGCGCTGGAAACCTGGTCGGTCGGCCTGATGGAGCGCATGTTGCCGCGCCACATGCAGATCATTTACATGATCAACGCCCAGCACATCGACAAGGTTCGCCAAGACTTCAAGGACGACCCTGCACTGTTCGACCTGCTGCGCGCCGTCTCGCTGATTGAAGAAGACAACGGCCGTCGCGTGCGCATGGGTAACCTGGCATTCCTCGGCTCCCACAGCGTGAACGGCGTGTCCGCGCTGCACACCCAGCTGATGCGCAAAACCGTTTTTGCCCACCTGCACAAGCTGCACCCCGATCGCATCAACAACAAAACCAACGGCATCACCTTCCGCCGCTGGTTGTTCCAGTCCAACCCGCAACTGACTTCGATGTTGGTCAACGAGTTGGGCGAGCAAGTGCTCGACAATCACGAGACCGCGCTGCTGAAACTGGAGCCGCTGGCCGACGACGCACGTTTCCAGAAGGAATTCGCCGCTCAGCGCCTGCAGAGCAAACAGGCTCTGGCCACGATCATTCAGGATCGCATGGGCATCGCGGTTAACCCTGAGGCGATGTTTGACGTGCAGGTCAAACGCATCCACGAGTACAAGCGTCAACTGTTGAACCTGTTCCACACGGTGGCGCTGTATCAGGCCATGCGTGCCGACCCGAGCACCGACTGGGTGCCCCGCGTGAAGATCTTCGGCGGCAAGGCAGCGGCCAGTTATCACTCGGCCAAGCTGATCATCAAGCTGACCAACGACATCGCACGCACGGTCAACAACGACCCTACGCTGCGCGGTCGTTTGAAAGTGGTGTTCATGCCTAACTACAACGTCAGCCTGGCGGAGAGCATCATTCCGGCGGCGGATTTGTCGGAGCAGATTTCCACGGCGGGTCTGGAAGCGTCCGGTACCAGCAACATGAAGTTCGGCCTCAACGGCGCACTGACCATCGGCACCCTCGACGGCGCCAACGTGGAGATGAGCGAGCAGGTCGGTCTGGAGCACATGTTCATCTTCGGCATGACCGCGCAGGAAGTCGAAGCGCGCAAGCATGCCGGTGAGTTCAACGCGCATCAGGACATCGCGGCGTCCGGGCGTTTGAATGACGTGCTGCAAGCGATCCGCGGCGGGGTGTTCTCGCCGGATGATCCGTATCGCTATGCCGGGTTGATCGATCAGTTGATCAACTACGACCGCTTCTTCGTCTGCGCCGACTTCGAGTCGTACTGGCACGCCCAGGCCAAGGTCGAAGCGCGCTGGCACGATTCGAAAGAATGGTGGCGCTCGGCGGTGCTCAACACCGCGCGCATGGGCTGGTTCTCTTCGGACCGGACCATTCGCGAGTACGCGACCGAAATCTGGAACGCGCTGGATTAAGGGCGTGTGAGGTGATTGTCTCAGCCGAGGCAATCACCTGCGCTGGAGGTGCAGCCCTCTGTGATGACAGGCTGGAGGTCCCGCAGGATCGCGTCGATCACACCTCTCGCCAACGACAGAAATCCACTGTAGGAGCGCGCTTGCCCGCGATTGCGGTGGGTCAGACGGCTAATTATTTGCTGACGGAATGCTTTCGCGGGCAAGCGCGCTCCTACGGGTTTGCGCCAACCACCCAATGTTCTCTCAACCCACCGGGTGGGCCGCAGCATCAACAGATCAGCATTCGAACGCCGGATATGTTTGCGCTCAGATGCATCAGCGACTCAGTTCTCCGTCCCCGACACAAAATGTTTCCCCTTTCCTGACGCCCGATATACTTTTCGCCATCGCCGGTAATCGGCCGAAAAGGGATGTCGTCGCGTGCAATGGATTCTTCTGCTGGCCGGTCTGGTGATCGGGGCGCTTCTTGATGAGTCGCTGCTGGGCGGCGCTGTCGGTGCGGTCATTGGTCTGGCTGCAGGCTTGAGCTTCCGGCTGACTGCGTTGACCCGCGAAACGGCCGCGCAGAAAGCCGAACTTGCCAAGACCCGGCTGGACCTCAACGCCGTACAACAACGCCTCAGCCAGCTGGATTCCGCCGCCGCGCAATTGCCGGATGCGCCTGTGTCGGCGCCGTTGAATGTTCAGCCCATCGCAGACGACGGCCCGGAACTGCTGTGGGATCTACCGGATCTCCAGCCCGCCGCCTCGGATATCGGCGATTCGGAATGGAGTCGCCCTGCACCAGCCCCATCAGCCACAGCCCCGAGCTACGCGCCCACTGCTGCATCCGCCTCCCTGCCCGCTTCAGCCCAGTCCGCTCCTGTCCAGCACAGCCTGTTCGACAGCGCCTTGTTGCGCGCGAAAAACTGGCTGCTCGGTGGTAACACCGTGCTGCGGGTCGGCGTGGTGCTGCTGTTTCTCGGCCTCGCGTTTCTGCTGCGCTACGCCACCGAAGGCATGGTCGTCCCGATCGAGGCCCGTTATGCCGGCGTCGCGGTGGCAGCGCTGGCCTTGTTGGGTCTGGGATGGTGGCTGCGGCAACGCAATGAATCCTTCGCGCTGATGCTGCAGGGCACGGGCGTCGCGGTGCTGTACCTGACCGTATTCGCCGCCATGAAAGTCCACACCCTGCTGGCGCCAGGGATGGCGTTCAGCCTGTTGGTCGCGGTCACCGTGTTTTCGGCCATTCTCGCCGTCACGCAAAACTCCCTGGCCCTTGCCTGCGTCGCCGCGCTGGGCGGATTTGCCGCGCCGCTGCTGACATCCTCTGGCGAGGGCAGTCACGTCGCGCTGTTCAGCTATTTCGCCCTGCTCAACGCCGGCATTTTCGCCATTGCGTGGTTCAAGGCCTGGCGCCCGCTGAACCTGATCGGCTTCATCGGCACGTTCGGCATCGGCTTCGCCTGGGGCATGGACGCGTACACGCCCGAGCTGTTCTGGAGCACCGAACCCTTCCTGATTCTGTTCTTCCTGATGTACCTGGCCATCGGCCTGCTGTTCGCCCGGCGCAAGCTGCAAGAACACGCCGCTGGGCCTGACGACGACAGCCGGGAAGCCACCCTGCGCTGGTCCGCGCGCCAGACCCACTACGTCGATGGCAGCCTGTTGTTCGGCACACCCATCGTCGGTTTCGGCCTGCAGTACGCGCTCGTTCAACACATCGAATTCGGCGCTGCGTTAAGCGCACTGGCGCTGGGCTTGCTGTACATGGGCATCGCTCGATTCCTCGCCGGGCGCGCACCGGGTCGGGCGTTGCTGCTGGTCGAAACGTGCCTGTCACTGGGCGTTGTGTTCGGCACGCTGGCGATTCCCCTGGGCCTGAGCGCGCAATGGACGACGGTCGCCTGGGCGGTCGAAGGCGCGGCGGTGTTCTGGCTCGGCATGCGCCAAAATCGCTTGCTGGCTCGATGTTTCGGGCTGCTGTTGCAACTGGGCGCGGGGATCGCGTTAATGGGCGTGGTCGGGCCTTGGTATGTCCCGACGTTCAATCAGGGGGATTTCTGGACCCCCTTGATCATCGCGCTGGCTGGCTTGGTAAGCGCGTTCACCGTAGAACGCATCGGGACTTTGCGCCTGTCGTTAAGCGAGCGTGTATTGCAACCTGCGTTGTTGATGTGGGGGACGCTGTGGTGGTCCGTCGCGCTGTTCATCATGACTGACCCTGTAGCAGGCACGAACGTGTTCTCGACGTTGCTGGTGCTGGGCGCGGCAAGCGTCGGGCTGTGGACAATGGCGGCCCTGCGCCTGAACTGGGCCGGGATCGCTCAACTGTCCACGCTCATGACGCCGATGAGCGCGGTGTTGCTCGCGCTGATGAGTTTCAATGCCTACTACAACCCCGCCGCCGATTGGGGCTGGCTGGGCTGGCTCGCGGTGTTTGCGGTTCATCTGTGGTCCCTGAAGCGGCTCGACAAACTGCTGCTCCCGCACTTGCGCAGTGCGGCCCACGTCATCGGCTGCTGGCTGATCATCGGCGTGCTCTCGCTGCAACTTCGTTATGGATTGCTGATGCTGTCGGAGGCGTATAACGCCTGGCGCTGGCTGGGCTGGGCGTTGCTGCCGAGCCTGTATCTGCTGGCGATGACGGCATCCCGCACATGGCCTTGGCCGGTCAGCGCCTATCCGCGTGAATACCGCGTCTGGGCTGCCGCGCCGCTGGCGGGGTTGATGCTCGGCTGGTTCTGGCTGGCGAACGGGTTCAGCGAAGGCGCCGCCGATCCCCTGCCCTATCTTCCGCTGCTGAACCCGCTGGAACTCGGCTTGCTGATCACGCTGACGGGCATCTTCAGCTGGACCCGCCAGCAGCTGCCGCAGTTGGGCGTCAGCGAGGGGCGTGCTCAAAAGGCGGCGCTGGTCATTGCCGGCGCATCGCTGTTCGCACTCATCACGGCCATGGTCCTGCGCACCGCGCATCACTGGGCCGGCGTGGCCTGGGATCCCGATGCGCTGTTCGAATCCATGCGTGTGCAAGCCGGGCTTTCCATCGTCTGGACGCTGACCGCGCTGGCGCTGATGATCGGCGGCCACCTGCGCGCCCGCCGCGACCTGTGGATTGTCGGCGCCGCACTGATCGGGGTCGTCGTGGCCAAACTGTTCTTTGTCGAGCTGAGCAATCGCGGCGGCCTGGAGCGAATCATTTCCTTTATCGGCGTTGGCGTTCTGTTGCTGGTGGTGGGATATTTCGCCCCGCTGCCGCCGCGGCATCCGGCCCGAAGTGAGGGTCTGGCCGATGCAGATGCAGATGCAGATGCAGATGCAGATGCAGATGCAGATGCTGCGAACCGGGCATCGAAATGAAGCGTGTGAGGAGTGTTCAGTTGAGTCGTCAGTTCGCCATCAAGGCTGCCCTGCTTGCCCCGTTGCTGGGCTCGCTGCTGTGCGCGGCCCCGCTCAGCCAGGCGGAGGATCTGCCGGATGATTTCACCACCCATGCGCCCCTGAGCGTCAGCGGCGAAGGCCCTTGGTATCGGCTGGAATTGCCCCTCGGGGTGCAGTTGAATGCGCGCCAGAGCACTCTCAACGACGTGCGCGTTTTCAATGCGGACGGCCAGGCCCAACCCTACGCCATTACCCAAAGCCCGCCCCAGCGTGCCGCCGACGCAAGCCCTGTCTCGGTGAAGTGGTTCCCGCTCTACGACAGCGATGGCGCCAGAGACGCCGAACCGAAAATCCGTGTCGAACGCACGCCCAACGGCACGCTGGTGGAGGTTCAGCCCCAGGGTGAGATCGAGGCGGGCGAAGAGATTCTGCGCGGCTGGCTGCTCGACACCAGCGCGATCAACGCGCCGCTGGATCAGTTGATTCTGGACTGGAGCAGCGAGCACGACGGTTTTCAGCGGTTCAGCATCGAGGCCAGCGACGACCTCCAGCATTGGCAGCGCTGGGGTGAAGGTCAGGTAGCGAGGCTGTCATTCGCTGAAGAATTGGTTGAGCAGCGCGTTGTTAATCTGCCGGGGCGCAGCGCCCGGTATCTGCGTCTGCTGTGGAAATCGCCACAGTCCGCGCCCACACTGAACGCCGTGCAACTGATCAGCACGCAACCCGGCGTGCTGCCGTTGAGCTGGTCGCCGGCCATCAATGGTCGCGTCGAAAAACCCGGCGTTTATGTGTGGCAACTGCCAGTGGCCCTGCCGCTGGAACGCATGCGGATCGACATCGCGCAACCCAACAGCCTCGCGCCCGCCACGCTGTATGGGCGTCGTGACAGCAACGCATCGTGGCAACTGATCGACAACGGCCTGCTTTATCGGCTTAGCCAGAACGGTCAGGACGTTGTGCAGGACGAAATGGAGCTGCCCGGCAATATTGTGCAGCAGCTGAAACTTGAGGTCGATGACCGTGGCGGCGGCCTGGGCAAAGACGCGCCGACGCTGAGTTTTGCCGTGCGCGCGACGCAACTGGTATTTCTCGGCCGCGGCGCGCCGCCCTACAGCCTGGCCGTCGGCAACGCCACGGTGAAAAGCGCTGCGTTGCCATTGGCGACGCTGATTCCCGGTGTCAGCCCTGAGAAACTGGCAGCGCTGGGCAGCGCGTCCATGGCCTCCGTACCTGTCGCGCCGGTTGCTGCGGCAGCGCCCGTGGACGCCAGCGGCCCTGATATGAAGCGCATCGGTCTGTGGGCGGTGCTGATACTCGGCGTGATGTTCCTGGCATGGATGGCGCTCGGCACACTGCGCGGGTCTCGTAGCAAGTAACGCGCAAAATAAAGCGCCCAATGAGGCGGCCAACCGAGGCGCCAGAGAATAAGTGTCGGGGTGATGACGCTGAATCGATCCGGCATCGAAAAAAATGCAGACGATGCCCGCCGATTCGTCACCCCGTTCGCGCTACGCTTAACGTACAACCGATGCGACTGGGTACGGCGATCCCTTGTGGGACCGGCTTCAGCCGGGAAGGCGTCGGTCGTCACGCTGCAAGATTTGTGGTGTTCACACTGGCCTCTTCCCGGCTAAAGCCGGTCCCACTAGGATGTAGCCCGTGAACTGAATCACTACCTAACCGGTCTGACAGGCAGTATTAAATTTCCGCTCACGCTAGACTGTGCGCGTTTTTATCCCCCATTTCGGAGCTCTCCATGTCCCGCGTTACCTTGAGTCGTTATCTGATCGAGCAGACCCGCACCAACAACACCCCTGCCGATCTGCGCTTTCTGATTGAAGTGGTGGCGCGTGCGTGCAAGGAGATCAGCCACGCGGTATCCAAAGGCGCCCTTGGCGGCGTGCTCGGCAGCATGGGCACTGAAAACGTGCAGGGTGAAGTGCAGAAGAAACTGGACGTGATGTCCAACGAGATTCTGCTCGAAGCCAACGAGTGGGGCGGTCACCTGGCCGGCATGGCGTCCGAAGAAATGGACAACGCCTATCAGATCCCCGGCAAATACCCAAAAGGCGCCTACCTGCTGGTGTTCGACCCACTGGACGGTTCGTCCAACATCGACATCAACGCGCCGGTCGGCACGATCTTCTCGGTGCTGCGTTGCCCGAATGAGTACCTGAGCCAGAACGAAGCGCTGAACGAGAAGGCGTTTCTGCAGCCAGGCACCCAGCAGGTCGCCGCCGGTTACGCCATCTACGGCCCGCAGACCATGCTGGTGCTGACCCTGGGTGACGGCGTCAAAGGCTTCACCCTGGACCGCGAGATGGGCAGCTTCGTCCTCAGCCACGAAGACATCCAGATTCCGGAGTCCACTCAGGAATTCGCGGTCAACATGTCCAATCAGCGTCACTGGGAAGCCCCGGTCAAGCGCTACGTCGAAGAGCTGCTGGCGGGCGAAGACGGCCCGCTGGAGAAGAACTACAACATGCGCTGGGTCGCGGCGATGGTGGGCGACGTCCACCGCATCCTGACCCGCGGCGGTCTGTTCATGTATCCGCGAGATTCCCGCGAGCCTTCCAAGCCGGGCAAGCTGCGCCTGATGTACGAAGCCAACCCGATGTCGTTCCTGGTTGAACAAGCCGGTGGCGCGTCGACCGACGGCCATCAGCGCATCCTCGACATCCAGCCCGAAGGCCTGCACCAGCGCGTCGCTGTGTTCCTCGGTTCGAAAGAGGAAGTGGAACGTGTGACGGCGTATCACAAGGAATAACGTCCTGAATGGCCGCCTTTGGCCTACGACGTGAATGACATGCCCGCCGCACCACTCTGTAGGAGCGCGCTTGCCCGCGAAATGCGGTGGGTCAGCAAACTATTCGTGACAGACAAAACGTAATCGCGGGCAAGCGCGCTCCTACAGGGTTCGCGGCGAGCGCTGAGTCCGTCACCAACATCAATGACTGACGTTAGGCGCTGCGACGCTGCCCTCCCCTTCGATTCAGGAGTTTTATCTCATGTCTTTGCGCTCTCTCGCGGTGTTGTCGTTCTGCGTATTGCTGGCGGCCTGCAGCAAGGTCACTCAGGAAAATTACTCGAAAATTTCGGCCGGCATGGCGAAGGCGCAGGTTGAGCAACTGCTTGGCAGCCCGACCGAATGCTCCGGCGCGCTGGGGATGTCCAGCTGCACGTGGGGCGATGCGAAGACGTTCATCAGCGTCCAGTACGCCGCCGACAAGGTCGTGCTGTTTTCCGGACAGGGCCTTAAATGAGTATTCGTCAGGCATTGAAAATCGGCGCTGTGGCGTTGGCAGCATTGTGGATCAGCGCCTGTGCGGTTAAGCCTGAGACTGAATCCATGGCGCCGAAGACGGTTGATCATGTCGATCTCAAGCGCTATCAGGGCACGTGGTACGAAGTAGCGCGCTTGCCGATGTTCTTCCAGCGCAACTGCGCGCAGTCCGAAGCGCACTACACGCTGAAGGATGACGGCAACATTGCTGTCACCAACCGCTGCCGCACGATCGAGGGCAAGTGGGAGGAGGCAACCGGGACGGCTTCACCGCAGATTCAGGGCAAGACCGACAAGCTGTGGGTCGTGTTCGATAACTGGTTCTCGAACCTCTTCCCGGGTGTGGCGAAGGGTGATTATTGGGTGCTGTACGTGAGCCCCGACTACAAAGTCGCTCTGGTCGGCAGCCCGAGCCGCAAGTTCCTGTGGCTGTTGTCGCGCACGCCTCAAGTTCCGGACTCAGTGCGTAACGACATGCTGATGAAAGCGCAGCAACAGGGTTACGACACCACCAAGCTGATCTGGCGGGTGGCGGACTCAAAGGTGGGCAAGGCAAAGGACTGACCTGCTCGGTCATTCGTGAGCAAGGTGGAGCGCCACCCCGTCTCAGCCCAGCAACTCCCGCAACACCTGAGCAAACGCGCGGCTGCTCTGCCCTTCATCGGCATGGTGGCCGTCGCGGATCACCCAGCGGCCATTGACCATCACATCCTTGATCTGACGATCACTCCCGGCGAACAGCCAGCGATTGAGAATGGCATCACCGGCTGCGGTTGCCAGATACGGATCGTTGCCGTCCAGCACCAGCCAGTCCGCCCGCTTGCCCACTTCTAGCGCGCCCACCGGCTGCCCCATCGCCTGGGCGCCGCCGACCAGCGCCGCGTCGTACAGCGTGCGCCCGACCATCGGTTGATCAGGTCGGTACAGGCGGTTACGACGCTGATCGCGCAGACGCTGACCGTATTCCAGCCAACGCAACTCCTCGACCACGCTTAGCGACACATGACTGTCAGAGCCGATGCCCCAGCGCCCGCCCTGTGCGATGTAATCCACTGCCGGAAAAATCCCGTCACCCAGGTTCGCTTCGGTGGTCAGGCACAGTCCGGCGATCGCACGACTTTTCGCCATCAAGGCCACTTCGTCCGGCTGAGCATGGGTCGCATGAACCAGGCACCAGCGCGCGTCGACGTCGACGTTCTCGTACAGCCACTGCAACGGCCGGCGACCGCTCCAGCTCAGGCAATCGTCGACTTCCTTTTGCTGCTCGGCGATATGGATGTGGATCGGGCAATGGGGGTCGCTGGCGGCCGTTACATCGCTGATCTGCTGCGGCGTCACGGCGCGCAGCGAATGAAAGCAAAGCCCCAGCGCCTGGGCAGGTTGCGCGGCAATAACGGGCTTCAGACGGGACTGCAAATCCAGGTAACTGTCGGTGCTGTTGATGAACCGGCGCTGCCCCTCGTTCGGGGCCAGGCCGCCAAAACCGGAGTGGCTGTAGAGCACCGGCAGCAAGGTCATGCCGATGCCGACCGAACTCGCCGCCTGACTGACCTGCAGCGCCAGCTCGGCAGGGTCGGCGTAGGGCTTGCCGGTGGTGTCCTGATGGACGTAGTGGAATTCCGCAACCGAGGTAAAGCCGCCCTTGAGCATCTCGATGTACAGCTGCCGTGCGATGACGCCGAGCTGCTGCGGACTGATCTGCCCGACGAGGCGATACATCAGGTCGCGCCAGGTCCAGAAACTGTCATTGGGATTGCCGGCCACTTCTGCCAGACCGGCCATGGCGCGCTGAAAGGCGTGGGAGTGCAGATTGGGCATGCCCGGCACGACCGGGCCGTTGAGCACCTCGGCGTCACCGCGTTCGGCGTCGGCCTGAACCTGGCTCAGCAGGCCATCAGCGCTGACCTCGAAACGTACGTTACTGGCCCAGCCGGTGGGCAATAACGCGCGTTCGGCAAAGAAAACGGACATGACTGGGCACCCCTTGCTTGAAATTGTCTGTACATATACAGACGTTTATACAGCCGGTAAACCGCGCCGCGCTTGTCGGCACCCGCGTTAATGGTTAGCGTGGACGCTGTAACCTCATTCGCCTGAATAACGCCATAACAAGGATTTCTCTGTGCCGACTCCGCCTGCCAATTTGCCGCTGGCTTCCCAGATGGGTGACAGTCCGGCGCCGCTGTACGCCAGGGTGAAGCACATGATCACCCAGCAGATTCAGAACGGCACCTGGCCGCCGCATCACCGCGTGCCGTCCGAGAGCGAACTGGTGACGCAGCTGGGCTTCAGCCGCATGACCATCAACCGCGCCCTGCGCGAGATGACCGCCGAAGGGATGTTGGTGCGCATGCAGGGCGTCGGTACATTCGTCGCCGAGCCCAAGACTCAATCCGCGCTGTTCGAGGTGCATAACATTGCCGACGAGATCGCCGCCCGCGGTCACGCCCACACCTGCCAAGTCATCATCCTCACCGAAGAAGCCGCCGGTTCCGAACGCGCGCTGGCGCTGGACATGCGTGAAGGCCAGCGGGTGTTTCATTCGCTGATCGTGCATTTCGAAAACGATATTCCCGTGCAAATCGAAGACCGTTTCGTCAACGCCCTTGTCGCGCCGGACTACCTGCAGCAGGATTTCACCCAACAGACCCCCTACGCCTACCTTTCCCAGGTCGCGCCGCTGACCGAAGGCGAGCACGTGGTTGAAGCGATTCTCGCCGAGCCCGACGAGTGCAAGTTGCTGCAGATCGAAAAAGGCGAGCCGTGCCTGCTGGTGCGTCGGCGCACCTGGTCGGGCCGTCAACCTGTGACTGCAGCCCGCCTGATCCACCCTGGCTCACGCCACCGCCTGGAAGGACGCTTCAGCAAATGACTCAACTGACTGTTCTGCGCGCCGCTGACTACCCGCGCATGCCCTGGAAAAACGGTGGCGGCAGCACCGAGGAAATCACCCGCGACGCCGGCGAAGGCCTGGAAGGGTTCGGCTGGCGGTTGTCGATTGCCGACATCGGCGAGTCGCGCGGCTTTTCGATGTTCGCCGGTTATCAGCGCATCATCACGGTGCTGCAAGGCGCAGGCATGACGCTGAACATCGATGGCAAGGACAGCGAGCCGCTGTTGCCGTCTGATCCGTTCGCGTTCAGCGGCGACAGCGCTGTGTCGTGCACGCTGCTCGACGGCCCGATCCGCGACTTCAACCTGATCTACTCGCCCGCCCGCTACCGCGCGCGCCTGCAATGGATCGACGTGATGCAGCCGCAGCGGTTTTTCAGCTCCGCAGACGTGTTCCTGGTGTTCAGCGCTGCGGAACAAATGGCCGCCAACGTTGGTGAATATGCGCCGCAATTACTGGCAAAACACGACTGCTTACAATTGGATAATGCCGCTGGCGCGCTGCTGGAGGCGGTGCTCTACGCCCCACGCGCCAGCCGTGTGTGCGTGATCGAGCTGTCGCGCGTCTGAGTCCTACCGCCCCTGTGGTAGATTGCGTCTTTTTTTCGCCAGCACAGGGACGACCATGACGACGCTCAACGACAATAAAGAAAGCCCACGAGCCCTCGCCATTCTTGCCAGTTTCCTCGCATCGGAATCAGCAGGCGGCCTCGTGCTGATGGGCGCTGCACTCGCAGCAATCATCGTCGCCAACTCCCCCCTCGCCCCTTCTTATTTCGCCGCGCTGCACAGCGTGTGGGGCGGGCTGTCGATCGAGTTGTGGATCAACGACGGCTTGATGGCGATCTTCTTTCTGATGGTCGGCCTGGAAATCAAACGCGAAGTCCTGGCCGGCGGCCTTGCCACTTGGGGCCAGCGGGCGCTCCCCGGTTTTGCGGCAGCAGGGGGCATGCTGGTGCCGGCGATGATCTACATCGGCGTCAACATGGGTAATGCCGAAACCATGAGTGGCTGGGCGATCCCTGCGGCCACCGACATTGCCTTCGCCCTCGGCGTGCTGTCGTTGCTGGGCAAACGTGTGCCGACATCGCTTAAGGTGTTTCTTGCCGCGCTGGCGATTCTCGATGACCTGGGCGCCGTCACCATCATTGCGCTCTTCTACAGCACCGGCCTGGACATGACGATGCTGGGCGCCTCGTTCGCGACGCTGGCCGTGCTGGTGATCATGAACCGCATGGGCGTGCAGCGATTGCTGCCGTACCTGTTGCTCGGCCTGCTGCTGTGGTTCTTCGTGCTGCAATCAGGCGTGCACGCGACGTTGGCCGGTGTGGCGCTGGCGCTGTGCATTCCGCTGGGCACGCGCAAGGAAGAAGCCCGCTCGCCGCTGCTGTTTCTTGAAGAGAAAATGCACTACTGGGTGGCGTTCGCGGTGGTACCGATTTTCGGCTTCGCCAACGCGGGCGTCTCACTGTCGGGCATCACCCTGGGCAACCTGGTCGACCCGGTGCCGCTGGGCGTGGCGCTGGGCTTGTTTGTCGGCAAGCAGATCGGTGTGTTTCTCGCAGCGGTGCTGGCAATCCGATCCGGGCTGGCGACACTGCCGGAAGGCAGCAACTGGCCGCAGCTGTATGGCGTCGCCCTGCTCTGCGGGATCGGGTTCACCATGAGCCTGTTCATCGGCAACCTGGCCTTTCCGGGCGCAGCGCATCTGATCGATGAAGTGAAAGTGGGCGTGTTGCTGGGCTCGATCGCCTCGGCGCTGGCCGGGGTATGGCTGTTGCGCAGCAAGCTGGCTCAGCACTGATCTCAATCGCCGATTCCGTAGGAGCGACCGGGGTGGCGATCCACCTTGCCCGCGAATGCGTCAGGCCTGCCAACTTCACCGTTGCCTGACACACCCTAATCGCGGGCAAGCGCGCTCCTACACCGGTTGCGGTGGATGATGGGTTGAAGTCTTGTGCGGTCTGTAGGAGCCGGCTTGCTGGCGAAAGCGGTGGGCCAGTCGACATGTCCATTCCAGATCTACTGCGTTCGCCAGCAAGCCGGCTCGGGCATTCGGTCGTCCTCACCCCTTTGTTACCCCCAGCCACGCACTGCACTGGGGCGTTCGCACCGAAAAGTAACAAATCCCTTTCCCCTCGCTGTTCTTTGCGTTCCTCCCTTCTGTCTCATAAAACACCGACGAACCTGTGCCAGCACGGGCTGCTGGCGTTTCTGCACCTGCAAAACCAACATTGGCCCTTTGGTTGCATATGCTTGTATGTACAAGTAAGCATGAGTCGATAAAAGCGGTTCCCAGCCGGTTCGGATTACAACGGCAGTGCTCATGCAGAACCTTATTCCCACGTTCGTCACGGACCCCGCGTCCAGGCCGGATTGATCATCGAGGATTGTTAAGTGACTACTGACCACAACACCCCTGCTCAGCAATGGACCAAACGCCGCGATGTGGAAATCCGCGCAGCCCGTGGCACGCAACTGACCGCCAAGAGCTGGATGACCGAGGCGCCGTTGCGGATGTTGATGAACAACCTCGATCCGGAAGTCGCCGAGAACCCGAACGAGCTGGTGGTCTACGGCGGCATCGGCCGTGCAGCGCGTAACTGGGAGTGCTACGACAAGATCGTCGAGAGCCTGACCCACCTTAACGACGACGAGACCCTGCTGGTGCAGTCCGGCAAACCGGTCGGCGTGTTCAAGACCCACAGCAACGCGCCCCGCGTGCTGATCGCCAACTCCAACCTGGTGCCGCACTGGGCGAGCTGGGAGCACTTCAACGAACTGGATGCGAAAGGCCTTGCGATGTACGGCCAGATGACCGCCGGCAGCTGGATCTACATCGGCAGCCAGGGCATCGTTCAAGGCACCTACGAAACCTTCGTCGAAGCCGGTCGCCAGCACTACGACGGCAACCTGAAAGGCCGTTGGGTACTGACCGCAGGCCTGGGCGGCATGGGCGGCGCGCAGCCACTCGCTGCCGGCATGGCGGGCGCCTGCTCGCTGAACATCGAGTGCCAGCAAAGCCGCATCGATTTCCGCCTGAAGACCCGCTACGTCGACGAGCAAGCCACGGACCTCGACGACGCCCTCGCCCGCATCGCCAAATACACCGCCGAAGGCAAGGCGATCTCCATCGCCCTGTGCGGCAACGCCGCCGAAATCCTTCCGGAAATGGTCCGTCGTGGCGTGCGCCCGGACATGGTCACCGACCAGACCAGCGCCCACGACCCGCTCAACGGCTACCTGCCAAAAGGCTGGACCTGGGAGCAGTACCGCGAGCGCGCTGCCACCGAGCCTGCTGCTGTGGTCAAGGCCGCCAAGCAGTCCATGGCCGAGCACGTCGAAGCCATGCTGGCGTTCCAGAAAATGGGCGTGCCGACGTTCGACTACGGCAACAACATCCGTCAGATGGCCAAGGAAGTGGGCGTCGCCCATGCCTTCGATTTCCCCGGTTTCGTGCCCGCCTATATTCGTCCGCTGTTCTGCCGTGGCGTGGGGCCGTTCCGCTGGGTCGCGTTGTCAGGCGACCCTGAAGACATCTACAAGACCGACGCCAAAGTCAAAGAACTGATCCCGGACGACGCGCACCTGCACAACTGGCTGGACATGGCCCGTGAGCGCATCAGCTTCCAGGGTCTGCCGGCACGTATCTGCTGGGTCGGCCTGGGTCAGCGCGCCAAGCTGGGCCTCGCGTTCAACGAAATGGTCCGCAGCGGCGAGCTGTCGGCGCCGGTGGTGATCGGTCGTGATCACCTGGACTCCGGCTCCGTCGCCAGCCCGAACCGCGAGACCGAGTCGATGCAGGACGGCTCCGACGCCGTGTCCGACTGGCCGCTGCTCAACGCCCTGCTCAACACCGCGAGCGGCGCGACCTGGGTCTCGCTGCACCACGGCGGTGGCGTCGGCATGGGCTTCTCGCAGCACTCGGGCATGGTCATCGTCTGCGACGGCACCGATGAAGCCGCCGAGCGTATCGCCCGCGTCCTGCACAACGACCCGGCCACTGGCGTGATGCGTCATGCCGATGCCGGGTATCAGATCGCGATCGACTGCGCCAAAGAGCAGGGTCTGAACCTGCCGATGATTAACGGCTAAAAGCACTTCCCTGTAGGGGGGATGTTTGAGATGGCTGTTCCAGATGATCGTGCTGCACCTGCTTCGGTGGTCGAGCGGCGTTCGATCGATTACATCCCTGACGCCGAACGACACGGAACGGGATGGGCATCGGGATTTACGTGCTGGGCGTGCTGATTCAGATGCCGTTCATCTCCACGCATTTCTACACCGGGCCGCTGGTGGCGAGCCTTGATGACACTGACATCTCGTGGATCATCGGTCTCATCGTGCCGGCTGTGCTGTACTACGTCGCGGCGAAGACGTGGCCGGGTAAAGTGGCCGATCGCTTGATCCTGCCAACGGAGCCGAGCGCGTCCCCTGCAAGCCGAAACGTTGCCCCTGGGCACGTGGCGGTGAACTGACCGTTCGTCATGCACGTCTGTTGAAGGGGGCATGCTGGAGAGAGAAGCGGGACGAGGCCGACAAGTGCCTCTCCCCTTGGCTGGACGCCATCTGTTTTCGTTACTGCCGTCATCCACTACAAGACCGGAGCGTCACTCAATGAACACGAAAAAGGCCCTGCTATCCACGTTGCTCACCGCCGGCGTGCTCGCCAGTGGCGCCAGTCAGGCTGCGGGATGGTGCGAGTCCGGCAAGCCGGTGAAATTCGCCGGTCTGAACTGGGAAAGCGCAATGCTGCTGACCGACGTGCTGCAAGTTGTGCTGAACAAGGGCTATGGCTGCGAAGTGGACAGCCTGCCGGGCAACTCCATCACCATGGAAAACGCCCTGAGCACCAACGATATTCAAGTGTTTGCCGAAGAATGGGTCGGCCGTAGCGAGGTTTGGAACAAGGCTGCAGCCGCCGGCAAAGTGGTCGGCGTCGGTTCGCCGGTGAAGGGTGCGGTGGAAGGCTGGTACGTGCCGCGTTACGTGATCGAAGGCGACGCCAAGCGCAAGCTGGAAGCCAAGGCACCGGACCTGAAGTCCATCGCCGATCTGGGCAAATACTCAGCCCTGTTCAAGGACGCCGAAGAGCCGGAGAAAGGCCGTTTCTATAACTGCCCGGCCGGCTGGACCTGCGAGCTGGAAAACAGCGAGATGCTGAAAAGCTACGGCCTGGAAAGCAAGTACACCAACTTCCGCCCTGGCACCGGCCCGGCGCTGGATGCGGCGATTCTGTCCAGCTACAAGCGTGGCGAGCCGATTCTGGCCTACTACTGGTCGCCGACGCCGCTGATGGGCCAGGTAGACATGGTGCGTCTGGAAGAGAAAGACGGCGTCAACAAGGCCATCGACATCAAGGTCGGCCTGTCCAAGGCGTTCCACGAACAGGCGCCAGAACTGGTGTCGGTGATGGAGAAGGTCAACATCCCGATCGACCTGCTCAACCAGAATCTGGCCCGCATGACCAAAGAGCGCATCGAGTCGCCGAAACTGGCGAAGATCTTCCTCAAGGAGCACCCGGAAGTGTGGCATCAGTGGGTGAGCGAGGATGCGGCGAAGAAGGTGGATGCCTCGTTGTAAGGCTTTGATCCGGGTGCCGCGCTACGGCGGTACACCGAACCTGTAGGAGTGAGCTTGCTCGCGATGACGTCGGCACACCCACCATCGTTGGTGGCTGACAAATTGCTATCGCGAGCAAGGTGGAGCGCCACCCCGGTCACTCCTACGGGAATCAGTACCACCTACTTGATCGAGAAAACCTATGTTCCCCGAAAGCTTCACGTTCTCCATCGCCGACTGGGTCAATGACTGGGTCGACAAGCTGGTCACCAATTACGGCGACGTGTTCAGGCACATTTCCGACACGCTGCTGTGGGCCATCGTCAAGCTCGAAGGCCTGCTGCGCGTTGCGCCGTGGTGGCTGCTGCTGGCCATCGTCGGGCTGATCGCCTGGCACGCGACCCGCAAGATCACCACCACGGTGGTCATCATCGGCCTGCTGTTCCTGGTCGGTGCGGTAGGCCTGTGGGACAAGCTGATGCAGACCCTGGCGCTGATGCTGGTCGCCACGCTGATCTCGGTGATCATCGGCATACCGCTCGGCATTCTGTCAGCGCGCAGCAATCGCCTGCGCTCGATACTGATGCCGCTGCTGGACATCATGCAGACCATGCCCAGCTTCGTGTACCTGATTCCGGTGCTGATGCTGTTTGGTCTGGGCAAAGTCCCAGCGATCTTCGCCACGGTCATCTACGCCGCGCCGCCGCTGATTCGCCTGACCGATCTGGGCATTCGTCAGGTCGATGGCGAGGTCATGGAAGCGATCAACGCGTTCGGCGCCAACCGCTGGCAGCAACTGTTTGGCGTGCAACTGCCGCTGGCGCTGCCGAGCATCATGGCCGGGATCAACCAGACCACGATGATGGCGCTGTCCATGGTGGTGATCGCCTCGATGATCGGTGCGCGCGGGCTGGGCGAGGACGTGCTGGTCGGCATCCAGACCCTCAACGTCGGACGCGGCCTGGAAGCGGGTCTGGCCATCGTCATTCTGGCGGTCGTGATCGACCGTATTACGCAGGCCTACGGCCGTCCACGGCATGAGGCGAATAAATGAGCGTCGAGACTATTAATCCAGCGAGCGCAGGCAATCCAGAGAGCCCGGCGAGTCTGGACGGCAAAATCGTCGTCAAGAACGTGTACAAGATCTTCGGCAACCGCGCCAAAGATGCGCTGGCCATGGTTCAGAACAACCAGACCAAAGATCAGGTGCTCGCCCAGACCGGCTGCGTCGTCGGCGTGAACGACTTGTCGCTGTCCATCTCCAGCGGCGAAATCTTCGTGATCATGGGCCTGTCGGGTTCGGGGAAATCGACCCTGGTGCGCCATTTCAATCGCCTGATCGACCCCACCAGCGGCGAGATTCTGGTTGATGGCGAGAACATCCTGACCTACGACATGGAAACCCTGCGCAACTTCCGTCGGCACAAGATCAGCATGGTGTTCCAGAGCTTCGGCCTGCTGCCGCACAAGAGCGTGATCGACAACGTCGCCTACGGCCTGACCATTCGTGGCGAGAACAAAGCGCAATGCGCCGAGCGCGCGCAGCACTGGATCACCACCGTTGGCCTGAAGGGCTACGAGAAAAAGTACCCCCATCAGCTCTCCGGTGGCATGCGTCAGCGCGTGGGCCTGGCACGCGCACTGGCGGCTGACACTGACATCATCCTGATGGACGAAGCGTTCAGCGCCCTCGATCCGCTGATCCGCGCGGAGATGCAGGACCAGTTGCTGGAGCTGCAATCGAACCTGAAAAAGACCATCGTGTTCATCACCCACGACCTCGACGAAGCCGTGCGCATCGGCAACCGCATCGCCATTCTGAAGGACGGTCAGCTGATCCAGGTCGGGACACCGAAAGAAATCCTCTACTCGCCTGCCGACGATTACGTTGATCGTTTCGTGCAACGGCGCGTGGCGACGCTCTAAGGACGCTGCGGTCATGTCGCGAGCAGAACTGATCATCATCGGTGAGGGCCCGGTCAGCTGGCAGGAAGTGTCCGCCGTGGCCCGTCATGGCGCGACGCTGTCACTGTCGGAAGGCGCCTGGGCGCGCATCGATAACGCGCAAATCATCGTTCAGCGTATCGTTGCCAGCGGCGAACGCGCCTATGGCGTGAACACCGGCCTTGGCGCGCTGTGCAGTGTGTCGCTGGCGGGCGAGCAGCTGGGTCGGCTATCGCGCAACACCCTGCTCAGCCATGCCTGCGGCGTCGGCCCGGCGCTACCGGACGAGCAGACCCGCGCGATCACTTGTGCCGCGATCATCAATTACAGCCAGGGCAAGTCCGGGATTCATCGTCAGGTCGTCGAGGCCTTGCTGGCCTTGCTCAATCGCCGCATCACACCGCAAGTGCCGTCCCAGGGTTCAGTGGGATATCTCACGCATATGGCGCACATCGGCGTCGCGTTGTTGGGCGTCGGTCAGGTGAGTTATCGCGGGCAAGTGATGTCGGCGTTGCAGGCGCTCAGCGAAGAAGGCCTGTCGCCGGTGGAGCTGGGGGCCAAGGACGGTTTGTGCCTGGTCAACGGCACGCCGTGCATGACTGGCCTGAGTTGCCTGGCCGTCGCCGATGTGAACCGCCTGATGCAGTGGGCCGATGTGATCAGCGCCATGACCTTCGAAGGCCTGCGCGGGCAACTCGACGCCTTCGACGAAACCATCATCGCGCTCAAGCCACACCCCGGCATGCAGCAAGTCGGCAAAAACCTGCGCGGCCTGCTCGCCGGCAGCGAGGTGCTCGCCAACAGTCAGGGCATTCGCACCCAGGACGCCTTGAGCATCCGCTCGATCCCGCAGGTCCACGGCGCCACGCGCGACCAGTTGGCCCATGCGACGCGGCAGATCGAGATCGAGCTCAATTCCGCCACCGACAACCCGCTGCTGCTCGGCACGCCCGAAGCGTATCGCGTCGTCTCCCAGGCCAACCCCCACGGCCAGTCCGTGGCGATGGCGGCTGATCTGCTGGCGATTGCCATGGCCGAACTGGGCTCGATTGCCGAGCGACGGCTGGACCGGCTGATCAACCCGACGGTCAGCGGGCTGCCGGCGTTTCTGGTCAGCCAGCCCGGCGTCAACTCCGGGATGATGATCACCCAATACGTCGCCGCCTCGCTGTGCGCGGAAAACCGCCAGCTGGCGCAACCGGCGGTCATCGACAACTACGTGACGTCCGGCCTGCAGGAGGATCATCTGAGCATGGGCACCAGCGCCGCCTTGAAGCTGCACAAGGTGCTGGAGAACGTGACGCAGATCCTGGCCATCGAGTATTTGCTGGCCGCCCAGGCGTTCGAATTTTTCAAGGGCCCGCGCTTTGGCGTGGGCACCGAGGCGGCGTGGCGTCTGCTGCGCGAACGCGTGCCGGCCTACGACGAAGACCGCTGGCTGGCGCCGGACATTGCCAGCAGCGTGACGCTGCTCAAAAACGAAGAGTCATTGGAATCCGTATTCCAGCGCTGCCGCGATTATGCGGCACACGCTCACCCCGACACCGACAACAACGGTCGCAGCGCAAGCGCCCCCGCGCGGGACAGGCAGGAGCCGGTTCAGCGCAGACGACCGATACCCATTCAGGAGTAGCAGCATCGTGACCAACACCCTACAGGCGACCCCGCTGAATCTGATCCCCGGCCAGTTGACGCTCGCCCAAGTGCGCGCGATCTATCAGCGGCCGGTAACGCTGACCCTCGACGCCAGCGCCGATCGGCAGATCGAAGACAGCGTGGCCTGCGTCGAGCAGATCCTCGCCGAGAACCGCACCGCCTACGGCATCAACACCGGTTTCGGCCTGCTGGCCTCGACGCGCATTGCCAGCGCCGACCTCGAAAACCTGCAGCGTTCGCTGGTGCTGTCTCACGCAGCAGGCGTTGGCGGTCCGATCAGTGATGAGCTGGTGCGCCTGATCATGGTGCTCAAAGTCAATAGCCTGAGCCGGGGCTTCTCCGGGATTCGCCGTCAGGTGATCGACGCGCTGATCGCCCTGATCAACGCCGAGGTCTATCCACACATCCCGCTCAAGGGTTCGGTAGGCGCATCCGGAGACCTCGCGCCATTGGCGCACATGTCGCTGGTGCTGCTGGGCGAAGGCAAGGCGCGCTACAAGGGCGAATGGCTGAATGCCGTGGACGCGCTGGCCATCGCAGGGCTCACGCCATTGACGCTGGCGGCCAAAGAAGGACTGGCTTTGCTCAACGGCACGCAAGTGTCGACGGCGTATGCGTTGCGCGGCCTTTTCGAAGCCGAAGACCTGTTCGCCGGCGCCTTGAGCTGCGGCGCGCTGACCGTTGAGGCCGTGCTTGGCTCCCGCGCGCCGTTCGACGCACGCATTCATGCGGCACGCGGTCAGCGCGGCCAGATCGATTCGGCTGCGGCCTATCGCGACCTGCTCGGCGACGGCAGTCAGGTCTCCGACTCCCACCGCGACTGCGACAAAGTTCAGGACCCCTACTCCCTGCGCTGCCAGCCACAGGTCATGGGCGCCTGCCTGACTCAACTGCGTCAGGCCGCCGAAGTGCTGGCGATCGAATCCAACGCGGTGTCGGACAACCCGCTGGTGTTTGCGTCCGAAGGCGAGGTGATTTCCGGCGGTAACTTCCACGCTGAACCCGTCGCCATGGCTGCCGACAACATCGCCTTGGCCATCGCTGAAATCGGCTCGCTGAGCGAACGCCGCATCTCGCTGATGATGGACAAGCATATGTCGCAACTGCCGCCGTTTCTGGTGGCCAACGGCGGGGTGAACTCCGGTTTCATGATCGCTCAGGTCACGGCCGCAGCGCTGGCCAGTGAAAACAAGGCGCTGTCCCATCCGCACAGCGTCGACAGCCTGCCGACCTCCGCCAACCAGGAAGACCACGTGTCGATGGCGCCCGCCGCCGGCAAGCGTCTGTGGGAAATGGCGGAGAACACTCGCGGCGTGCTGGCTGTAGAATGGCTGGCTGCGTGTCAGGGTCTGGACTTGCGCAACGGTCTGAAGACCTCGGAAAAACTGGAAATCGCCCGCACCACGCTGCGCGGCACAGTCCCGTTCTACGAGAAAGACCGCTTCTTCGCCCCTGATATCGAGGCCGCCATCGAGCTGCTGGCTTCCAACTGCCTGAGCGACCTGGTTTCTGCTGACCTGCTGCCGAGTTTTTGATCGGGACAGGCCAGGATGGCCTGTCGTTGAAATGAGGATGTAAGCGCAATGATTTTGTAGGAGCGCGCTTGCCCGCGATTGCGGTGTGTCAGCTATGGATGTGCTGACTGATACACCGAATTCGCGGGCAAGCGCGCTCCTACAGAGATGTGCGCAGCTCTCGTTTCGCAGCAAAAAGTAAGACTAGGAACGTGTGAAATGACATCGCAAAATGCTACAGATCTGAAACGCGGGCTCAGCGCTCGCCACATTCGCTTCATGGCGCTGGGCTCGGCCATTGGCACAGGGTTGTTCTACGGTTCCGCGTCGGCCATCAAACTGGCCGGCCCTGCTGTTCTGCTGGTGTACATCATCGCCGGCGCTGCGGTTTACATGGTCATGCGCGCCCTCGGTGAGATGGCCGTGCGCAACCCGGTGTCCGGCTCGTTCGGCGAGTACGCCACCACGTATCTGGGTCCGCTGGCAGGGTTTGTCCTCGGCTGGACCTACGCGTTCGAGATGGTCATCGTCTGCCTGGCCGACGTCACTGCGTTCGGCATCTACATGGGCTTCTGGTTTCCGGAGGTGCCGCGCTGGATCTGGGTGCTCGGCATCGTCTTTCTGATCGGCGCGCTTAACCTGTGCAGCGTCAAAGTCTTCGGTGAAACCGAGTTCTGGCTGTCGCTGCTCAAGGTCGGCGCGATCATCGCGATGATCCTCGCCGGCTTCGGCATCATGCTGTTCGGCCTCGGCTCGGTCTCGGGCGGCGGCGTCAGCAGCGTGAGCAATCTGTGGGCCTACGGCGGCTTCATGCCCAACGGCATCGGCGGTCTCGTGGCCTCGCTGGCCGTGGTGATGTTCGCCTTTGGCGGCATCGAAATCATCGGCATCACCGCCGGTGAAGCTCGGAACCCGGAGCGCGTGATCCCTCGTGCGATCAATGCGGTCCCGCTGCGGATTCTGCTGTTTTACGTGCTCACGCTGTTCGTCCTGATGTCGCTGTACCCGTGGCAGCAGATCGGCAGCCAGGGCAGCCCGTTCGTCCAGATCTTCGATCACCTGGGGATTTCCTCCGCCGCCACCGTCCTCAACATCGTGGTGATCACTGCAGCCGTTTCGGCGATCAACAGCGACATCTTCGGTGCCGGACGCATGATGTACGGACTGGCGATACAAGGTCAGGCGCCAAAGGGTTTTGCTCAGTTGTCCGCGCAGGGCGTGCCGTGGATGACCGTGCTGGTGATGGGCGTGGCGCTGCTCTGCGGCGTTGTGCTGAATTACCTGATTCCGGAAAACGTGTTCCTGCTGATCGCCTCGATCGCGACCTTCGCGACGGTCTGGGTGTGGCTGATGATTCTGGTCACGCAGATCGCCATGCGCCGCTCGATGAGCGCAGAAGAAGTCGCCCAGCTGAAATTTCCCGTGCCGTTCTGGCCCGTCGCGCCGATTGTTGCCACCTTGTTCATGGTGTTTGTGTTTGGCGTGCTGGGTTATTTCCCGGACAGCCAAGCCGCGCTGGTGGTGGGAGCGGTGTGGATCGGGTTGCTGGTGGTTGCGTACTGGATTTGGGTGAAGCCGAAGCAAAACCTGATCAAGGTCACATCAAACAGCTGAGGCAAAACTTGTAAGAGCCGGCCTGCTGGCGAACGCGTTGAATCAGGGCAGGTTGCATTGAATGACGCAGCCGGTTCGCCAGCAAGCCGGCTCCTACGGTCCGTGTCTGAGGCAGGATCTATTTGTTCTCTGGAGGTACTGATGAAAACGCTCTGGCACCACTGTCACGCAGCAACCATGGCGAACGGCACGTACTCGATCATCGAGGACGCCGCCATCGTGACCGACGGAGCGCTCATTGCCTGGGTCGGTCCTCTCCACGCGTTGCCGGACCAGGGCGACATCAAGCGCGTTGACCTCAACGGCGCGTGGGTGACGCCCGGCCTGATCGATTGCCACACGCACACGGTGTTCGGCGGTAACCGCAGCGGTGAGTTCGAACAGCGGTTGCAGGGCGTCAGCTACGCCGAGATCGCCGCAGCGGGCGGCGGCATCGCCAGCACCGTACGCGCGACCCGGGCCGCCAGTGAAGAAGAACTCTACGCCAGCGCCGAGCGTCGTCTGCTGCGCCTGCTCAGGGACGGCGTGACCACGATCGAGATGAAATCCGGCTACGGCCTGGACCTCGCCAGCGAACGCAAGATCCTGCGCGTCATCCGTCAGTTGGGTGAAAACCTGCCGGTCACCGTGCGCAGCACCTGCCTCGCTGCCCACGCCTTGCCACCGGAATACAAAGACCGCGCCGACGACTACATCGCCCACATCTGCAGCGAGATGCTGCCCGCGCTGGCGGCGGAAAATCTGGTGGATGCCGTCGATGCGTTCTGCGAATACCTGGCGTTTTCCCCGGCGCAGGTTGAGCAGGTGTTCATCACCGCCGGCCAGCTGGGCCTGCCGGTCAAGCTGCATGCCGAGCAGCTTTCCTCGCTGCACGGCTCGAGTCTGGCGGCGCGCTATCAGGCGCTCTCGGCTGACCATCTGGAGTTCATGACCGAAGAAGACGCCATCGCTATGGCGGCCTCAGGCACGGTCGCCGTCTTGCTGCCGGGGGCGTTCTACTTCCTGCGTGAAACTCAGTTGCCGCCGATGGATGCCCTGCGCAAACACGGGGTGAAGATCGCCATTTCCACCGACCTCAATCCGGGCACATCGCCGGGCCTGTCGCTGCGGCTGATGCTCAACATGGCTTGCACGCTGTTCCGCATGACCCCGGAAGAAGCCCTGGCCGGCGCAACCATCCACGCAGCACAGGCGCTGGGCATGGCCGAGACCCATGGTTCACTGGAAGTCGGCAAAACGGCGGATTTCGTCGCCTGGCACATCGAACGGCCCGCCGACCTCGCCTACTGGCTGGGCGGCGATCTGGACAAACGCGTCGTGCGTCATGGCGTGGAACGCACTCTCTAATCAGGGGAATACTGTGGACAAGGTTCTGAGTTTCACTCGCGGTCGCGTACCGCTGCTGATCAGCATGCCGCACCCGGGACTGCACCTGACGCCCGCCGTGCGTGACAGTCTGGTGGATGAGGCCGTAAGCCTGCCGGACACCGACTGGCACATTCCGCACCTGTATGACTTTGCGTCTGATCTGGGGGCAAGCGTGCTCTCGGCGGAATATTCGCGCTTCGTCATCGACCTCAATCGCCCCTCCGACGACACGCCGTTGTACGCCGGCGCGACCACCGGGCTGTTCCCGTCGACGCTGTTCGAAGGCGATCCGTTATTCAAGGAAGGTCTGGCGCCGAGCAAGGAAGAACGCGCGACGTATCTGGAGAATATCTGGACGCCGTATCACGACACGCTGCGCAGCGAGCTTGAACGCCTGCGTGCCGAGTTCGGTTATGCGTTGCTGTTCGATGCGCATTCCATTCGTGGGCACATTCCGCATCTGTTCGACGGTCGGCTGCCGGACTTCAACCTCGGCACGTTCAATGGCGCGAGCTGCGATGAAGCGCTGGCCCAGCGTCTGGATTCAACGTGCGCTGCCGCGAAGCTTTACAGCCATGTGCTCAACGGGCGTTTCAAGGGCGGCCACATCACCCGCCACTATGGCGACCCGGCCAACCATATACATGCAGTGCAACTGGAACTGGCGCAGAGCACCTACATGGACGAGTTTGTGCCGTTCCACTACCGCCCGGATCTGGCGGAGCCGACGCAGGTGGTGTTGAAAGGTTTGCTGGAAGAGATGATCGCCTGGGGGCGGGAGAAGTACGGGAAGTAGCCTGGCCTCTGCCAACGGGGTACGCGGCGGAATGGATATTCGATGCCCGGACAGCGGCCTGAATTTGTAGGAGCCGGCTTGCTGGCGAATGCATTGGGTCAGTCGACAAAACAAGTGACTGGCCTCACGCGTTCGCCAGCAAGCCGGCTCCTACAGGACTCTGCGGCAGGCCCAGCCAATACTCCGACCCTGTCGCGGACGCGGCCTTGGCAGCCAGACCTCGGGTTACTTCTTCAACAACCGCAACCCGTTGAACACCACCAACAGGCTCACACCCATGTCGGCGAACACCGCCATCCACATGGTGGCCAGCCCGGCAAAGGTCACCGCCAGGAAGATCAGCTTGATCACCAACGCCAGCGCGATGTTCTGCTTGAGCACCGCGGACGTGTCCCGCGACAGGCGAATGAAGGTCGGGATCTTGCGCAGATCATCGTCCATCAGCGCCACGTCGGCGGTTTCGATGGCGGTATCCGTACCCGCCGCCGCCATGGCAAAACCGATCTCCGCGCGGGCCAGCGCCGGTGCATCATTGATCCCGTCGCCGACCATGCCCACCCGATGGCCCTTCGCGTACAGGGCTTCAATGGCTTGCAGCTTGTCGGTCGGCATCAGATTGCCCTGGGCCTGATCGATGCCCACCTGAGCGGCAATGGCCTTGGCCGTGTGCGGGTTGTCGCCCGTCAGCATCATTGTCTTCACGCCCAGCGCATGAAGTTGCTCGATGGCCTCGCGGCTGCTGTCCTTGACCGTGTCGGCGACCGCAAACAACGCCAGCGGGCCGGAGGCGTCGAACAGCAGCACCACGGTTTTGCCCTGGCTCTCCAGCGCTTCAAGTTGCGCTTCCAGTTCCGGCGAGCAATACCCGGCATCATGCACCAGGCGATGGTTGCCCAGATGGTACAAACGCCCTTGCACCTCGCCTTTCACGCCAAGCCCGGCAAGGGCTTCGAACGCCTCAACCGGCAACCGAGTGCCTTCCTGCGCGGCCTTGGCGATGGCTTGAGAAACGGGGTGATCCGAGCGACCGGCCAGACTCGCCGAGATCGCCAGTGCCTGCTCGCCCAGTGAGGCATTGAGCAACACGTAATCGGTCTGCACCGGCTTGCCGTGGGTGATGGTGCCAGTCTTGTCGAGCGCCAGGTAATCGAGCTTGTGCCCCATCTCCAAGTACACGCCGCCCTTGATCAGGATGCCTTTGCGCGCCGCCGCTGCCAGACCGCTGACGATCGTCACCGGCGTGGAAATCACCAGCGCACACGGGCACGCAACCACCAGCAGCACCAGCGCGCGGTAGATCCAGTCAAACCACGCCGCGCCCATGAACAGCGGCGGGATGATCGCGATCGCCAGTGCCAGCGCGAACACGGCCGGCGTGTAGATTTTTGAAAAGCTGTCAACGAAACGCTGGGTCGGCGCGCGCGCGCCCTGGGCCGCCTCGACGGCATGGATGATTCGCGCCAGCGTCGAGTTGTTGGCGGCGGCGGTCACTTTGTATTCCAGCGAACCGGCCTGATTGATGGTGCCGGCAAAGACCTTGTCGCCCACGGTTTTCTCGACCGGCAGGCTTTCCCCGGTGATCGGCGCCTGATCGATACTCGACTGGCCGGAAACCACTTCACCGTCCAGCCCGATGCGCTCACCCGGCTTGACCCGAACGACGCTGCCCAACGCAATATCCTTGACCTCAACCTCAAGCCACTCGCCGTTCTGCTGCACGGTCGCGGTTTCCGGCGTCAGCTGCATCAGCCCACCGATGGCGTTGCGTGCGCGGTCCAGGGATTTGGCTTCGATCAGCTCGGCGACGGTGAACAGAAACATCACCATCGCCGCTTCCGGCCACTGTCCGATCAGCACCGCACCCGTAACGGCGATGCTCATCAGCGCATTGATGTTCAGGTTGAAGTTCTTCAGGGCGATCCAGCCCTTTTTGTACGTGGTCAGGCCGCCGCTGAAAATGGCGATCAGCGCAACAATGGCGACCACCCACGTCGGCGCGGCGTTGGTGAAGTGGATGACTTCCGCAGCCAACGCAGCGACCCCCGACAGCGCCAGAGGCCACCACGGCTTTTTGGCGGGCGGCAGCGACGCGGTTTCCTTGTCGGCGCCCTCCTCGATCAAGTCCGCCTGCATGCCCAGCGAGCCAATGGCTTCGCGGATGGGGTCGGTCGACGGCAACTCGTGCCAGACGCCCAGCACGCGATTGATCAGGTTGAATTCAAGCTTCTGAATGCCCTTCATCTTGCCGAGCTTGTTCTGGATCAGCGTCTGCTCGGTAGGGCAGTCCATGGCTTCGATGCGGAAGCTGCTGAGCTGACCGTCAGCGTCTGACGCGCCGTCGATGGTCACGACGGAGGGTGCGCTGTCGTGGGAGCAGCACGCGTGGGCAGCGTGGTCGTGTTTGTGCACGGGCGTGAGTTTGGCTTGGCCGTGGTCGTGACCGGAGTGATCGTGATCAGCGTGATCAGCGTGATCAGCGTGACCATGGGCGGAATGGTCATGCCCAGCATGCTCGTGCTCGGCATGGTCATGGGCCGAATGGTCATGCGCAGCGTGCTCGTGCTCGTGCTCGTGCTCGTGCTCGTGCTCGGCATGGTTGTGCGCGTCGTGGGCAGGCTTTTGCGATGAAGATTTGTGTACAGAGTCACTCATGGATTGAGTCTCTAAATGTGCGTGTTGCCAAGTGAACACCCTGTAGCCACTATAGGGTCAAGCGTCCTATCGAGATCTTGCACATGAACGATTCATTTAAAATCGGCGAACTGGCAAAACTGACGGACTGCCCGGTGGAAACCATCCGCTATTACGAGCGCGAGGGCCTGCTCAGCGAGCCTGCACGCAGCGACGGCAACTATCGGCTGTACACACAGGAGCACGTCGAGCGGCTGACCTTCATCCGTAATTGCCGCAGCCTGGACATGACGCTGGACGAAATCCGCAGCCTCTTGGCGCTACGCGACAGTCCGCGGGACCAATGCGAGAACGTCAACGCGCTGATCGATGAACACATCCAGCACGTAAACGCCCGCGTCGCGAGCCTGCAGGCGCTGCAGGAGCAACTGGTCGACCTGCGCCAACGCTGCAGCGAAGGCGCGCCGGATCACTGCGGGATCCTTGATCGACTGGAAATCAGCGGCAGCGTCGTGGCCGCGGATGTCGAACACTCCCACGTCGGGCGCAGCCACGGGCATTGAACGGCTTATGGTGTGGCATCCGACGCCTTCCCGGCTAAAGCCGGTCCCACTGTCAGGATGGGCGTAGGAGCGCGCTTGCCCGCGAACGCAGTGTGTCAGGCAACGACCTGGCATAGAAAAATCGCATTCGCGGGCAAGCGCGCGCCTACAGGTCCAGCGAACGGCTCGGATCGGCGACTAAACAGCCACTGGCGCTTTAATGCTCGGATCGGCGTCATAACCCACGATCTCGAAATCTTCGAATCGGTAGTCGTAGATGCTCTCCGGGCGGCGCTTGATGTTCAGCTGCGGCAGCTGTCGCGGGGTGCGCGTGAGCTGCGTCGCAATCTGCTCTTCATGATTGGAGTAAGCGTGGGTGTCGCCCAGGCTGACGATGATCTCGTGGGGGATCAGGTCGCATTGCTGAGCCAGCATGTGGGTCAGCAGTGCCAGCGCGGCGATGTTGTACGGCAGGCCGAGGAAGACATCGGAACTGCGAATATACAACTGCATCGACAGCTTGCCGTCCGCGACGAATGCCTGATACAGCAGATGGCACACCGCGAGGGCCTGACGCCCGGCCTTGACGTTCTCCTGCGGCGACAGCTTCTCGTCCGGCAGGTATTCGGTGTTCCAGCCATGGAACAGGATGCGCCGGCTGTTGGGGTTGTTCTTCAGGCAGTCGACCATGTAGTCAATCTGGTTGATCTTGCCGCCATCCTTGGTCGGCCAGCCGGTCCATTGCGCGCCGTATACCGGGCCGAGGTCGCCGTCTTCGGTGGCCCACTCGTCCCAGATGGTCACGCCGTTCTCGTTCAGCCATTTGGTGTTGGTGTTGCCGCTGAGCATCCAGATCAGCTCATTGGCGATGCTCTTGAAGTGCAGCTTCTTGGTGGTCAGCAGCGGAAAGCCATCGGCCAGGTTGTGGCGAATCTGCCGACCGAACACGGCAGTGGTGCCAGTCCCGGTGCGGTCGCCCTTGCGGGTTCCGTTGTTGATGACGTCCTGCAGCAGTTCAAGGTATTGCTTCATGACCAAAGGCCCTCTGTTTCGGTGAATCCGCCGAACCTTTCAGGCCCGGCGTTCAACAAATGTACCCGGCGCGTCACGCTGCAGCGTTGTTGGCAGCGGGCGCGCGGTGGTAGGCAAGCCAGATCAGCACCAGGCCGCCGATGATCATCGGCAGGCTGAGGATCTGCCCCATGGTGACCCAGCCCCAGGCCAGATAACCCAGCTGGGCGTCCGGCACGCGGACGAACTCCACCACGAAGCGGAAGATGCCGTAGAACAGCGCGAACATGCCGGACACGGCCATGGTCGGACGCGGCTTGCGGGAGAAGAAATAGAGAATGACGAACAGGGCCACGCCTTCCAGCGCGAACTGGTAGAGCTGTGAAGGGTGGCGCGGCAGCTGCGCAGGGTCGGTGGGGAACACCATGGCCCAAGGCAGATCAGTCGGCTTGCCCCACAGTTCGGCGTTGATGAAGTTGCCGATGCGCCCGGCGCCCAGACCAATCGGCACCATGGGCGCGATGAAGTCCATGAGCTGGAAGAACGACTTGCCGTTGCGCTTGCCGAACCAGTACGTGGCGATCATCACGCCGATGAAGCCGCCGTGGAACGCCATGCCGCCCTTCCACACTTCAAAAATCAGCAGCGGGTTGGCGATGTAGTTGGGCAGATCGTAGAACAGCACGTAGCCGAGCCGCCCACCGACGATGACGCCCATGGCGACCCAGAAAATCATGTCCGAGAGCTTTTCCTTGGTCCACGTCGGGTCAAAGCGATTCAGGCGACGGGATGCCAGGTACCAGGCACTGCCGATGCCGACCAGATACATCAGGCCGTACCAGTGAATTTGCAGCGGACCGATGGCCACAGCTACCGGGTCAATCTGCGGGTAAGGCAGCATTGCGACTCCTTGAAATAGAAGCGCTCATTGAGCGACGAAGCAGAACTATGCGGCGGCGGCAGCAGGTGGTGCCACCCAATAATGATGAAACTTGGTGCGAGAGCGACCGCGTTGGCAAACCCGCACGCCGACGATGTCGCCACGTCTGGCGCGGACATCTCTCAAAAACAGTGCGGCATGTTACCGGACCGCGCCGATCCGCTCTAGCAGCGTGCGATGGATGTCGGCGTGCGGGGTCGGTAAAGTGGCGCAAAAAGGAGTCATCCATGTGCCTTATCGTCTTCGCCTGGCGGCCGTCGCACCCTCAATCGCTGATTCTGGCGGCCAATCGTGACGAGTTCTACGCGCGCCCTACTTTGCCGCTGGCGCAGTGGGAAGACGCGCCGCAGGTGTATGCGGGGCGCGATCTTGAGGCCGGCGGCACTTGGCTGGGCATCAATGCTGACGGACGGTTCGCGGCGCTCACCAACATCCGCGAGCCAGGCAAGCCGCCTGGCCGTCGTTCGCGGGGCGAATTGGTTGCTGGTTTTTTGACCAGTGATGTATCCATGGATGAGTATGTGCGTGAGATGGCCGCGCGATCAGCGGAGTACGGTGGGTTCAACCTGCTGGTGGGTGATCGTCAGCAGTTGCACTTCCTCAATGGGAACGACACAACACCCCGCCGCCTGGAAGCGGGCGTTTACGGTGTGTCCAACGCCGGGCTCGACACGCCGTGGCCGAAGCTGGTGAAAGCCAAAGCCGCGCTGTCGGAACAGCTGCATACGCCTGATCCCGAAGCGCTGTTTGGTTTCCTGGCCGACCACGAACCTGCGCCCGATGCCGAACTGCCGAGCACCGGTGTGGGACTGGCGACGGAGAAGCTGCTGTCGAGCGTGTTCATCGCCAGCCCCAATTACGGCACCCGGGCGAGCACGGTATTGCTGGTCAATGCTGACGGCAGCCGACGCCTGATCGAGCGCAGCTTTGGGCCGTATGGCGGGAGATTGGGTGAGGTGGACCTGCAGGTTTAACCGGCATCAGGTTTTTGTGGGACCGGCTTTAGCCGGGAAGGCGTCAGGCGTTACACCGCACAGACGCAGATGTAACTGACATAGCGCGATTTTTTTTAGGAGCCGGCTTGCTGGCGAACCGTGTGTGTCAGGCACCATCAGTGGCGCTGGATAATCGCATTCGCCAGCAAGCCGGCTCCTACAGACCATAGGTGGCCATCAAGGTCGGTGCTGAGCCAACCGAACCTCAATGCCCCTTCACAGACCCCGGATTGATCATCCGCGACAGGCCCAGATTTCTCAGCGCCAGTTGTAACGAGCTGCTGATGACTTGCGGGTTGTCGTTCTTCATCAACTGGGCCAACAGGTCCTTGGCCATGCTCAGGTTGATCTGACGCAGCATCCACTTCACTTTCGGCAAGTTGGTGGCGTTCATCGACAGGCTGTCGAAGCCCATCGCCATCAGCAGCACCGCCGCCGCAGGATCACCGGCCATTTCGCCGCAGATGCTCACCGGCTTGCCTTCGGCGTGGGCATCGCGCACCACGCTCTGCAGGGCCTGGAGCACCGCCGGGTGGAGGTAATCGTACAAATCCGCCACGCGCGGGTTATTACGGTCGACCGCCAGCAAATATTGAGTGAGGTCGTTGGAACCGACCGACAGGAAATCCACCTGACGCGCCAGCTCACGGGTCTGATAGACCGCAGCAGGTATTTCGATCATCACGCCCACCGGCGGCATCGGCACATCGGTGCCTTCATCGCGCACTTCGCCCCACGCTCGGTGGATCAGGTGCAGCGCCTCTTCGGTCTCGTGGGTGCCGGAAATCATCGGCAGCAGAATCCGCAGGTTGTTCAAGCCTTCGCTGGCCTTGAGCATGGCGCGGGTCTGCACCAGGAAGATTTCCGGGTGGTCCAGCGTGACGCGAATGCCGCGCCAGCCGAGGAACGGGTTGTCTTCCTTGATCGGGAAGTACGAAAGCGACTTGTCGCCACCGATGTCCAGGGTTCGCATCGTTACCGGCAGCGGATGGAACGCCGCCAATTGCTCACGGTAGATGGCGAGCTGTTCTTTCTCGCTCGGGAACCGCTGCTGAATCATGAACGGCACTTCGGTGCGGTACAGGCCAACGCCTTCCGCGCCACGCTGTTGCGCGCGGGCCACGTCTGCCAGCAGACCGGTGTTGACCCACAGCGGCATGCGGTGGCCGTCGAGGGTCACGCAGGGCAATTCACGCAGCGCGTCGAGGCCTTGAGAGAGCTGACGCTCCTCTTCGACGACGACGGAATACTGCTTGATCAGGATCTCTGACGGGTTGGTGAAGACTTCGCCGTGGTAGCCGTCGACGATCAGCTGGATGCCGTCGACTTTCGAGTACGGCAGGTCCACCACGCCCATGACCGTGGGAATGCCCATGGCGCGGGCCAGAATGGCAACGTGGGAGTTACCCGAGCCGAGTACCGAAATCAGCCCCACCAACTTGCCTTCCGGCACCTCGCCGAGCATGGCAGGCGACAGCTCTTCGCTGACCAGAATGGTGTTGTCGGGGTAGACCAGCGTTTGCTGGCGCGCCTCCTGAAGGTAGGCGAGCAGACGGCGACCGAGGTCTTTGACGTCCGATGCGCGCTCGCGCAGGTAGGCGTCGTCCATCAGCTCGAAGCGTTTGACGTGCTCGTTGACCACAGAGCGCAACGCGCCCTGGGCCCACTGGCCGGTCTTGATGACGTTGGTGACTTCGCTGCCCAACGACGCATCGTCGAGCATCATCAAGTAAACGTCGAACAAAGCGCGCTCTTCAGGGCGCAATTGAGTCGCCAACTTCGCCGAAAGGGTGCGCATGTCACTGCGAACGCCTTCAAGCGCGGTCTGGAACAATTTCAGTTCAGCGGTGATGTCCGTGACGGTCTTGTCCGGCACGACTTCGAGGTCGGCCGGCGGCAGCATCACCAGCGCGGTACCGACGGCAGCACCCGGTGAACCCGGCACGCCGACGAATCGGGCTTCCTGAATGCCCTTGCCCTGCCGGCCCAGCCCGCGGATGGAGCCGGTGGCTTCGGCATGAGCGATTACGCCCGCGAGTTGCGCGCTCATCGTCACCAGGAAGGCTTCTTCGCCCTCGTCGAACTGACGCCGCTCCTTTTGCTGGATGACCAGAACGCCAACAACCCTGCGGTGGTGGATGATCGGCGCACCGAGAAAAGACGCGTAGCGCTCTTCGCCGGTCTCAGCAAAGTAGCGATAGCGGGGGTGATCGGCGGCGTTTTCGAGGTTCAGCGGTTCTTCACGCGTACCGACCAGGCCCACGAGCCCCTCGTTCGGGGCCATGCTCACCTTGCCGATCGAGCGCTTGTTCAGGCCTTCGGTGGCCATCAGTACGAAGCGGTTCGTTTCGGTGTCGAGCAGATAGACCGAGCACACCTGGCTGTGCATGGCCTCTTTTACGCGCAACACAATAATGCCCAACGCCGCCTTGAGATCCTTGGCGGAGTTAACTTCCTGGACGATCTTGCGCAGCGTATTGAGCATGGCTCGGGGTCGAACTCCGTGTCAGTCGCGCGCCAACAGGCGCGGGGCAAGCTCTTTGAGTGCGCGGCGATATACCTCGCGCTTGAATGTCACCACCTGGCCCAACGGGTACCAATAACTGACCCAACGCCAGCCATCGAACTCCGGTTTGCCGGTCAAATCCATCCGCACCCGCTGCTCGTTGGAGATCAGGCGCAGGAGAAACCATTTTTGCTTCTGGCCGATGCACAGCGGCTGGCTGTGGGTACGGACCAATCGTTGCGGCAGACGATAGCGCAACCAACCCCGGGTGCAGGCAAGAATTTCAACATCATGCCGTTCCAGCCCGACTTCTTCATTCAATTCACGGTAAAGCGCGTCTTCCGGGGTCTCCTGAGGGTTGATACCCCCCTGCGGAAACTGCCAGGCATCTTGATTGATGCGCCGAGCCCATAAGACCTGGCCAGCATCATTTGTCAGAATTATCCCGACATTAGGGCGAAAACCATCGGGGTCGATCACGGCCACAACCTCGCAAACGCATGTCGCCGCATTGTTCCACAAAGATCGTTCAAGCAGCAACGAGGCTGCGACAGCTTATCGTGACAACTGCATTAATAGATGCGATCTCTCGGGCAAACCTCGTATTCTTGTGCTCTTTTTTCTGATATTTCAGCGAGTAAAGCCCATGCGCCTGGCCCTGTTCGACCTCGACAACACCCTTATCGGCGGCGACAGCGACCACGCCTGGGGCGATTACCTGTGCGAACGCGGCATCCTGGACGGCGCTGCCTACAAGGCCCGCAACGATGCTTTCTATCAGGACTATCTGGCCGGCACGCTGAATCTGACCGACTACCTGAATTTCAGCCTGGAGATTCTGGGCCGCACCGACATGGCGCAGCTCGACGAATGGCACCGGGAATTCATGCGCGACTGCATCGAGCCATTGATCCTGCCGAAAGCCATGGCCCTCATTGCCAAACACCGCGAAGCTGGCGACAAACTGGTGGTGATCACGGCGACCAACCGTTTCGTGACCGCGCCGATCGTGGCCCGGCTGGGCATCGACACGTTGCTGGCGACCGAGTGCGAAATGGTCGATGGCCGCTACACCGGGCGCACCACTGACGTGCCGTGCTTTCGCGAGGGCAAGGTGACCCGCCTGAATCGCTGGATCGAAGAGAACGGCTTCAACCTGGACGACAGCTGGTTCTACAGCGATTCGATGAACGATTTGCCACTGCTGGAGCAGGTGGCTAATCCGGTAGCGGTCGATGCTGATGAAAAGCTGCGCGCCGAAGCCACCCGTCGTGGCTGGCCGGTGATTTCACTGCGCGATTGAAAGCCTTCGCGAGCAAGCTCGCTCCTACGAGTCTCCGCGGCCACTGTAGGAGGCTTGCCCGCGAACAATCGAGCAGGCTAGCCCGCTGTCATGGCGGAACGGGATTTATATCGGTTTGGCACCCATCAGCCCGGCAATCGCCACGAAACAGACGACGCTGAACACGGCCAGTGCCAGTGTGAAGCGGGAGTTGCCGACAATGACCGGCCGGCGCAGGCGATTGACCCGCACCGCCAGCCAGGCCCAGCTCAAGGCGCCGAAGAGATACAGCACGCTCGCCGCCAGCAGCCAGGTCTGCCCCAGCGGCCAGCCGGCGTAGTGCACCAGCCACCAGCCGCTGATCGGCAGGGTCAGCAAACACACACCCATCAGCAACCAGACAAATGCCCACGGCCGCTGCATGGCGCGGTTCTGCACCGTCGCATCGCCGGCCCGACGTCCACGGACAATCCATACGATCAGCCCCAGCGCGCAGATGAACAGCAGCACCGTGCTGACGACATGCAAAATTTTCAGTGCAGCAAAGTGTTCCATTGCGTTCGTGTTCCTTCGTCTGGCGGTGTTTGAAGCGTAGCAGCCGGTTGCATGTCAACGACTTGATGCAGCTTTAGGGCTCAACCTACCTTGTAGGAGCCGGCTTGCTGGCGAATCCGTCGGTCAATCAATGTATGCGGCGGATGATCAATCGCGTTCGCAGTGAGCCGGCTCCTACAGTCAGCCGGCGTCAGTCAGATGGCACGGGGCGCTGGCAGGCGCTCAATGGCATCACCCCAAAAACAGCTTGTACGCCGGGTTCTTGGTCTCATCCCAGTACGGATAACCAATCTCCGCCAGCGCCTGGGGCACCAGATGTCGCTCGTCTTCCGGCACGACCAGCCCGGCCACCACCCGACCATCCGCCGCACCATGGTTGCGGTAGTGGAACATCGAGATATTCCACTTCCCGCCCAGCTTGTTCAGGAAGTTGAACAGCGCGCCTGGCCGCTCGGGGAATTCGAAACGCAGCACCACTTCGTCGCTCACCCGCTCCGAATGCCCGCCGACCATGTGCCGCAGGTGCAGTTTGGCCAGCTCGTTATCGGTGAGGTCCAGCACCGGGAAGCCCTGCTCCGTCAGGCTCGCGATCAGGGCTTTGCGAGGGTCGGTGTCGGGGTGGGTCTGCACGCCGACGAAGATGTGCGCCTCGCGGTCGGTGTGGTAGCGGTAGTTGAATTCGGTGATCTGCCGTTTACCAATCGCTTCGCAGAACGCCTTGAAGCTGCCCGCCTGTTCCGGAATGGTCACGGCAATGATTGCTTCGCGGCCTTCGCCCAGTTCGGCGCGTTCGGCGACATGGCGCAGACGGTCGAAATTCACGTTGGCGCCGGAGTCGATGGCCACAAACGTCTGCCCGGTGACTTCGTACTGCTCGGTGTACTTCTTGATCCCGGCGACGCCCAGGGCGCCGGAGGGCTCAGTGATCGAGCGGGTATCGTCGTAGATGTCCTTGATCGCCGCGCAGATTTCATCGGTGCTGACGGTGATCACCTCGTCGACGTAATCCTTGCAGATCTCGAAGGTGTACTGACCGATCTGCGCCACGGCCACGCCATCGGCAAACAGCCCGACCTGTTGAAGGATCACGCGCTCGCCATAGGCCATCGCCTGTTGCAGGCAGTTGGAGTCATCCGGCTCGACGCCTATCACCTTGATCTCCGGGCGCAGGTATTTCACGTACGCCGCGATGCCGGCAATCAGCCCACCACCACCGACCGGGACGAAGATCGCGTCCAGTGGGCCCTGATGCTGACGCAGGATTTCCATCGCCACCGTGCCTTGCCCGGCAATGGTGTCAGGGTCGTCGTAGGGGTGGACGTACACGTAGCCGTGTTCCTCCACCAGCTTCAGCGAATACGCCAAGGCTTCGGGAAACGAGTCGCCATGCAGTACGACCTTTCCGCCCCGGGAGCGCACGCCTTCGACCTTGATCTCCGGGGTGGTCTTCGGCATCACGATGGTCGCTGCTACATTCAGCGTCTTCGCCGCCAGCGCCAGGCCCTGGGCATGATTACCCGCCGACGCCGTCACCACGCCCCGCGCCAGTTCTTCCGGGCTCAGCTGCGCCAGCTTGTTGTAGGCGCCACGAATCTTGAAGGAGTACACCGGCTGCAAGTCTTCGCGTTTGAGCAGGACGTTATTGCCCAGGCGCGCCGACAGCTGGCGCGCGGCGTGCAGCGGGGTTTCCACGGCGACGTCGTAGACGCGGGAGTTGAGGATCTTTTTGACGTAGTGCTCGATCATCGGGGAAGAATCGCTGGCGAAGGGGCAAGACCCGGAAGTCTACCCCTCGCCCCGGCGCACGACCACATCAAGACTCAGGCTTTGACGACGGCATGTCGCTATACTGCCGGCCCTCGGACCTATGCTATTCCCTGTAAGAGCGCGCTAGCCCGCGATGGCATTCCCACTGTCACCGATTCGTCGCTGACATACCGCCTTCGCGGGCAAGCGCGCTCCTACAGTTCGTCATTCTTAACCGGAGCCCACCTCGCATGACCCAGGATCAACTCAAACAGGCCGTTGCCCAGGCCGCCGTCGATTTCATCCTTCCGAAACTCGACGACAAAAGCGTCGTGGGCGTGGGCACCGGCTCTACCGCCAATTGCTTCATCGACGCGCTGGCCCTGCACAAAGGCGCGTTCGACGGCGCAGTCGCGAGCTCCGACGCAACGGCCGCACGCCTCAAGGGCCACGGCATTCCGGTGTATGAGCTGAACACGGTCAGCGATCTGGAGTTTTACGTCGACGGCGCCGACGAAAGCGACGAGCACCTGAACCTGATCAAAGGCGGCGGCGCAGCCCTGACCCGCGAGAAGATCGTGGCCGCCGTGGCCAAAACCTTCATCTGCATCGCTGACGCCAGCAAGCTGGTACCGGTGCTGGGCGCGTTTCCCCTGCCGGTCGAAGTGATCCCGATGGCCCGCAGCCACGTGGCCCGCGAACTGGTGAAGCTGGGCGGCGACCCGGTTTACCGCGAGGGCGTGCTGACGGACAACGGCAACATCCTCCTCGATGTGCACAACATGAACATCACCAACCCGGTGGAATTGGAAGCGCAGATCAATAACATCGTCGGCGTCGTCACCAACGGCCTGTTCGCCGCGCGCCCGGCGGATCTGCTGCTGCTGGGCACTCAAGAAGGCGTGAAAACCCTCAAGCGCTGATGGTTGCGGGGCAAGGCGAATCCTCGCGGGGATGCCTTGCCCTCAGCGCTTCTTGAACACATAAAACAGGTTCGGCTCGCTCACGACGTACAACGTGCCGTCATCCCCCATGGCGATGCCTTCAGCCTGGGGCACGCTTTGGCTCAGGCCCATGCTGCCCTTGGTCAGTGACACGTTGGCGACTGGCCGGCCTTCAGTGTCCAGCTCGAGAATCTGCCGCGACTCATCCGACAGCGCCAGCAGATGGCCGCTTCGCTCGTCGAACTGCAAGCTGGAAAGGTCGCGCACAAACAGGCCCGCATCCCGCTGTTTGTTGGACGTCACTTCAAGGATGTTCGGTGAATGAGTTCCGGCGTCAGGGAATCCGCGCACTTCGATGATCTGCACCGGCCGCCGCTCTTTCGCGATGAACAGCCGGCGCCCCTGATTATCGTAGGCCAGGCCTTCGAAGCCGTTGTTGCCGCCAGCGTCGATGCCCAGGGTCAGCTGCTCGGCATCGGCGGCATTGAGGAAAGTCGTGTCGTCATCCACGTGAACCTTGATCAGCCGCTGACTGTGCTCGTCGCTGATGACGTAGATCCCGGGGCTGATGTACTCGACCGCTTCGGCATCCCCGAACCCGGTCAGGGGAATTCGTCTGAGAATCCGCCCGTCCAGACTCAGCTCGACCAGCTCGGGGTCTTTGTTGGTCACGGTGAACAGCGTTTTGCGCTGCGGATCGAAGCTGAGCGCCGAAACGTTATCTGACAAGCCGTCGATGGCCCTCGCCTCAATCTCGACTTCATAAGCGTCAAGCCCCAGCGCCTGGGCATCGCTTGATTGCCAGAACACGTACCAGTTGAACCAGAGCCGCTCGATGACCCGGTATTCGCGCGCCACGAAAAACGACGCGGTCAGTATCAGCAGGACAAGTAACGTGAGCACGACGCTCTGGAACGGGGACACACGACGCATGCAGGGGGCTCGACTTCAGTGGGGCGGCTTTAATAGCACCGTATTCTGAAGCCAAACTGAAAGCCATGTGACATCTCGTTTCGGCTTTTTCGGGCTCAAGCGAGCGGAGGCAGCTGATCCGGCCGAAGCGGGCCAGCCATTATTGCCGCTTGAAGGCGTAAAACAGGTTGGGCTCGCTGACCATGTAAATGGTGCCGTTCTCGTCCATCGCCACCCCTTCGGCGCGCGGGATGGTCTCGCTCAGACCATTGAAACCGCGCAGCAGCGTCATGAAGCTGACCTGATTTCCCTTGCCGTCCAGCTCCAGCAGCATGTGGGATTCGGCAGACAATACCAGCAAATGCCCGGTCTTCTGGTCCGCATACAGGGACGACAGGTTGCGCACGATCAGGTTGTCGTTGATCAGCTTGCGCTTCTCGCCCTTCACTTCGCTGCTGCCGTCGGCCTTCCAGCTGTACAGCGCGGGTGGGCGCTCTTCGCCAAACAGGAACTGCTGATCTCGCGGGTCCCAGGCGATGCCTTCGAAGGCTTTGTTCTGATCCTTCGAGGGTCCCAGGTCGTACTTGGGGAAGTCGGCGATGTTGAGGGTTTTGGTTTCAGGGGTGACGTGGACGATGGTCATCAGGTGCTGACGCTCATCGACGATGGCGATCAGACCGTTGCCCAGAACGGCGACGCCCTCGGGGTTGGCCCAGCCTACCAGCGGGATCTTGCGAATGACGTCGCCCGTCAGCGTGATCTCGGAAAGAAAGGGGTTTTTGCCCATCACCGAATACAGGGTTTTAGTCGCCGGATCGTAAGACAGGTCCGAGGCCTCGTCCTTTTCCATGCCGGCCAGCGGCTTGGCGTCGATGTCGACCTTGTAATCCGGCAGCCAGATACCCGCCGCGCGCTCGGCCGGCGTGACGTTGCGCTCGCGCAGCCACAACAGGCCGCGATCGTCCCAGTGCCAGGCGTAAGACAGACCGGACAGAATCACCAGCGCTGCAATGAGCAGCCACCACCAACGGAAACGCAGACGGCTTTCGCGGTATGCCATCAGCGTACGTCGCTTTCGAAACGGCTCTGGCCTGTCAGCTCCAGCACGATCTCATCGCCTACGTTGAACGGTCCTACGCCTGCGGGCGTGCCGGTCATGATCAGGTCACCGGCCTGCAGCGAGAACTGCGAGGCCATGTGCTGGATCATCGGCACGATCGGGTTGAGCATGTGGCTGCTGTTGCCGTCCTGGCGGACTTCGCCGTTGATGGTCAGGCGGATGGCGATGTCAGTGAGGTCGGGATAGGCGTCGGCGGATACGAACGGCGCAATGACCGCCGCGCCGTCGAACGACTTGGCGATTTCCCACGGCAGGCCTTTCTCTTTCAGCTTCGACTGCACGTCGCGCAGCGTCAGGTCCAGGCCCGGGGCGAATCCGGAAATCGCGTCGAGGACTTCTTCGCGGCTCGGGTTCTTGCTCAGCGGCTTGCCGATCAGCACGACGATCTCGGCTTCGTAGTGCACCGAACCCCGGTCCTGAGGAATGCTGAAGCCACCCTCGATCCCGACCACGCAGCTGCCCGGTTTGATGAACAGCAATGGCTCGGTCGGTACCGGGTTGTCCAGTTCCTTGGCGTGCTCGGCGTAATTGCGGCCGATGCACACGACTTTACCGAGCGGAAAGTGAACCTTGGTGCCGTCGACGTACTTGTGCTGATAGCTCATGAGCGCTCCTGAGAAGCTTGTTGTAAGGGGGAACCGCTTTACACCGCGAAGATTTTGCCGGGGTTCATGATGCCGTTCGGGTCGAACACCGCCTTGACGGCCTTCATGTATTCGATTTCCACCGGCGACCGGCTGTAGTGCAGGTAGTCACGCTTGGTCATACCGACGCCGTGCTCCGCGGAGATCGAGCCGTTGTACTTCTGCACGATCTCGAACACCCACTTGTTCACCGTCGCGCACTTGGCAAAGAACTCGTCCTTGCTCAGGTTTTCCGGCTTGAGGATGTTCAGGTGCAGGTTGCCGTCGCCGATGTGGCCGAACCAGACGATTTCGAAATCCGGGTAATGCTGGCCAACGATCGCGTCCACTTCAGCGAGAAACGCCGGGACTTTCGAAACGGTGACCGAGATGTCGTTCTTGTACGGCGTGAAGTGGGAGATGGTTTCAGAAATGTATTCGCGCAGTTTCCACAGATTCTGTAACTGCTGGTCGCTCTGGCTCATCACGCCATCCAGCACCCAGCCCTGCTCGACACAGTGCTCAAAGGTTTCCAGCGCGTGGTTAGCCACTTCTTCGGTGGTCGCTTCGAATTCCAGCAGTGCGTAGAACGGGCATTCGGTGTCGAACGGGGACGGTACGTCACCGCGGGCCATGACCTTGGCCAGCGCCTTGTCCGAGAAGAACTCGAATGCGGTCAGGTCCAGCTTGCTCTGGAACGCGTGCAGCACCGGCATGATGGCGTTGAAATCGGTGGTACCGAGGACCATCGCGGTGAGGTTTTTCGGCGCGCGGTCCAGACGCATGGTCGCCTCGACCACGAACCCCAGCGTGCCTTCGGCGCCAATGAACAGCTGACGCATGTCGTAGCCGGTGGCGTTTTTGATGAGGTCTTTGTTCAGTTCGAGCAGGTCACCCTTGCCGGTGACCACCTTGAGGCCAGCGACCCAGTTGCGGGTCATGCCGTAGCGAATCACTTTGATCCCGCCGGCGTTGGTGCCGATGTTGCCGCCGATATTGCTGGAGCCTGACGACGCGAAGTCCACCGGGTAATACAAGCCGTTTTCTTCGGCGAGATTCTGCAGCTGCTTGGTGACCACGCCTGGCTGGCAGATGGCAGTGCGGTCTGTCAGGTTGAGTTCGAGCACCTGATTCATGTAATCGAAGTTGACGACCACCTCACCATTGGCGGCAACGGCGGCGGCGGACAAGCCGGTGCGGCCACCTGACGGGACCAGCGCGACCTTGCGTTCATTGGCCCAGCGGACGATGGCCTGCACCTGTTCGGTGGTCTTGGGAAAGACGATGGCGGTAGGTGCAGGGGCGAAATGCTTGGTCCAGTCCTTGCCGTAGGTTTCGAGGGAATCGGCGTCGGTCAGGACCTTGCCGGGCTCAACCAGGGTCTTCAGCTCATCTATCAGCGCAGGATGGGTCATCAACAGAACTCTCGAACAATTCATGGTCATCCTGAGAACGGCTCACGTCCAGGAATGGGGTGTTTCGCGGGGTGCATATGCTAGCATACGCCCCCCGCCAATCGAGCTTTCAGCCGATTTGCGCGCGCTTCACTTACTGCCATTTCTCTCCGGGACACAGGTTTACGCAGATGAGCAAGACTTCCCTCGACAAGAGCAAGATCAAGTTCCTTCTTCTCGAAGGCGTCCACCAGTCCGCGGTCGACGTCCTCAAGGCCGCCGGTTACACCAGCATTGAGTACCACACCAAGTCGCTGCCGGAAGCCGAACTGAAGGAAAAGATTGCCGACGCTCATTTCATCGGTATTCGTTCCCGCACCCAACTGACTGAAGAACTGTTCGATTGCGCCAAGAAACTGGTCGCGGTCGGCTGCTTCTGCATCGGTACCAACCAGGTTGACCTGAACGCAGCCCGCGAGCGCGGCATCGCTGTGTTCAATGCCCCTTACTCCAACACCCGTTCGGTGGCGGAGCTGGTGCTGGCCGAGGCCATCCTGCTGCTGCGCGGTATCCCGGAGAAGAACGCTTCCTGCCATCGCGGTGGCTGGATCAAGAGCGCGGCCAACTCGTTCGAGATTCGTGGCAAGAAGCTCGGCATTGTCGGTTACGGCTCGATCGGCACTCAGCTGTCGGTCCTGGCTGAAGGCCTGGGCATGCAGGTGTACTTCTACGACACCCTGACCAAGCTGCCGCTGGGCAACGCCACTCAGGTGTCCAGCCTGAACGAGCTGCTGGGTATGTCAGACATCGTCACCCTGCACGTTCCGGAAACCAACGAAACCCAGTGGATGATCGGCGAGAAAGAAATTCGCACGATGAAGAAGGGCGCCATCCTGATCAACGCGGCGCGCGGCACGGTGGTCGAGCTCGACGCCCTGGCTGACGCGATCAAGGACAAGCACCTGATCGGCGCGGCCATCGACGTGTTCCCGGTCGAGCCACGCTCCAACGACGACGTGTTCGAGAGCCCGCTGCGCGGCCTGGACAACGTGATCCTGACCCCGCACATCGGCGGCTCGACCGCTGAAGCCCAGGCCAACATCGGTCTGGAAGTGGCAGAGAAACTGGTCAAGTACAGCGATAACGGTACGTCGGTCTCCTCCGTCAACTTCCCGGAAGTGGCCCTGCCGGCTCACCCTGGCAAGCACCGCCTGCTGCACATCCACCAGAACATCCCGGGCGTGCTGATGGAGATCAACAAGGTCTTCGCCGAAAACGGCATCAACATCTCCGGTCAGTTCCTGCAGACCAACGAGAAAGTCGGTTACGTGGTGATCGACGTCGACGCCGAGTCTTCCGATCTGGCGCAAGAAAAGCTGCAGCACATCAAAGGCACCATCCGCAGCCGCGTTCTGTTTTAAGACGCGGTTTCAGGGTGGTGGAAAGGAGATCTTAGGTTCTTTAACTGCACTTCTCTGTTCCAAATAAACAATTAGCCCTCTGGAACGAGGGCTTTTTTTTGCCTGCCAACAGCTCACCCTCACGCATCGAGTTGCAAGCCGGGCAAGCAGGGAGCGTGCGCGGACACTTTATTGCAGATTTGTAATTTTCAGATCATCCCGTCGTTATCTTCCAGTCGTCAAGATTGCGCCCACTGGCAGCTCTCGGATTACAAATATAAGCCAGGTCGACACGTCCAAAAGCAATCTGCCGATTCGTACGGAGCGCACATGACTCACCTTAGAAAAATGTCCCTCGCGGTTTTCTCGACGCTCGCGAGCGTCACGCCTGTTGCCGGTTTTGCAGAGGAGCAAAAAGAAGGGTTTATCGACGGCAGCACGTTCAACGTTCTAAGCCGCACCTTTTATATGAACCGTGATAGCCGTAAAGGGCAATCGACTGCTACCGGGAACGGCTATTCCGAAGCAACGGCGCAAGGCTTTATCGCCAAATTCGAATCCGGCTTTACACAAGGTACATTCGGCGTGGGGGTCGATGCTTTTGCGTTGATGGGGATCAAGCTTGATACCGGCGGAGGCCGAAACGGATTTCGGAGTTCTTTCGACGTTCTGCCTGTCGATAACGACGGCGAGGCCGAGGACGAATACACCAAGCTGGGTGGCTCCGTGAAGGCACGGGCGTTCGACACGGTGGTTAACGTCGGCGATGTATTCCCGTCGACCCCGGTCGTATCCTTTGGTGATTCGCGTGTCCTTCCCGAAAGTTTTAGGGGTGTCACAGCCACGAACAAAAGCATCAGCGGGTTGACCGTTCAAGGCGGTCGACTTCATTCGATGAGTCAGCCCCAGTCAACTTCAATCCGCGACGGCTTCGCTACGTTCTACGCGGGTCCGGTCAACTCTCCATGGATTGGTTACTTCGGTGGTGACTATGATGCAACCGATCGGCTGACCCTGGGCCTGTACGGAAGCCGCCTGAAAGATGCGTGGGACCAGAAGTACGCCGCTGCCTCCTACATACTTCCCCTTTCCGATCAAATGGCTTTGACCGGTAGCGTCAACTACTACAACGCAACCGACGAAGGCAAGAAGCTCCTCGGTAAGTTCGACAACGATATCTGGAGCGTGAAGGTCGCCCTGAAATATGGCTCGCACACTTTCGCATTGTCGCACCAACGCAATCAGGGCGATGACGACTTTGACTACCTGAGACAGTCAGACTCGATCTACGTCGCCAACTCCATTCAATACAGCGACTTCAACTCGCCGAAAGAAAGGTCCTGGATGGCGACGTACAACCTGGACATGAGCAACTTTGGAGTGCCGGGTCTCTCGTTCATGACCCGCTATGGCAAGGGTACAGATGCGGACTACTCCAATGCCAACAGCACCTACATGCGACGAGACTCGGACGGGAATCCGCTCAAAGATCAAAAACGCTGGGAGCGGGATATCGAAGCAAAATACGTCGTCCAGACCGGCACCTTGAAAGATCTGTCACTGCGCCTGCGCCAGGCAACCACAAGGGCTACCGCATTTGAGTCGGACCTTGACGAGGTGAGGCTGATCGTCGAATACCCTATCAGCGTCCTCTGAGGGCTAATGGGCAGCCCCAGCCAAAGCGTCTTTAGGTGCCCTGACGGGCACCTTTTTCTGTGCCGCAACAAAGGCGCATTTATCCCGACAGTACGGTTTTTTTGCGAAAAAAAAGCGGCCATGAAGGCCGCTCCGATGCTGAATTCAAACAGGGTAATGATGCATCAGCAAACAGTGTCAATTTTTGCCTCGGCAACCGCTCATGACCTGGTATTGCAACGTGTTTAACTCACCCTTGGCGTCTTCGTAGGTCATTAGCTTAGGCATCACCTTACACACCCTCGCCTCCGGGGAAACCCGGACGACTTTCGCAATATCCAGCTTCATCCCATATTTATACTCAACAATAGCTGGCACCGGTTTGTTTTCTTTAGCGGCATACCGACTGACAACTTCCTGATGCTCTTTGATGATGGTATTCGCCACCGAGTCATCATTCGCAAAGGCGTAAGAAGCGACGGGCGAAAGGATTGCAAGGGCAAAAATCAATGATTTGGCAATGCGCATTTTTTGTCTCCGTTTAAGTGATGACCTAACTTAACCAATCAGCACTTACTGGAACGTTGCGCGAACATTACCATTTGGAAATCTTGTCGCGGGCATGGGATTTAGCGGCGCTGCTCTTTCCTGACAGAATTGTAATTGTTCCCTCACGTTCCTGTTAGCCACCGCGACTTACTATTGCCTCAACTCCTGATGAGCCCAGACGCTGATCAGGTACTGCCATTCCACTCCATACGGTAACAACCATGAATCTCATCAAATCGTTGGTTCTGACGGTCGCCGCTCTCTCTAGCACTTCTCTATTCGCCCAAGACGGCAGTGAGCGCTCAAATCATGCAGCTCAGAAAATGCGAATCGCACAAGAAGTACGATTCGACGATCAAAAGGCGGCCACTGAATATGTTCGCGTCGAGGAAAAGTCCCGCGCTGACGACGTGAAGAAGTCCGAAGGCTAATACCCTCCGGCAACCCTATTCACCTTTGGAAGCTCCCGGGCTCCTTTGGTTAAGGTGAATCTTTAAGCGCCCATTGGGCGCTTTTTTTTGCTTGTTTTTCGACGGCCCATGGATGAACGGCCCTGCCAGACTGCATGTCATAGTCAGTTCAACCATTACCTCTCCCTGTCCATAAATCCCAAGGATCTCCCGATGAGCTCAGGTCACAGCCACGGCCAAGTGCGCGCAGGCCATGAAAAAATGCTTTTCATGGCGCTTCTTCTCACGACAGGTTTCATGATCGCCGAGGTCATAGGCGCCTGGATCACAGGAAGTCTCGCGCTCCTGTCTGATGCCGCACACATGTTCACTGACTCGGCTGCTTTAGGTATCTCGCTGTTAGCGTTCCAGATTGCCAAGCGACCCGCCGACCGAAATCGAACATTTGGTTATGCGAGGTTTGAAATCCTCGCCTCTTCAGTCAATGCCATTCTGCTGTTCTTCGTCGCCATCTACATCTTGTACGAGGCCTACCAAAGACTCCTAACGCCAGCTCCCATCCAGTCGGTCGGCATGCTGGTCATTGCCACGCTGGGGCTCGTCGTCAATCTGATCTCCATGCGGATGCTGGGAAGTGCCAGCGGAGAAAGTCTGAATGTAAAGGGGGCCTATCTGGAGGTCTGGAGTGACATGCTCGGCTCGATCGGCGTGATCGTAGCGGCTGTCGTCATCTGGTTCACCGGGTGGGCCTGGGTGGACTCACTCGTGGCAGCCGGTATCGGACTCTGGGTGCTGCCAAGAACCTGGACGCTTCTACGCGAAAGCATGAACGTACTGTTGGAGGGTGTGCCCAACGGCATTGAGCTCAAAGAGGTTGAGCAAAACATTCTGGCGGTCGAGGGTGTAAAGGCGATCCATGATCTCCATGTGTGGTCAGTCACCAGCGGAAAGAACGTCATGAGCGTGCATGTGGTGATAGCGCAGGCGTCCCGGAACGGGCAGGAAATCCTGGCCAACGTGACCACCTCTGTCAGCCAGGGCTTCGAAATCCACCACTGCACCATTCAGCTCGAACATGATGGCTTCCATGATGACGAGCACAGCGCAGAAGGGCATGAACACCACGCATGAAAACGCTCGCGCCAGTCTCCCGGCGCGAGCGTTGTAAGTGGGGAACTGAGCGGGCTGTCAGTCCTCTTCTTTTCTGTGAGCCCATTGATAAAGCGCTGGCAGAACTAGCAGCGTCAGCGCCGTGGAGGAAAGGATTCCTCCAATGACGACCGTTGCCAACGGTCGTTGAACCTCAGCGCCTGTCCCCGTTGCCAAGGCCATGGGGATGAACCCCAGTGACGCGACCAACGCAGTCATCAACACCGGCCTCAAACGAGTGAGCGCCCCCTCATTGATCGCGTCGCCCAGGGAGCGCCCTTCTTCACGCAAGTTGCGAATGAAGGCGATCATTACCAGGCCGTTCAGTACAGCCACGCCGGACAAGGCAATAAATCCAACCCCTGCCGAGATCGACAACGGGATGTCCCGTAGCCAAAGCGCAAGCACGCCCCCGGTCAAGGCAAAGGGAATGCCCGTGAACACCAGCAACCCATCTTTGAGGTTGTTAAACATCATGAACAGCAGTGCAAGAACCATCAGCAAAGCCACCGGCACCACAATCTGGAGACGTTTGGCAGCCGACTGAAGCTGTTCAAACTGACCGCCCCAATCAGTCCAATAGCCGGGTGGAATTTTTACTGCGCTATCAATGCTTGCACCTGCTTGCTGGACGAACGAACCCAGGTCACGTCCGCGAACGTTGGCGCTTACGATCACCAGGCGCTTACCGTTTTCGCGACTGATCTGATTAGGCCCGAGTATCAGATCCAGCGTCGCCACTTGCGACAACGGGATGAAGTTGATTTGCTGATCGCTACTGCCCGCGGTAGCCGGAATCGGAATCAGCAAACTGGAAAGCCCGGCGACATCGGTTCGCATCTCATCCGACAGCCGCACAACCATGTCAAACCGGCGGTCGCCCTCATAAAGAGTGCCGGCCCGACGACCTCCCACACCTGTAGCAATAGCGTCCTGCACGTCGCCCACGTTCAGGCCGTAACGTGCGGCTTTGTCCCGATCGATGTTGATGGTCAACACAGGCAAGCCCGTCGTCTGCTCGACCTTGACCTCAGACGCGCCCGGCACTTTTTGCAGAGTGGCCGCGATCTGACTGGCCGTTTGATTCAGCACGCCCATGTCGTCGCCGAAGACTTTTACCGCAACGTCGCTTCGTACCCCTGAAACAAGCTCGTTGAAGCGCAGTTGGATAGGCTGGGAGAACTCGTAGTTACTCCCTGGTACGCCGGCTGCCGCCTGCTGCAACTCCGCAATGAGCGACTCACGAGACTTTCCTGGATCGGGCCATTGGCTTTGCGGTTTCAGCATGACGTAGCTATCAGAGATGTTTGGCGGCATCGGGTCGGCAGCAATCTCTGCGGTACCTGTTCGAGCAAACATACGTTCTACTTCAGGCACCTTTTCAACGATGGCTTTTTCAAGCCGCTTCTGCATTTCCACAGACTGAGTAAGGCTCGTGCCCGGCACCCGGAGGGCCTGCAGCGCAAAGTCGCCCTCGCTCAGGCTGGGTACGAACTCACTGCCCATTCGGCTGGCGGTGAAACCGGACAACACGATCAGCACAAAGGCCGTGCTGAAGGCGATCGCACGATGCTGCAGCACCCACGCCAGAACCGGCGCGTAACGCACGCGAGCCGTGCGCATGATGAAACCTTCTTCTTCCTTCACCTTGCCAGTCACGAACATCGCGATCGCGGCAGGTACAAAGGTGACGGAAAGGATCATGGCGCCCAACAATGCGATGACCACGGTAAACGCCATGGGATGGAACATTTTGCCTTCCACACCGGTGAGGGCAAAAATCGGCAGATAAACGACCATGATGATCAACTGGCCGAAAATGAGCGGTCGGCGAGCTTCCTTGGCAGCGGCAAACACTTCGTGAAAACGCTCGGTGCGCGTGAGCATCCGGCCATATTTGCTCTGCGCATGAGCAAGCCTTCGAATCGCGTTTTCGACGATCACCACAGCCCCGTCCACGATGATGCCAAAGTCCAGCGCACCCAGACTCATCAGGTTTGCGCTGACCTTATTGGCAAACATGCCGGTAAACGTGAACAACATGGCGAGCGGGATCACCATGGCGGTGATCAAGGCAGCGCGGATGTTACCCAGGAACAGGAACAAAATTGCGATGACAAGAATGGCGCCTTCAATCAGGTTCTTCTTGACGGTGGCGATGGCCTTTTCGACGAGATTGGTACGGTCATACACCGTCACCGCGTGGATACCCTGAGGCAGCGAGCGGTTGATATCAGCCAGTTTTGCAGCAACTGCCTGCGAGACAGTTCGGCTGTTTTCTCCGATCAGCATGAAAACCGTGCCCAGAACAACCTCACGCCCGTTTTCGGTAGCGGCTCCCGAACGCAGTTCCTGGCCGATACCCACATCAGCGACGCTGCTGACCCGGATCGGCGTGCCCTGTACGTTCGCGATAACAATGTTCGCGATGTCCTTCACCGTGCCAAGCTGGCCAGGTGCACGAATCAACAGCTGTTCACCACCACGCTCAATGTAGCCAGCCCCGACGTTGGCGTTGTTACGCTCGAGGGCGGCGACGAGATCGTTCAGCGTCAGCTTATAAGCAGCAAGCTTTTTGGGATCAGGCGCGATCTGGTACTGCTTGGCGAAACCGCCGATCGTGTTGATCTCGGCAACGCCGGGAACGTTGCGCAGCTGTGGCTTGATGATCCAATCCTGAATGACTCGAAGATCGGTGGGTGTATAGACACTTCCATCCTCCTTCCTGGCGCCGTCTTCGGCTTCGACAGTCCAGAGAAAGATCTCGCCCAGGCCCGTGGAAATCGGCCCCATGACGGCCTCAACACCTTCAGGTAACTGCTCCTTGGCAGTTTGGAGACGCTCACCCACCAACTGACGGGCGAAGAACAGATCGGTGCCGTCTTCGAAAATGACCGTCACTTGGGAAAGACCCGAACGCGACAGCGAGCGGGTCTGCTTCAGCCCGGGTAACCCGGCCATACTCGTTTCGATAGAAAAGGTAACCCGCTGCTCCGTCTCCAAAGGTGAAAAGCCTGGAGCGGCGGTATTGATTTGAACCTGAACGTTGGTGATGTCAGGTACCGCATCAATAGGCAGTTTCTGATAGCTGGCAATACCGAGCCCCGCCATCAGCAAGACAGCGAGCATCACGACAATGCGCTGCTCAATCGCGAATTGAATCAACCGTTCAAACATGGCGTTGTACTCTTGCGACGCAGGTCAATGGGCATGCTCGGCAGAGCTCTTACCCAGCTCGGACTTGAGGATGAAGCTGCCGGCAGAAGCCACTTGGGCGCCGGCGTCCAGGCCTTGGACGATCTCCACGAAGCCACCATCTCGGCGACCGACCTCCACGGCACGCAGCTGGAAGCCTTCAGCATTGCGAACGAACACTGACGGCTTATCTTCCACCGTCTGAATGGCCGATTCGGGGAGGCTGACCGAGGCATTGGCTTTATCCGCCGTCACATCAATGGAGACGAACAATCCGGGACGCCATGCGCCCTCGGGGTTACTAAGGATCACCCGTACAGTGGCAGCCCTGGTTTGCTCGCCAAGCAGGCTTCCTACGTAACTGATCCGGCCTTCGACCTGAGCGTTAAGATCAGGTGCGCTGACCGTCACCGCTCGCCCGACTACCACACGCTGCAAATCCTTTGGCGTCGCACCAAACGTTGCCCAGACACGCGACAAGTCAGAAAGCGTGAAGGCTGCCGTGGCTTCGTTCACCACTTCGCCAATGCCGAGATGCTTCTCCACAACCACAGAGTCAAATGGGGCGATCAACTCATAGCGATTGCCGGCGGCTGCGTTGACGCTGGCACCAATCGCGCTCAGTTTTTGCCGAGCGTTCGACCGGCTGATATCTGCCTCCTGGAACGACTGGCGCGCGAGCAAGTAATCCTGCTCGGCGGAAATCTTGTCCTCCCACAGCTTTTTTTCGCGCTGCATGGTCAAGCGAGCCAGCTCGGTTCTTCTCTGCGCAGCATTCAGTTCGCTGCGCATGTCCGTGATTTGCTGGCTTGCGATCACAGCGAGTACCTGACCTTTCTTTACTGATTGGCCCAGCTCGACTCTGACTTCATCAACGACGCCACTCACCCGTGGGACTACATGGGTCGTGCGGTCTTCGTCGAATCTGATTTCCCCTGGAAAAGTGACCGACGTACTCATCAACCTCGGCCCCGCCAGAGCAAGCTCGATGCCGGCTGCGTTTATTTGCTCCGGGGTCAGTTCAATCTGCCCTTCCTCTTCATGGGATTCACCCTTGCCCTCGTCAGAATCTTCGTCACTGTGTCCATCCCCTTCGGCGTGCGCCTCGTTGCTTTCTTTGCCTTGTTCCTTGCCAGGAGGCTGGGACTCTGCGGCAACGGGGAGTCCTTGACGGGTGACCGTCAGACTGGTCAAACCGATGATGGCTATCACCACCAGCGCGATGGTAATGCTCCGTTTCTTGTTCATGAATGCTCCCGGCGATCATGTGTTTGAACACAGTGCGATGCGCCCAATAAGTGCGTAAAAATGGCTTTAAGGATGAGTGCTGAATGGGCTGAGATCGCCGTAGATGCGCTCGACAGTGACCCTGGCGTCAGTGGCGATGGCTAACGACTCCAGATATTGGCTTCGGGCATCGATCAGCGTGCGCTGAGCATCGAGGACTTCCAGAAAGCCGAACTTGCCCATCTCAAAGCCTCGGGTCGCCGCATCGACCGTGCTTTTGGCGGACGGCAAGATGACCTGATTGAAAGACTCAACATCGCGTGTGGCCGTTTCCCATTGGGCAAGGGCAGACTGAGTGGTGGTACGCAGTCTCAGCTCCACCGCATTACGCAGGTCGCGGGCCTGGTCAGCGCGACGCGAAGCTGCAAGCACGTTTCCCTGATTCCTGTTGAAAAGCGGAAGGGGCATCGAAAAACCAACCACGTTGACACGCTCCCGATCCTCGCGGGTGTATTGGCTACCAATGCTGACCGTGAGATCCGGGATGCGCTGCGCACGCTCCGAACCCAATGATGCGTCTCGCTGTTCAATCTGAGCCTGGGCCAGGCGCAGCTCGGCAGACCGATCGATTGCGGTGAGCATTTTCGCAGCGAGTGGCGCGTTGCCCGGGGACAGATCGGCGTATTCCAGGCTATCGAAGGTTGCCGATGCGGAGCCGGTTGCACGGGCGAGGTCGCGATAGCTATTAGCTTTCAACGTTTGTGCGCGTCGAACCAGCAGGTTGGTCTCGGACAACTGGACTTGCGCACGGGTGGCCTCTACCGGCGATGATTTACCGGCACGCACACGGCCCTCGGCGATCTCAAGACCTCGCTCAGCCAGAGACTGAGATTGTTGCGCCAGCTCCAGCCCCGTTTGAGCCCGAACCGCTGCGTAAAACGCCTGAACCACTTCGGCACGTAACTCGTTGCCCCGACGCTCCAGCTCGATTTGAGCAGCGTCCTGGCCACGGCTCGCGACATCGATACGCGCCCCTCTCTTGCCGCCGAGCTCCAGAGCCTGACTCAGCATGACGGTCGTGGTGCTGGTACTACGACGTGTGTCTTCAGCTTCCCAGGAAACCACCGGGTTGGGCATGAGCCCAGCCTGCTGCCTGTCACCTTCGGCGATCCCTATTTCCCTTCGAGCGGCAGCAAGATCAGGGTTTTCAGCAAATGCCGATTCAATGGCTTGGGGCAAGCTCAGGCTCTGAGCAGCGACAACACCAGGTGCAGCGAAAGGCAGCAACAACACGCAAAATGCACCCAGCCTCATGGAAGAGGTCATGGAAAATCGTCTATGTCCGAGCACAGTCGCACTTCTCCAGTTGCATAAACCACCCAATTAAAAATAAACAGGTATAACGCCAGCTTTAAAGCCGGGGTTTGATGGGCGGACTTTATGCAATAGGAGCTATCAGAGGGATTACTGGAAAATTACAATTACGTTATCTACAAAAATGAAAAACCTTTTGAAACTACAATCTCGAACCACTATGTTTTAGCCTGAGCTGAAACGTGCTGCAACATGTACACCCTTGCACTTTTTTACGGAGCCTCGTGAGTGTTGAATTACTGAAGTCAGCGCTGAGTAGGAGATGCGACATAACGTCGCCATACCCCGATAACCTGAGCCTTTCGGCTGGTCACGCTTGACCCTGTAGCAACTACAGGGATAACAATTTGCCTTACATCCAAAGGGTTGTGAAAAATTCGTCAATAAAACTATAGAAAAATAGTGAACCAGCGACGTATTTGGCAACTGACTATTTAATTCAAACAGGAAATCCTGCCATGCGAATCCTTGTTGTAGAGGACGAGCCGAAAACTGCCGAGTATATGCATCAGGGACTCACGGAAAGCGGCTATGTAGTTGATGTCGCCACTACGGGGCTCGATGGTCTTTGTCTCGCTCAGCACCAGGCATACGATATTGTGATACTGGATGTAAACTTGCCAGAAATGGAGGGCTGGGAGGTACTGGCCCGGCTGCGAGAAACAAGTAACACCCGAGTGATGATGGTGACCGCTCGCGGGCGTCTCGATGAAAAAGTCCGTGGCCTGGAAATGGGAGCCGACGACTATCTGGTCAAGCCTTTCGAGTTTCCAGAACTGCTCGCACGGGTTCGAACCTTGATGCGCCGGAGTGAACAAGCCGGGCTACCCGAAGTGCTGCGCGTCGGCGACCTTGAGCTGGATCAAGGCAGACATAGAGCATTCAGGGGCACTCAGCGCATCGATCTGACGACTAAAGAATTCGCTCTGCTGCACCTGCTCATGCGACATACCGGAGAGGTGATGTCGCGGACTCAGATCATCTCCCTGGTGTGGGACATGAATTTTGACTGCGATACCAATGTCGTCGAGGTATCGATCAGGCGGCTAAGGGCCAAGATTGACGATCCGTTTGATCAGAAGCTGATTCATACCCTTCGCGGGGTTGGCTACGTGTTGGAAGCTCGCGAATGAGACCCTCGCGACTCTCGACAAAGCTCGGCATCACTGTCACAGCGATGAGTGCTGTATTGGCATTGGTCATGGCGACGTTCGCCTACGCGTCCATTTCGCGCCAGTTGGATGTCCAGGCAAAAGATGGACTGACAGAGAAGTTAGCGCAGGTTGAACACAGTCTCGCCGAAAGCTCCGCAACGGCAGCGGACATCGTGCTTCATCCGCATAACCTGCGTGATCAAATCGTCGGTCACGACAATTTGACCCTCACCATCATGGACTCGAGCATTCCACGAAAGCAGCTGCTGATCCTCGGAAGCGATGACGCGGTCGAGTTACCGATACCCAAAACAGGGAGCCGATCACTGGAGTTCCAGCGACTGGATTCCTCCGATGGCCATGACTTGTTGATGGCGCACAAGCTGATTCGCCTCAAAAATGATCAACAGATTCTGGTGATGCTCACTCTCGATAGAAAAAGTGATGTCACCTTACTCACCGCTTATGTGAAGTCCACGCTGATCGCATTGCCTGTCATTTTGCTTCTCGTGGGTGGCTGCGCATGGTGGGTGGTTCATCGCGGACTCAAACCACTCAGGGCATTGCGCAAGGTTGCAGAGAGGGTATCCGCCCGCGACCTCTCGCACAGGATGAAGGTACACGGTCTGCCTGAAGAGCTGAGTGACCTGGCCCATGCGGTCAATTTCATGCTGCATCGATTGGACGGCGACGTTCAGCAGCTCGCCCAGTTCTCGGACGATCTGGCACATGAACTGCGCTCGCCGATGAATAATCTGATGGGCACGGCTCAAGTGACTCTGTCCAGGGAGAGGCCTCCGGCGGAATACAAGCAAGTACTCGAATCGTGTACCGAAGAGCTTGAGCGCCTGTCTCGCATGGTCTCCCAGATGCTGTTTTTAGCCAGCGTCAGCCAACCGTCTGCGCCGCTGACTTTCAGTTCAATTGATCTGCGAGAAGAAGCAGAAAAGGTCGCGGAGCTTTTTGCGATGTCAGCGGAAGAAAAGAAGATAGCCGTTGTGGTGCAGGGAGATGCAAAGGTCTCCGGTGATCGTCTGATGATCCAGCGCGCCATTTCAAATCTACTTTCGAATGCCATCAGACACGGGACAGCCGGCACTCCCGTTACGCTCAGCCTTTCAACCCTGAAAGAGCAAGTTTCGCTGGCTGTACGCAATACAGGCGAAGGGATTGAAGCGGAACACCTTCCTCGTCTGTTTGATCGCTTCTACAGGGTTCATGCAAGCCGCTCCCGCCAGCAAGGTGGGACAGGGTTAGGACTTGCCATCGTGCGCTCGATCATGAGCTTGCACGAAGGACGCGTAGCGGTTGAAAGCAAACCTGGGGATGTCACAACATTCAGCCTGATCTTTCCTATTCCCGCTTAGATCATTACTGCCCTTTTTGGGGCAGTAGAGACCAACCGGGCACCGCGCTCGGTAGGCGAGCACGCTGATGCACACGCCTGGAAGCAACTCGATGCTATCCGGCATTTATTTGGTAACACATTCGATTTGCCCATCAGGTCTACCCTCGGTAAGGCTACGCGCGCGATCCCCTCTACCCTTTTCCGCCTTGAGTAGCATCAGCCATGAACTCATTTAGAAAGACCGTCCAAGTCATTGCAGCCGCTACAGCGCTAAGTGCCGCCTCATTGGTGCAGGCCGCGCTATCAATAGACGTGTACAGAGACCCTAATTGTGGCTGCTGCACCAAGTGGATCGCTTATCTGAAGGAGAACGGCTACTCAGTGGTCGACCACCTCGAAGACAACATGAGCGCTGTAAAGGAAAAGCTCGGTGTGCCCGGTAATCTAGGCTCGTGCCACACCGGGGTTGTAAATGGAAAGTTTGTTGAAGGCCATGTTCCAGTCGCGCAAATTGCCGAACTAAGCCAACGAGCTGATCTGGTGGGAGTGGCGGCCCCTGGTATGCCCATGGGATCGCCAGGAATGGAGTCAGGTGACCGGCGTAGCGCTCACCAGATCATTGGCGTGACCAAATCGGGGCAAGAAGCGGTTCTGGCTGACTTTCCGGCCCGCTAGCGGCTCCGGAAAATACGCCAAACACTGACGCCTTCGCCAGCAAGCCGGCCCCTACGAATCTCACGCCAGCCATGCGACGGCGGAGTCCACACCATCCATGGCATCTGCGGATACGCGTTATTTGACCGTGATGGTGATTTTCTGCGATTCGACCGGCGGGTTCAGTGGCACGTGGTTCTTGTCGCCCACCAGCAGTTGCAGGGTGTGCTGGCCCGGCGTGAGATTCAGCTCGGTTTCGGTCTGGCCTTTGCCGAAGTGACGGATGTTGTCGGTGTTCGGCAGCGGCGCGTTCATGTCGGGCTGATCCTTGACGTCGATCAGCAGGTGATGATGACCGGTCTCCGGCACGTCAACGCCGGCCGGGGCAACGCCCATGCCCTTGAGGCCGAATTGCACCTTGAATGCGCCGTTGACGGTCGCGCCATCCTTCGGCGAGATGATGTAAACCTCAGCGCCTGCGGGCGAAGCCGTGCGCGGCATGTCGGCGGCCTGGGCCAGGAAGCTCGCCCCCAACAGCAGGCCGGTCAGGGCAGTTCTAGCGAATAACGTCTTCATGATCTCTCCGTTTTTATCGATGTGCGATTGCGGGATCGGGGATTGAAGCCTCTTCATCCCGACAGACAATCGCTCAGGAACGACCTTTACCTTAGCTGCGGTTAGCCGCCAAGTATTTCGTTGAGTGGTTTGATGTAGAAGATTTCATGTTGGGCCGATGCAGACGGAGAGGAAGCCAGTTACAACTCGAACGGTTCATTCCCACGCCGCCTGAACCATCCGGTTAGCGACAGGCGCTCGCGGGTCGAGGGCATGACTTCGTGGGGCATGTCGCCCGAGAGGAACACCACCAGGCAGCCGCCAGTGGGTTGCACGTCATACTCGACGCCGTCCTTGAGGTACATCCGCAGTTGGCCGCCGTGCTCCGGCAACCAGCCGTCGTTAAGGTAGACGACCGCTGAGACCATGCGTTTGTCGTCATCGCGAAAGCGGTCCACGTGCTTGAGATAGAAGGCCCCCGGCGGATAGAGCGCGAAGTGGCTTTCGTAATCCTCGAGGCCCAGAAACAGGCCTCGGTTCAGCGCCTGGCGCAGGCTGTCCATCAGGTCCAGATAGCGATCGCACGGCTCGGCCTGCCCCGCTTCCAGCCACTGGATGTGATCGCCGCGAATCCCCTCCCTAACCTCCTGCGCCGGCCCGCGCCCGACTGCAGCAGGCGCGAGCTCGCCCTGAACGGCACGCGTGCGGCATTCAAGGGCCAGCTCGCGGGTCAGGGTGTCGGGCAGGAAAATGTTCTGCTGCGACCAGCCACGCTCGGCCAGGTCGTCGACGATTCGCAACAGCAGCGGGTGATCAGGGGATATGCGCATGGCGCGCATAGTATCCATACGCCGATTAATCCGACAGGGCCTGCAGTCCGGCGAATGAGGAATATTTCCACGGGTTTGAATACGCCCGGCGGTTTTGCCCGTTCACTGATCGAACCCACGGTTTTTAGCGGGGTCTGGCAAGTGTTAACTCGACAAATCCCCGCTGCCCCACCGAGAATGGCGGCCTGCCGACAGGAGTCTCTAATGCGCCGTCTGTTTTTCCTGCTGTTGATGTTCTGCACTTTGCCCGCCTGGGCAGACGGCCACGATCAGCTGTACAAGCTCGCCGGCTGGCCGGAACAACGCGCTCATTTTGTCGATGCCCTCAAAGCCGCTCAGCAGCGTTACCGCAACAGCCTTCCGCCCGCCGTGTTCGACGCTCTGGTGAGCAACAGCAATCAGCGTTTTGCCCCGCAGGCGATGGACCAGCGCGGGGAGCAAATGCTGCGCCAGACGCTGCAGGACCCGAACCCTGCACTGCAGTTTTTTCAGTCGGCCCTGGGCCGCAAGATCGTCAATGCCGAACTCACTGCGACACGCCCGGACCAACTGGCCAAAAATGTCCAAGGCCTGCCGCACATTCAGGCGGACGACAACCGTCTGCTGATCATCGGCCACCTGGCCAACGCCCTCCCCGCCAAGGAAGCCGGCGCCGAGGTCAGCATGGCGATTGCGGGCGTCGCCGCCGACAGCCTGAGTTCGATGATTCCGGGACTGATGGGCGGTGGCACGACCCAGGCGATGCTCGACAGTCAGCGTCAGCGGCTCATGGGGCAGATCGGCAAGGACGTGAACAACACGCTGCTTTATGTGTACCGCGACCTGTCGGATGGCGAGCTGGACGAGTTCGCCACCTTCGCCGAGTCCAACGAAGGCAAGGCCTATTACAAGGCGGCGCTGGCAGCAGTTCGCGCGGGATTGGCGGTTGGGCAGACTGTCAAATGACGTCAGTAGGACCGGCTTCAGCCGGGAAGGGGACTGTTTGAACACCCTCCATCTTGCGGTGTGACGACTCAAGCCTTCCCGGCTAAAGCCGGTCCTACATTCGTTCTGTCAGCCGGCAAGCCTGCCCTTGGCGCCCTACCCCATCCGCTGCGTCAGAAACTCAAAAAACCGTGCGCGCAACTCGGGTGACTCGTTGACCAGATGGTGCCGCGCTTCGTGCAGCATGAAGATCTGCGGCTCATCAAACTTGTCCTTGAGCACCGGCAGATTATGTTTCCAGTCCACGGTCATGTCCGACTCGCCCTGCACGATCAACGGGCTGCGGCGGCTTCGCGGCGCGCGTTCGATGCGCTCGATCCATTTCGCCAGCGCGCCCACCCAGACTGTGGGCAGGCGTCGCGGCTGCAACGGATCCGCCAGCAGGAAAGGCAGAAAGGTCGGGGCGTTTGAGTTTTCGCTAAAGCGTCTGTCAATGGCTTTGACGAAGCCGCGCAGCAGGTAATAGCTGAGTTTCGACAGGGCCCAGCCACGCGGCCGCACCAACGGCGCCAGCAGGATGATCTGACCCTGCGCCGGGCTGGCGTCGCCGTGATGAAGCGCGTGGTCGATGACAATCGCGCCGCCGGTGCTTTGTCCGCACAGGTGCCACGGCTTGGGCAGATTTAGAATGTCGGCTTCGACAAAAAGCCGATCCAGCACCGCCTGATATTCCGCGAAGTCGGTAATGCTCGCCCGCGCTCCACTGGACAGCCCATGGCCCGGCAAGTCGCAGGCAATCACCGCTAGCCCAAGCCCCAGCGCCCAGTCAATGACGTGCCGATACAGCCCGACGTGATCGTAAAAGCCGTGCATCAGCACCAGCGTGCCGACCGGCTGATCGGGCATCCACAGCTGCGTGACGATGTCGTAACCGCCCACCTCAACGCGCCCGATCCGACTGCTGATCGCGCCATTCGGGCCGAGCGCGTTCAAACCGTAGAAACGCTGATAAGCCTGCGCCTCTGCAGAGGGCGCTTGCGACGCGCTCAGCGGCAACAGCTCAGCACGCAGGTGATCGGGGTCGAACGTGTCGGACATCGGAATTCCAGATGAGGGTGTGTAGGAAGCGGCCGCACGGAAGTGTCATCTGTCCGCTGCGGCGTGGCAAGGTACGCGGCCTAAATCCATGGGCGGCCCGTCTACCCAGTCGCGAGACAAATCTGTAGCCTGCAAAACCTTCACGATTCTCATTTGAGCCCCCGGATGAAACGCAGCCTTTACGTCGTCGTCACAGTGTTGGTGCTCATCGGGGGCGCGGGCGCCTGGTACATCCACAGCAAGCAGCCGGTCCGCAATGGCGAGATGCCCCTCACCGGGCTGCAGGCCACGGTCAACGTGCGTTACGACGAACGCGGCGTGCCGCACATTCGTGCCGACAACCAGGACGATCTGTATCGCGCCCTGGGCTATGTTCACGCCCAGGACCGCCTGTTCCAGATGGAAATCCTGCGCAGGCTGGCACGCGGCGAGCTGGCTGAAGTCCTTGGCCCCAAGCTGGTCAACACCGACAAGCTGTTCCGCAGCCTGCGTATCCGCGAGCACGCCGATGCCTACGTCGCACGCCAGGACAAAAACACGCCGGCGTGGAAGGCGCTCCAAGCGTATCTCGATGGCATCAATCAATATCAGGCCACGCATCCCAAACCGATCGAGTTCGACGTGCTGGGCATTCACGAGCGACCGTTCACGGCGCAGGACACCCTCAGCGTCGGCGGTTATCTGGCTTACAGCTTCGCGGCGGCGTTTCGCACTGAGCCATTGATGACCTATGTGCGGGATCAACTGGGCCCGGAATACCTGAAAATCTTCGACATGGGCTGGCAGCCGCAAGGGGGCCTTGGCCAGTCTCCTGCATTGACGAGCAACGACTGGAAAGGCCTCAATGACCTGGCACTGCTCAGCCAGCAGGCGCTGGAGAAAGCCGGCCTGCCGCAGTTCGAGGGCAGCAATGCATGGGCGGTGTCCGGCAGCCGCACCCAGAGTGGCAAACCGCTGCTGGCGGGTGATCCGCACATTCGTTTTTCGGTGCCGTCGGTCTGGTACGAAGCGCAGCTCACCGCCCCGGGTTTTGAGCTGTACGGGCATTTTCAGGCGCTCAACCCCTTCGCGCTGCTCGGCCACAACCTGGACTTTGGATGGAGCCTGACCATGTTCCAGAACGATGATCTGGACCTGATCGCCGAGAAGACCAACCCCGACAATCCCAATCAAGTCTGGTACCACGGCGCCTGGGTGGACATGACGTCTAGTACCGAGCAGATCGAGGTCAAGGGCGAATCCCCCGTCACGCTCACCCTGCGCCAGTCTCCCCACGGCCCGATCGTCAATGACGCGCTGGGCGCCCCTGCTGCGCAACAGCCGAGCGGTACGCCGATTGCGATGTGGTGGTCGTTCCTTGAGTCGGACAACCCGATCCTGCAGGGCTTCTATGAAGCCAACCGCGCAGACACGCTCGAGAAGATGCGCAGCGCCGCCGAGAAGATCCAGTCGCCGGGCCTGAACATCGTCTACGCCAACGCCAAGGGCGATATCGGCTGGTGGGCTGCGGCGCAACTGCCGAAGCGGCCTGCGGGGGTGAATCCGACGTTTATTCTCGATGGCAGCTCCGAACAGGCTGACAAGAACGGCTTCTACCCTTTCACCGCCAACCCGCAGGAAGAAAACCCGGCGCGGGGTTACATCGTCTCGGCGAACTTCCAGCCGGTGTCGCCTACGGGAATGGAGATTCCGGGCTATTACAATCTTCCCGAGCGCGGCCGCCAACTGGATCGTCAGTTGAGCGATGCCAAGGTGAAATGGAATCTGGAGAACAGCAAGGCGCTGCAGCTCGGCACCCGGACGGATTACGCCACGCAGATTCTGACGCCGTTGATTCCGGTACTGCGCCGGGTGGTGAGCGAGCCGGAGGAGCACGATCTGCTGGAGCGGATGGCGGCGTGGAACGGTGAGTACTCCGTGGATTCGGTGGGGGCGACGCTGTTCAATCAGTTCCTGTTCAACCTGACCGATGAGGTTTTCCATGACGAGCTGAGCGACGGGCTGTTCACCACGCTGCTGTCGACCCGCCTCATTGACCTGGCGCTGCCGCGACTGGCGGCCGACGCGAATTCGCCATGGTGGAACAATCGCCATTCTCGAGAGCCCGAGAGCCGCGACAACACGGTGAAGGTCGCCTGGCATGCAGCGGTCTCGCATTTGAAATCGCTGTACGGGCAGAACCCTGATGAATGGACGTGGGGCAAGGCGCACACGCTCACCCACGAACATCCGCTGGGCAAGCAGCCGCCGCTGGACATGCTGTTCAATGTCGGGCCGTTCGCGGCGCCCGGTACCCATGAGGTGCCGAACAACCTGTCAGCGGGGATGGGCCCCGCGCCGTGGCCGGTGACTTACGGGCCATCGACGCGCCGCCTCATCGACTTCGCCGACCCGGCCCACGCGCTGGGGATCAACCCGGTGGGCCAGAGCGGCGTGCTGTTCGACAAGCACTACGCCGACCAGGCGCAGCGCTACATCAAAGGCGACTACGTGCCGGAGCGGTTCAGTGAAGGGGATGTGGCGGGGAACAGCAAAGAAGTGTTGAGGTTAGTGCCGGGGCGATAACCCCCCGGCAGGACTGTGGCAGTGATGATCGTCCCCACGCTCCGCGTGGGGATGCCGCCCGGGACGCTCCGCGTCAATCGCTGTGACGCGGAGCGTCAGGAGATGCATTCCCACGCAGAGCGTGGGAACGATCAACGGCCGGTATCAGCCCCGTAGGAGCCGGCTTGCTGGCGAATGCATTGGACCAGACACCGCAGCGGTGAATGATCAACCGCGTTCGCCAGCAAGCCGGCTCCTACAGAGGAATGCATCCGTCCAGTGAGATCATGCAGCGAGAGTGAACTCGACTGTAGGACCGGCTTTAGCCGGGAAGGCGTCAGGCGTTACACCGCAGCATCTACAGCGCACTCACCGGCCTCTTCCCGGCTAAAGCCGGTCCCACTAACAGCATCGCGTACATCCATCGGAATAGCTGAACATCCCACCTGATGCAGCGCTGGATCAAACCGACTCGACCACCTTCGCACGGCGTATGTCGGGCTGTTTCCAGCCGTCTGCCGCGGCTTCTTCGATGGCTTGCTGGATCGCGCGTTTGCGGTTGTTTTCTGCGCGGCGGCTGAAGAACCAGACCAGGAAGGTCGCGATCGACACGGCCAGCAGAATCAAGCTGGCAATCGCGTTGATCTCCGGCTTCACGCCCAGGCGCACCGCCGAGAACACTTCCATCGGCAGGGTCGTCGAGCCCGGACCGGAGACGAAGCTCGCCAGCACCAGGTCATCCAGCGACAGCGCGAAGGACATCATCGCCCCCGCCGCCAGCGATGGCGCGATCATCGGGATGGTGATCAAAAAGAACACCTTCCATGGGCGCGCACCCAAGTCCATTGCCGCCTCTTCGATGGACATGTCCAGCTCACGCAGGCGCGCCGACACCACCACCGCCACATACGCCGCACAGAACGTCGTGTGAGCGATCCAGATGGTGACGACCCCGCGCTCCTCGGGCCAGCCGAGCAACTGCGCCATCGCCACGAACAGCAGCAACAGCGACAGACCGGTGATCACTTCAGGCATCACCAGTGGCGCGGTGACCAGACCGCCGAAGAACGTCTTGCCCTTGAAGCGGGTGATGCGCGTCAGCACGAAGGCCGCCATGGTGCCCAGCGCCACCGCCGCAACGGAGGTGTACAGGGCGATTTCCAGCGAGCGCATGACCGCGCTCATCAGTTGGGTGTTGTCGAGCAGGCCAACGTACCACTTCACCGACCATCCACCCCAGACCGTCACCAGCTTGGAGGCGTTGAACGAGTAGATCACCAGAATGACCATGGGCGCGTAGATGAAGATCAGGCCCAATACCAACATCAGGTTCGAGAATCGGAAGCCTCTCATGCCTTGCCCTCCAGCTCTTTGGCCTGACTGCGGTTGAACAGAATGATCGGCACGATGAGGATCAACAGCATCACCACCGCCAGCGCCGACGCTACCGGCCAGTCACGGTTGTTGAAGAATTCCTGCCAGAGCACCTTACCGATCATCAGCGTCTCGGGGCCGCCCAGCAGTTCCGGGATGACGAACTCGCCCACCACCGGAATGAACACCAGCATGCAGCCGGCGATGATGCCGTTCTTGGACAGCGGCACGGTGATTTTCCAGAAGCTGTTGAAAGTGCTCGAACCCAGGTCCGACGCGGCTTCAAGCAGGCTTTGATCGTGCTTCACCAGATTCGCGTACAACGGCAGGATCATGAACGGCAGATACGAATAGACCACGCCGATGTACACCGCCAGGTTGGTGTTGAGGATCTGCAACGGCTCGCTGATCACGCCCAGCCACATCAGGAAAGCGTTGAGCAGGCCGTTGTTGCTGAGGATGCCCATCCACGCGTAAACGCGGATCAGGATCGCGGTCCAGGTCGGCATCATGATCAACAGCAACAGCACCGTCTGCATTTCTTTGCGGGCGATGGAGATGCCATACGCCATCGGATAACCGATCAACAGGCACAGCAGGGTGCTGATGAACGCCATCTTCAACGAGCCCAGATACGCCGAGATGTACAGATCGTCACTGGTCAGCAGCGCGTAGTTGGCGAAGTTGAGGACGATGTCGAGCTTCTGCTCGACGAAGGTGAAGATCTCGGTGTACGGCGGAATCGCCACGTCCGCTTCAGCGAAGCTGATCTTGATAACGATCAGAAACGGCAGCGCGAAAAACAGAAACAGCCACAGGAACGGCACGCCAATAACCGCCTGGCGCCCGGTGGGTTTTATTCGATTGAAAGCCCGTTTTATTTTTCGGATTTTCATGAGCGCAATACCACGCCACTGTCATCTTCCCACCAGACGAAGACTTCGTCGTCCCAGGTCGGACGGGTGCCCTGACGCTCGGCGTTGGCGACAAACGACTGCACCAGCTTGCCCGACGGCAGCTTCACGTAGAACACCGAGTGACCGCCCAGATAGGCGATGTCATGAACCTTGCCCCGGGACCAGTTGTGCTCGAACGACGGCTGCTCGGTGGTCACCAGCAACTTCTCGGGACGCAGCGCGTAGGTGATGCGCTTGTCTTCCACCGACGTGGTGACGCCGTGGCCGACATAGATTTTGCGCTCGAGCTCAGGGCTGCTGATCAGCGCGTGGCCTTCCATGTCTTCGATGACTTCACCGTCGAACAGGTTGACGTTGCCGATGAATTCGCAGACCAGGCGGCTGGTGGGCGTTTCGTAGATATCGATCGGGCTGCCGATCTGCGCGATCCAGCCCAGGTGCATGATCGCAATGCGCTCGGCCATGGTCATGGCCTCTTCCTGGTCATGGGTCACCATCACGCAGGTCACGCCGACGCGCTCGATGATTTCCACCAGTTCCAGCTGCATCTGCGAGCGCAGTTTTTTATCCAGTGCGCCCATGGGTTCGTCGAGCAGCAGCAGCTTCGGCTTCTTGGCGAGCGAACGCGCCAGCGCCACACGCTGACGCTGGCCGCCGGACAACTGATGGGGCTTGCGCTTGGCGTACTGGGTCATCTGCACCAGCTTGAGCATTTCGGCCACGCGCGCCTCGACTTCGGCCTTGGGCAACTTGTCCTGCTTGAGGCCAAAGGCGATGTTGTCCGCCACGGTCATGTGCGGAAACAGCGCGTAGGACTGGAACATCATGTTGATCGGACGTTCGTACGGCGGCATGTCGGTGATGTCGACGCCGTCGAGGTAAATGCGGCCTTCGGTCGGGCGTTCAAAGCCGGCGAGCATGCGCAGCAGGGTCGATTTCCCCGAGCCGGAGCCGCCAAGCAGGGCGAAGATTTCACCCTTGTTGATCTGCAGAGACACGTCGTCCACAGCAATCGTCTCATCGAACTTCTTCGTGACCCGATCGATTTTGACCAGCACCTGTTTCGGTTGCTGACCACCCTCAAGGGATTTCTTGTAGGCGCCGGAGGCAACTGCCATGGGTGAAACTCCCAACTGTTTTTGCGCCCGGCCAATGCGGCCGGGCGCCAAGGTCTTTATTTACCGGTTTTGATCTTCGTCCAGCTGCGCGTCATGACGCGCTGGATCTTCGGCGGCAGCTCAGAGTTGACGTACAGGCGCGCCTGTATCTCCTTCGAAGGATAAACCGCCTCGTCGTTGCGAATGTCCTGATCCATCAGCGCACCCGAAGCCGGGTTCGGGTTGGCGTAACCCACCTGGTCACTGACCTTGGCGATCACGTCGGGCTTGAGGATGTAGTTGATGAACGCGTGGGCGGCCTTCACGTCCGGCGCATCCGACGGGATGGCGAGCATGTCGAACCACAGGTTGCCGCCCTCTTTCGGAATCGAGTAGGCAATCTTGACGCCCTTGCCGGCTTCTGCGGCACGGGCTTTGGCCTGGAAGACGTCACCGGAGAAACCGGCCGCGATGCAGATGTCGCCGTTGGCCAGGTCAGTGATGTATTTGGACGAGTTGAAATAGGTCACGTACGGGCGGACTTTGAGCAGCTTGGCTTCGGCGGCTTTGTAGTCTTTCTCGTCGGTGCTGTTCGGACTCAGCTTCATGTAATTCAGGACTGCGGGGATCATCTCGTCAGCCGAGTCGAGAAACGCAACACCGCACTTTTGCAGCTTCTTGATGTTCTCGGGCTCGAACAGAATGGCCCACGAGTCGATGGTGTCGACGCCCAGCACTTCCTTGATCTTGTCGACGTTGTAGCCGATGCCGTTGGTGCCCCACAGATACGGCACGGCGTACTGGTTGCCCGGGTCGTTCTTTTCCAGGCGCTTGAGCAGTTCAGGGTCGAGGTTGGAGTAGTTGGGCAGCTGCGATTTATCGAGCTTCTGAAACGCCCCGGCCTTGATCTGTTTGCCCAGGAAATGATTGGACGGCACAACCACGTCATACCCGGTGTGGCCGGCCAGCAGCTTGCCTTCCAGGGTCTCGTTGGAGTCGAAAACGTCGTACTTGGTTTTGATCCCGGTGGTGGACGTGAAGTCCTCCAGCGTTGTGGTGCCGATGTAATCGGACCAGTTATAAATGCGAACGGTAGAATCCGCGTAGGCACCGGCAGCGAGGGTAAGCCCGGCGCCGAGTAGCAAGCCTTTTGAAAATAAAGAAATAGACACGTGTGCAGTCCTTTTTTAGTAGGTGGGCCTGTTGCCCGTACCGATGACAGTGACGACTGCCTGTGACACATCCGGCGCGCAACTTACCTTCGATAAACCCTTCTCGCAAAAAAACTTTTTGTGAATGCCATCTCGAAGCGTGAACTGTAGGAGCGCGCTTGCCCGCGATGACTTGGGCACATACGACATTGATGTCGGCCGAGACACCGTAATCGCGGGCAAGCGCGCTCCTACAGGGTGCGCCGTAAAGGACGACGCACCCGGTCAGGCTTATTTACCCGATTTGATGTTGGTCCAGCTGCGGGTCATAAGGCGTTGAGTCGCCGCTGGCAAGTCGGCGATCGCGTACAACTTGGCCAGAACGTCCGCTGGCGGGTAAACGCCCGGGTCAGAGGTGATGTCCTTGTCGACGAACTCGGTTGCCGCCTTGTTGCCGTTCGGGAAGTGAACGGAGTTGGTGATTTCAGCCATCACCTTCGGTTGCAGGATGAAGTTCATGAACTTGTAGGCGCCTTCGACGTTTTCGGCATCTTTCGGGATGGCGACCATGTCGTAGAAGCTGCCTGCACCTTCTTTCGGAATGTTGTAGCTGACTTTGACCTTGCCGCCCGCTTCTTCAGCGCGCGCCTTGGCCTGGTAGACGTCACCCGAATAACCCACGGCTACGCAGATGTTGCCGTTGGCCAGGTCCGAGATGTACTTGGACGAGTGGAAGTAGGTGATCGAAGGACGGATCTTTTTGAACAGATCCTCGGCCTTCTGCAGGTCTTCCTTCTTCTGGCTGTCGGTCGGCAGGCCCAGGTAATGCAGCGCCACGGGCAGCATTTCCGTTGGCGAGTCGAGGAAGCTGATCCCGCAGCCTTTCAGCTTGGCAGCGTTCTCTGGCTTGAACAGCAGGTCCCACGAGTTGACAGGTGCATCAGCGCCCAACGCAGCTTTGACCTTTTCAGCGTTGAAGCCGATGCCGATCGAGCCCCACATGTACGGGAAGGCGTGCTTGTTGTCCGGGTCGCTGATCGACACAGCCTTCAACAAGGCAGGGTCGAGGTTTTTGTAATTTGGCAGCTTGGACTTGTCCAGTTCCTGATAGACGCCGGCCTTGATCTGCTTGGCCAGGAAGTTGTTGGACGGAACGACGATGTCGTAACCCGATTTACCGGCCAGCAGCTTGGCTTCCAGGGTCTCGTTGCTGTCGAACACGTCGTACACCACTTTGATGCCCGACTCTTTTTCGAAGTCGGCGATGGTGTTCGGTGCGATGTAATCGGACCAGTTATAGACGTGAAGGACTTTGTCATCGGCGTGTGCAGCGGCGGCCACTGCGCCCATGAGGGACAAGGCCAGGAGGGTTTTGCCAAATTTCTTCATTCGTACGGCTCCAGTGTTTTTTATGTAAGCGGCGTCTAGACGGCGGACAGTCTGGCAATTTCCCGGTAAAAATTCAGCCCTGCAATGACTCAAACGTCAGGTCCAGGCACTTGCGCGCCTTTTCAATCAGCTCGTCGATCTCGGCGAAGGTAATCACCAGTGGCGGCGAGATGATCATGGTGTCGCCAACGGCCCGCATGATCAGGCCGTTATTGAAGCAAAAAGTGCGGCAGATCATGCCTGCGCCTTTGCCGACATAACGCTCCCGAGTGGCCTTGTCTTTCACCAGTTCGATCGCGCCCAGCATGCCGACGCCCCGCACTTCACCCACCAGCGGGTGATCGCTCAGCTCGCGCAGACGCTTTTGCAAATAGGGTGCCGTTTCAGACTTCACCCGTTCGACGATCTTTTCTTCACTCAGAATGCGGATGTTCTCCAGACCCACCGCTGCCGCTACCGGGTGACCGGAGTAGGTGAAGCCGTGGTTGAAGTCGCCGCCCTCGTTCAACACCTTGACCACTTCGTCGCGCACGATGACGCCACCCATGGGGATGTAGCCCGAGGTCAGGCCCTTGGCAATGGTCATCAGGTCAGGCTTGAGGTCGTAGTAATCGCTGCCGAACCATTCCCCGGTGCGGCCAAAACCACAGATCACTTCATCGGCCACAAAGAGGATGTCGTACTTGGCGAGGATCTCTTTGATCTTCGGCCAGTAGGTGTCGGGCGGAACGATAACGCCGCCGGCGCCCTGAATCGGCTCGGCGATGAACGCGCCGACATTGTCCACGCCCAGTTCGAGAATCTTCTTCTCCAGCTGTTCCGCTGCCCAGACGCCGAACTCCTCGGGCGTCATGTCGCCGCCGTCAGCGAACCAGTAAGGCTGCGGAATATGCACGATGCCCGGGATCGGCAAATCGCCCTGCTCGTGCATGTAGGTCATGCCACCCAGGCTCGCGCCGGCGACGGTTGACCCGTGGTAACCGTTGACGCGGCTGATGATGACTTTCTTGCTCGGCTGGCCCTTGATCGCCCAGTAGTGACGCACCAGGCGCAACACCGTGTCGTTGCCTTCGGAGCCTGAACCGGTGAAGAACACGTGGTTCATGCCCTCAGGGGCGATGTCGGAAATGGCCTTGGCCAGTTTCAATGCCGGCGGGTGAGCGGTCTGGAAAAACAGGTTGTAGTAAGGCAGCTCGCGCATCTGTTTGCTGGCAGCGTCGGCCAGCTCTTCGCGACCGTACCCGATGGCGACACACCAGAGCCCGGCCATGCCGTCGAGAATCTTGTTGCCTTCGCTGTCCCAGAGGTAAACGCCCTTGGCGTGGGTGATGATCCGCGGGCCTTTCTCTTTCAGTTGCTTGAAGTCGCTGAACGGCGCCAGGTGATGATCACTGCTGAGGGCTTGCCATTCTCGGGTTTGCGGGTTGCTGGAACTCATGAATCACTCCATTCAGGTATCGCGTGTGGGGCGCCGTGGATCCGCTGGTGATCCACTCGAATCTGGCTCGGATATGGCGACGCCCCGTGACGTCAGACGGCGAAGAGCAGGAATTCCCGCTCCCACGAGCTGATCACACGCTTGAAGTTTTCGTGCTCGGCGCGCTTGACCGCGACGTAGCCGGTGATGAATTTCTTGCCGAGGTACTTTTCGACCGTTTTGCTGTTTTCCATGCGCTCCAGGGCGTCTTCGATGGTCAACGGCAAGCGCAGGTTGCGACGCTCGTAGCCACGGCCGACCACGGGGGCGCTGGGATTGAGTCCCTCGACCATGCCGATGAAACCGCACAACAAGCTCGCGGCGATGGCCAGATACGGATTGGCATCGGCGCCGGGCAGGCGGTTTTCCACGCGACGGTTCTGTGGGCCGGCATCCGGCACACGCAGGCCAACGGTGCGGTTTTCTTCGCCCCACTCCACGTTCACCGGCGCAGAGGTGTCCGGCAGGAAGCGGCGGAACGAGTTGACGTTGGGCGCAAACAGCGGCAACAGCTCGGGGATCAGCTTCTGCAGGCCACCGATGTGTTGCAAGAACAGCTGACTCATCGTGCCGTCTTCATTGGAGAAGATGTTCTTGCCGGTCTCGATGTCGATGATGCTTTGGTGCAGGTGCATCGCGCTGCCGGGCTCGCCGGTCATGGGCTTGGCCATGAAGGTTGCGGCCACATCGTGTTTGAGGGCGGCTTCGCGCATGGTGCGCTTGAACACCAGAATCTGGTCGGCCAGAGACAGCGCGTCGCCGTGACGGAAGTTAATTTCCATCTGCGCGGTGCCGTCTTCGTGAATCAACGTGTCCAGGTCGAGGTTTTGCAGTTCGCACCAGTCGTAGACGTCTTCGAACAGGGGGTCGAATTCGTTGGCGGCTTCGATGGAGAACGATTGACGGCCGGTTTCCGGACGACCCGAGCGACCCACCGGCGGCTGCAGCGGGTAGTCGGGGTCGTCGCTGCGCTTGGTCAGATAGAACTCCATCTCCGGCGCCACGATCGGCTGCCAGCCTTGATCGGCATAGAGCTTGAGGACTTTCTTGAGGACGTTGCGCGGGGACAGCTCGATGGGATTGCCTTGCTTGTCGTAGGTGTCGTGAATCACCTGCGCAGTCGGCTCGATGGCCCAGGGCACCAGAAACACCGCGCTCTGGTCAGGACGGCAGAACATGTCGATGTCTGCAGGGTCCAGCAATTCGTAGTAGATGTCGTCTTCGACGTAATCGCCCGTCACGGTCTGGAGCAGTACGCTCTCCGGCAAGCGCATGCCCTTTTCGGCAATGAACTTGTTGGTCGGTGAAATCTTGCCCCGTGTGATACCGGTGAGGTCGGCGATCATGCATTCGACTTCGGTAATCCTGTGTTCTTTCAACCAATCGGTGAGCTGGTCGAGGTTGGTACTCATAAATACCTCAGGGTTTTAATTCCTGGTCGCCGTCATGGCGGTCAGGCGTTCTTTGAAGCGCTGGCGTTACGATGCTGCTCGTTTTCAGCAGGCATCGCCAAATGCCTGGAAGACTCAACGATAGTCGTGCTCGTGCAAAACGCGCGGCGGTGGATGCCGCAGACGGCCTGGGCCGGGTAGGTCAGCCGAAGCAAAAGACGCGCCCGCTGGAACCGCTGCGCGGATAGAGAGTAAGGTGTCGAGGTGCCGCGCTGAGGCATGCGCAGTGCCCGGCGTGCTGGCTGAGCCGCTACACTGAAAGCGTGTGATGTGAAAAGCAGGTGCCCGAATGGCTGAGTGCAGGCGGTAAGGCCGATCAGCGGAAGGCGAAGCATGAGACCCCCGGTATTATTGCTGTTATGGGTTGCAATCGAGCTTAGCGTTGTTCATTTTTTTCCACAACACGCCCGTAAAAAATAAAACACGCCCTGCTCAAACCCGCAGTTTGCATGAGGTTCGGCGCACAACATTTGCCCTAAAGTGCGGCGAAAATGGCTTTTTGGCGCCCTTTTAGGGCAAAACAGGGCTCCCTTGACTTCGTCTGGCCTTTCGGATTGACTGAAACCCGTAATGCTCGATGATTGATATTTTCAACAACAAAGGTGTTGCATCATGTCGGTACCCCCGCGTGCCGTTCAGCTCAACGAAGCGAACGCGTTCCTTAAGGAACATCCTGAGGTTCTATACGTTGACCTTCTGATTGCAGATATGAATGGAGTGGTGCGCGGCAAGCGCATCGAACGCACCAGCCTTCATAAGGTTTACGAGAAAGGCATCAACCTCCCAGCTTCCCTATTCGCACTGGATATCAACGGCTCGACGGTGGAAAGCACCGGTCTGGGTCTGGACATCGGTGACGCTGACCGAATCTGCTATCCAATCCCCGACACTCTCTGCAATGAGCCCTGGCAGAAGCGTCCTACCGCACAACTCCTGATGACCATGCACGAGCTGGAAGGCACGCCCTTCTTCGCAGATCCGCGCGAAGTCCTGCGCCAGGTTGTCAGCAAGTTCGACGAGATGGGCCTGACCATCTGCGCTGCATTCGAACTTGAGTTCTACCTGATCGATCAGGAAAACGTGAACGGCCGTCCACAGCCGCCGCGTTCGCCGATTTCCGGCAAACGTCCGCACTCGACACAGGTTTACCTGATCGACGATCTGGACGAGTACGTCGACTGCCTCCAGGACATTCTGGAAGGCGCGAAAGAACAAGGCATCCCTGCTGACGCGATCGTCAAGGAAAGTGCCCCGGCGCAGTTCGAAGTCAACCTGCACCACACCGCCGACGCGCTCAAAGCCTGTGATTACGCGGTGCTGCTCAAGCGCCTGATCAAGAACATCGCCTACGACCATGAGATGGACACCACCTTCATGGCCAAGCCTTATCCAGGCCAGGCGGGTAACGGTCTGCACGTGCACATTTCGATCCTCGATCGCGATGGCAAAAACATCTTCACCAGCGAGGATCCCGAGCAGAACGCCGCATTGCGCCATGCGATCGGCGGTGTGCTCGAGACCCTACCTGCGCAGATGGCGTTCCTTTGCCCGAACGTCAATTCGTACCGCAGGTTTGGTGCTCAGTTCTACGTTCCAAACTCGCCGTGCTGGGGTCTGGATAACCGGACTGTCGCCGTGCGCGTACCTACCGGGACGGCCGATTCGGTACGTATCGAGCACCGGGTTGCCGGTGCGGATGCCAACCCGTATCTGTTGATGGCAGCGGTGTTGGCAGGCATTCACCACGGCCTGACCAACCAGATCGAGCCCGGTCCGCCCGTTGAAGGCAACTCCTACGAGCAGAACGAGCAGAGCCTGCCGAACAACCTGCGTGATGCACTGCGCGAGCTGGACGACAGCGAAGTCATGGCCAAGTACATCGATCCGAAGTACATCGATATCTTCGTTGCGTGCAAGGAAAGTGAGCTGGAGGAGTTCGAGCACTCCATCTCCGACCTTGAGTACAACTGGTATCTGCACACGGTTTGATGGCTGCATGAGTTAAGAAAACGCCACCTTTTCGAGAGAATCGGTGGCGTTTTTCATTCATGAGCTGCGCGGACACTCTGTGGGACCGGCTTCAGCCGGGAAGGCAATCTCCCCGCTGCCACTGTAGAATGCCGGCGGCCCCGACCGAGAGAGCACTGATGACCCGCCTCGCCCCACCCCGCAAACCTCGTGCACGCAGTCAGGCGCGGATCGACTCGATCCTCGATGCCGCACGTGCGTTGTTGGCCTCGGACGGCGTAGCGAGCCTTTCCATCTACAGCGTCGCCGAGCGAGCCGAGATCCCGCCCTCTTCGGTGTATCACTTCTTCGCCAGCGTTCCGGCGCTGCTCGAAGCGCTCACGGCCGATGTCCACGAAGCGTTTCGCGAAAGCCTGCAGCAGCCCATCGATCATGATCGGTTGAACCAGTGGCGTGACCTGTCCCATTTGGTGGAGTCGCGCATGCTCGCGATCTACAGCGACGACGCTGCCGCGCGCCAGTTGATCCTCGCCCAGCACGGTTTGACCGAAGTCACTCAGGCGGATCGTCAGCACGACGTGGAACTGGGCAACCTCATGCACGCGCTGTTCGCCCGGCATTTCCAACTGCCAACGCTGCCCGACGATGTTGAGGTGTTTGCCCTGGCGCTGGAACTTGCGGATCGGGTCTATGCGCGCTCGGTGCAACTGCACAACGCGATTACCCCGCGCATGGCCGAGGAAGGGCTGCGGGTGTTTGATGCGTATCTGGGGTTGTACCTGCCGCCGTATTTGCTGAAGCGCCCACAAAACCTGTAGGCCCCGGCAAATCGAAAGCTGGTTAAACAACGCAGAGGCTGTGGATAACTGGATCAGTAGGAGCCGACGATTGCGTGCGTGGCCGAGATCCATTGTAGGAGCGCGCTTGCCCGCGAAGGTGGTGTGTCAGTCGACATCTTCATTTCAGACCCTCCGCCTTCGCCAGCAAGCCGGCTCCTACGGATTTTGTGTGCGCCGACGATTGCGTGCGTGGCCGAGATCCATTGTAGGAGCGCGCGTGCCCGCGATTGCGGTGGGTCAGTCGACATCTTCATTTCAGACCCTCCGCCTTCGCCAGCAAGCCGGCTCCTACGAATTTTTGTGTGCGCCGACGATTGCGTGCGTTGCCGAGATCCATTGTAGGAGCGCGCTTGCCCGCGATTGCGGTGGGTCAGTCGACATCTTCATTTCAGACCCTCCGCCTTCGCCAGCAAGCCGGCTCCTACGGATTTTGTGTGCGCCGACGATTGCGTGCGTTGCCGAGATCCACTGTAGGAGCGCGCTTGCCCGCGATTGAGGTGGGTCCGTCGACATCTTCATTTCAGACCCTCCGCCTTCGCCAGCAACCCGGCTCCTACGGATTTTGTGTGCGCCGACGATTGCGTGCGTTGCCGAGATCCACTGTAGGAGCGCGCTTGCCCGCGAAGGTGGTGTGTCAGTCGACCTCTTCGTCTCAGACCCACCGCCTTCGCCAGCAACCCGGCTCCTACGAATTTTTGTGTGCACCGACGATTGCGCGGGCTGCCGAGATCCACTGTAGGAGCGCGCTTGCCCGCGAAGGTGGTGTGTCAGTCGACCTCTTCGTCTCAGACCCACCGCCTTCGCCAGCAACCCGGCTCCTACGAATTTTTGTGTGCACCGACGATTGCGCGGGCTGCCGAGATCCACTGTAGGAGCGCGCTTGCCCGCGATTGCGGTGGGTCAGCCTGATATCCAGTCGCTGACACTCCACATTCGCGGGCAAGCGCGCTCCGAAACGTAGGGACGTCGCTTGCGAACCAGCATCGATCACAACTTGGCGATCGACACCTCGGTGGATTTCACGAAGGCGATCACTTCGCTGCCGACGACCAGTTCCAGCTCTTTCACCGAGCGGGTGGTGATGACGGACGTGACGACACCCGACGCGGTCTGCACGTCGATCTCGGACAGCACGTCGCCGGTGACGATTTCCTTGATGGTGCCTTTGAACTGGTTACGTACGTTGATGGCTTTGATGGTCATGGTAAGGCTTCCTTTGTGAGATCAGTTCCGGGGGCAAGATTGCCTCTGGAGTTAGTTCGCCCAACGCAGTTGCGTGGGCAGCGGTGAAGTGGGTTCGGGTTCGGGCGGGTTGCCAGGCAGCGACAACACGCGGTTGAGCACTTCGGTTTCCAGCGCGGCCAGTTGGTAAGAGCCGCGCGCCCTCGGACGTTCCAGATCAATCTGCAGATCAAGACCGATGCGGCCCTCTTCAATCAGCAAGGCCCGGTCGGCAATGGCGACCGCCTCGCTGACATCGTGCGTCACCAGCAATACGGTGAAACCGTGCTTCTTCCACAGGTTTTCGATCAGCTGCTGCATCTCGATTCGGGTCAGGGCATCCAACGCGCCAAGGGGCTCGTCGAGCAGCAACAAGCGCGGCTGGTGAATCAGCGCGCGGGCCAGCGCCACGCGTTGTTTTTGCCCACCCGATAATGCCGCCGGCCATTCATTGGCGCGCTCGGCCAAACCTACGGCCTCCAGCGCTTCCAACGCTTTACCGCGCCAGTCGCCGCTGAGGCCAAGACCGACGTTGTCGATGATCTTTTTCCAAGGCAGCAAACGCGCTTCCTGGAACATCAGTCGCGTGTCTTCCCGCGCATCCGCCAACGAGCCATTACCGGCCAGCAGTTGGCCGCTCGACGGTTGATCGAGGCCCGCCAGCAGGCGCAGCAAGGTGCTCTTGCCGCAGCCGCTTCGGCCCACGACGGCGACGAACTGACCGGCCGGGATGTGCAGATCGATGTCTTTCAAGACTTCCCGCGAGCCGAACGTCTTTTTCAGCTTGCGGACCTGCAAGGGAATCCCGCGCAACAGGTTTGCCGGTTGTTGGAGATTGCTCATTGCGCGCCACCTTTAGCCACTTGATACGCCGGGTGCCACCGCAGGCAGACCCGCTCCAGACCGCGCGCCGCGAGGTCTGCCAATTTGCCGAGGACGGCGTAGAGCACGATCGCCAGTACCACGACGTCGGTCTGCAGAAACTCCCGGGCGTTCATCGCCAGATAACCAATGCCGGAACTCGCCGAGATGGTTTCCGCAACGATCAGGGTCAGCCACATGAAGCCCAGCGCAAATCGCACGCCGACCAGAATCGAAGGCATCGCGCCCGGCAGCATCACGTGCCGGAAAAGCCCGAAGCCGCTCAAGCCGTAGCTGCGGGACATTTCCACCAGCGCCGGGTCGATGTTGCGAATGCCGTGATAGGTGTTCAGGTAAATCGGGAACAGCGTGCCCAGCGCGACCAGAAATATCTTGGCGGTCTCGTCGATGCCGAACCACAGGATGACCAAAGGAATCAGCGCCAGGTGCGGCACGTTGCGGATCATCTGCACAGAGCTGTCGAGCAGGCGTTCGCCCCATTTCGACAGCCCGGTGATAAAGCCGAGGGCCAGGCCGATCCCGCCGCCGATAGCAAAGCCGATCCCGGCACGCCAGCCACTGATCGCCAAGTGGGTCCAGATTTCGCCGCTGCGTACCAGCGTGACGCCAGCCTCGATCACAGCGCTCGGCGCCGGCAGAATGCGCGTCGACAGCCAGCCCGCGCTGACCGCCAGTTGCCATATCGCCAACAGCAGGACCGGTAGCAACCAGGGCGCCAGTCTGTGGATAATTCTTTCCACGCTCATGGAGTTGTCTCCTTCCTATGCGCTTACTGCGCTTTCGCGACAGCAGCGGATGGCGTCCAGATCACATCAGCGATGCGCAACGGTTTAGGGATCAGCTTGAGCTGGTAGAAGGTGTCGGCGATTTTCTGCTGCGCCGCGACGGTCTCTGGCGTGATGAACGAGGCGCCGTAGCCCTGACGTGTCACCGCCGTGCGAGCGATGTCTTCCGGCAGGCCGAGCAGCGGCGCGACCTGTTGGGTGACCTCTTCCGGGTTGGCCCTGGACCATTCGCCGACAGCGCGCACTTCTTCCACCAGGGTCTGGATCACCTTGGGGTGCTGCTGCGCATAGGGTTTGGTCGCCAGGTAGAACTGGTTGTTGTCGACAATGCCTTTGCCGTCGCGCAGGGTCTTGGCCTGAAGTTGCTGCTCGGCGGCGGCCTGGTAAGGATCCCAGATCACCCAGGCATCGACGCTCCCGCGTTCGAAGGCTGCACGGGCATCGGCGGGCGGCAGGAAAACGGTCTGGATATCGGTGTACTTCAAGCCGGCTTCTTCCAAGGCGCGCACCAACAGGTAGTGCACGTTGGAGCCTTTGTTGAGGACGACTTTCTTGCCTTTGAGGTCTTTAACCGAAGTGATCGGCGAATCCTTGGGCACCAGGATCGCTTCGCTGGTGGGCGCTGGCGGTTCGGCGGCGACATACAGCAGATCAGCGCCGGCAGCCTGGGCAAACACGGGCGGGGTTTCGCCAGTTACGCCGAAGTCGATCGAGCCCACGTTCAGGCCTTCAAGCAGCTGCGGCCCACCGGGAAACTCGGTCCACTGGACCTGCACGCCTTGATCGGCGAGTTTTTTCTCGAGCGAACCTTTGGCCTTGAGTAGCACCAGCGTGCCGTATTTCTGATAACCGATGCGCAAGGTGTCTGCCTGCGCCTGAGCAAGGACGCCGAAGGAAACCGCCGCAGCAAACAGAGCGACCAGGCCTCGACGCAAAATAACGGTGCCCATGGCACGCTCCTTTGGTGTGTAGCTAAGAGGTGGCACCTGCTCGTCCGATGGCGGACCAGTAAGGCAGAAAGGGATTCATGGCCGGCGATCTCGCCAGGACGGAAAGACCATAACAGGGGATGGTTATTCTATAAAATCATATTTATTCATTTGGTTAGCACCAAAAAGAATATAAGAATTGTCGTGATTAGACGCCTTTACCTTGTAGGAGCGCGCTTGCCCGCGAACGCATCTTTCCAGACGATGCTCATGTCACAGGAAGACCGCAATCGCGGGCAAGCGCGCTCCTACAGGTGAGAGCATCACGCGGCTTCTTTAATTGAACGCAGTTGATCGAACACAGGACTCATGAAAAAGGGCCGACAAGTCGGCCCTCATGTCGTGGTTGAAACGTGTGTGTCAGCGGTTCGGCTGTGGCGTCAGACGCAGGTAAGGCGTAACGGCTTTATAGCCTTTGGGGAAGCGCTCTTTGATCTCTGCTTCGTCCTTGATCGACGGCACGATCACAACGTCTTCGCCATCCTTCCAGTTAGCCGGCGTCGCGACTTTGTAGTTGTCGGTCAGCTGCAGCGAGTCGATTACCCGCAGGATCTCGTGGAAGTTGCGGCCGGTGCTGGCCGGGTAGGTGATGGTCAGGCGGATCTTCTTGTTCGGGTCGATCACGAACAGCGAACGCACCGTCAGGGTTTCGCTGGCATTGGGGTGAATCAGGTCGTACAGCTCGGAGACCTTGCGATCCTCGTCCGCCAGGATCGGGAAGTTCACGATGGTGTTCTGCGTGGTGTTGATGTCGCCGATCCACTTGGTGTGGGATTCGGCCGAGTCAACGGACAGGGCAATCGCCTTGACGTTGCGCTTGTCGAATTCGTCTTTCAGTTTTGCGGTGAAGCCCAGCTCGGTGGTGCAGACGGGGGTGAAGTCAGCGGGGTGCGAAAACAATACCGCCCATTTGCCGCCCAGCCACTCGTGAAACCTGATCGGTCCTTCGCTGGAGTTCTGTTCGAAGTCGGGTGCGATGTCGCCGAGTTTAAGGCCCATTTAGTCGTGCTCCTTGGATAATGAGTTATCAATCACTGTGCATCCCGACATCTGAAAACAAAAGGAACGATTCGTGCTGAATGGCAGGGTTTCAGGCATAAAAAAGCCCCGCCGAAGCGGGGCTCTGTTCAACACATCACGCTTATTTGAAGGCGTAGGTGTAGTTGAGGACCACACGGGTCTGGTCGATGTTCTGTTGCAGCGAGTACAGATCGTCATCCGAACGCAGGTTGGCACGACGAACAGTAACGCCGAAGCCTTTCAGGAGGCTGTCCTGGAACACGTAGTCGATGCGCATGTCGCGTTCCCACTCGGAACCGCGGCCACCGGTCTGCAGACGGATCTGATCACCGTACAGGTAAGCGATCGCAGCCTTCAAACCTGGAACGCCCAGGCGTGCGAAGTCGTACGAGTACTGACCGAACTTGGTCTGCTCACCTGCGCGGGTGAAGTTGGTGATCATGCTGTCGGTGAACAGGTAAACGGAGTTACCACCTTCCCCTTCGAAGCTGTTTCTGTTCGCAACAAACGCGTTACCGTTCTTGGTCACGTTACCGCTGTTGATGATCGGCATGGCGCCGCTGTCGCTGGAAGACTGGTAACCCAACATCAGCGCATGGCCACCCAGGGTATAGGTGAACATTGCGGTCCAGAGATCGTTATCAACTTCGCCGTTGTCGCTACCGGTACCTGCATAACCGTTGCCGATCAGCTTGTAGCCTGTGTTGTTAGCGTCGCCGTTTTTGCCGTCGGAGGTGCTATGGAAGTAACGCAGGTCAGTCTTGAAGGACTGGTCTTCAGCGATTGGCAGGACGTGCACCAGACCGAGGAACTGCTGTTTGTAATAATCTTCCAGGTTGGCGTAGTAGTACTGAACGGTCAGGTCTTTGGTGACTTTATAGTCGCCACCCGCGAACTGGAAGTTGTTGGAGCCTTTGGTGCCACCTTGAACCGACAGGTCAGCGTAGTTAGTGGAAGCACGGCCAGCAGCCTGAGTCAGCTTACCGGCGGTCAGGGTCAGACCGTCAAATTCCTTGGAGGTAATGATGCCACCTTCAAAGGTCTGCGGCAGCAGACGACCGTCGTTCGACACCAGGATTGGCAGGTTAGGCTGCAGGGCATTACCGACTTTAAGCTCGGTCTTGGAGATCTTGACCTTGGCGTTGGCACCGGCGCGAGCCCAATCGTGGTCAGGAGTACCGTCGGAGCTCATAGGCGAAACAGTGTTCACCGTGTTTGCCTGACGATTGTCGATGCCGCCGCTCAGGTTAATGCCGTACATGCCCTGCACGTCAAGACCGAAGCCGAAGGTGCCAGGGGTGTAGCCGGAGATAAAGTTGAACAGAAAGCCTTGGGTGGTCTGGCGCTGATCTTGCGCCTTCGTACCGTTGGACGCAGCCTGACGCGGATCTTGTTCGAAATACAAAGTACGGGAACTGAGTGTCGCTTTGCTGTCATCCAGGAAACCAGCTGCACCAGCCTGAGTAGCCAAGACACCTGCGTATACGGCCAAGGCCAGGGTGGACTTCTTCATTGTGTATCGCTCCTCATGAATCTAATTTTTGTAGTTCCCGGGCCCGAGCCTAAGGCTCAAAACCGAGGATGCGCGATTAGCGCCGGACCTGACTCGGTGAGTCAATGGCCCCAAGACTAATTGACTAGACCGCGTTACAACTGGCTGCGAGGTAAGGTAAATCCTTTAAACCCAAAACGACTTTTAAGACCTGCCTTTATGCCAGGCAGTTATATGTCACAAGCCGTTTCAGCCGTCCGTTGCGGAGTGTATCGGCCCTAATCCGTAATTCCCAAATCATATTTCAGTGCCGTTCGTCAGATCGATACGTTTAGAGCTGTCGTACAACCGGAACTTGACCGGCAAGTCACGGTCCGCATGCGAAACCGGGTGAGAAATGCAGTTCTAACCTACTGAAAGCACTGATATTTCTACTTTGGTAGTCGGAAATATTGCAGTTGTCACCCTGCAGTCCGTCTGTTTTCTAAAAACGGCTCGAAAAATGTCTTCCGCGTGCGAATCGAACCGCACATTCGCCGCTTGATACCTGCCCCGCTCCAGATCTGCCCGCAGGGCAGCCTCCAATCAGGCCAGATGCATCTTTGAGCGGGCGTCGCGATCGTATTTACAAATTGTGACGTTTCGATGAAACGCCAGCGAGGGAATATATTCTTTCGATGAAGCACAGCGTGAAGCGCTAGGTGCGAACCACGCCAATCAAATCAGGAGGTCAGTGATTTCAGAGGTACGTGCATCACTTTGGTCACTCGCCACCATCGGATGCGCGAATAACGTGCAAAAATGCTCACTAAATATCCAACTCCGAAAGCAGATTCGAACCTCAGCTTGGGGTAGGCAGGGAAATGGCGCGATCTACAAGGCCCTAAATCCGCCGTTTGCAGGACATTACAAATATTCCTACGGATAATTCTCAAAACTGGCACGCACGCTGCAATAGGTTATACATCACCAGTTTTGGGGACCTTGGTACAGGCAGGCCGGGGATTCCCCTCTTTTATTCCTCCCGGAGACTGACCTCCAGTCTCCAGCGCCCGTCCTGGGTTGCACCGCGCCAGTCGCCGTGCAGAGGACGGGCCGCCAGCAGGTTCAGCAACAACCCCTTATCGCTTCGTTGCACCCTCCAGCGCACGTCTTTGCCGTTGAGCTTCAGCTCGCCTTTTTGCGGCTGGCCCTGGGCGTTGAATAGAAGTGCGACCGCGCCGTCGATGTGTTCGCCGTGGAGCTGCGGCTCGCGGTTGAACCACACGGCAACGCCATCCGGCAGCACTTCAATGGTTTGCAGCTGAATGGGGTCCGGGGTTGTCACGCGGCCGATCATCAGACCGACCATCACGCCAACGATCGCCACCGAGCCCAGAAACTTGGGCCACAGCTTCGGTCTGGGGTCTTCTTCAGGGGTAGAATGCATCCCGTCCTTTCGTTCGGAGCCGTGCATGTTTCACGTGATCCTTTTTCAACCAGAAATTCCGCCGAATACCGGCAACATCATCAGGCTCTGCGCCAACAGCGGCTGCAGCCTGCATTTGATCGAGCCGCTGGGCTTCGAGCTGGATGACAAGCGCCTGCGTCGAGCCGGCCTTGATTACCACGAATACGCCACGCTGCATCGTCACGCCGACCTGCCAAGCTGCCTTGAAAGCATCGGCCACCCGCGGCTGTTTGCTTTTACCACAAAGGGCTCGCGGGTTTTCCACGATGCGCAATTCGAGGAAGGTGATGCCTTCCTCTTCGGCCCGGAAAGCCGAGGGTTGCCGCCGGAGGTGCTGGATCCGCTGTCGAGCGACCAACGCCTGCGCCTGCCGATGCGCGAAGGCTGCCGCAGTCTGAATCTGTCGAATACCGTGGCGGTGGCGGTGTATGAAGGCTGGCGGCAGCTGGGGTTCAAGTAGCAGCCACGCTGCAGAAAGTCATACGCCGCCCACAAAAAAGCGCCCATCACAGGCGCTTTTTTATTGCAGCGACAACGCTTACTGAACGGTAGGCGTTGGCGTTTCGCCACTTTCCTGCATGCGTTGCAGTTCTTGCGCGTACAGGGCGTCGAAGTTCACCGGGGCCAGCATCAGCGCAGGGAACGAACCACGGACAACCAGGCTGTCGATGGTTTCGCGAGCGTACGGGAAAAGGATGTTCGGGCAGAACGCGCCCAGGGTGTGGCTCATCGAGCTGGCATCCAGGCCCTTGATCAGGAAAATACCGGCTTGCTGGACTTCAGCGATAAAGGCGATTTCTTCGCCGTTCTTCACTTCGACCGACAGGGTCAGCACGACTTCGTAGAAGTCATTTTCCAGCTGCTTCTGGCGGGTGTTGAGGTCCAGGCTGACGCTCGGGGTCCATTCCTGACGGAAGATCGCCGGGCTTTTTGGCGCTTCGAACGACAGGTCGCGGACGTAGATGCGTTGCAGGGAAAACTGCGGTGCTTCTTCTTCGTTGGAAATGGCGCCGTTATTCGGTTGATCAGTCATCTCAGATCCTTACATTGGGGTCTTGTAGGCTTCCGGGCTGTGCAAAAAACGATCGTTTCCCACAGCCCGGTTCGAATTCAGGCGCTCAGCAGCTTATCCAGCTTGCCGGCGCGCTCCAGCGCGAACAGGTCATCGCAACCGCCAACATGGACCGAGCCGATCCAGATCTGCGGAACCGAGGTACGCCCGGATTTTTTGGTCATTTCAGCACGAATCTGTGGCTTGCCGTCGACCTTGATCTCTTGGAAGCCGACACCCTTGCCCGCCAGCAGCGACTTGGCGCGGGAGCAATAAGGGCAGTAATCGCTGGAGTAGACGACGACGTCGGTCATTTCACTTCACCAGCGGCAGGTTGTCACCGCGCCACGACGAAATACCACCGGACAGCTTGGCGGCGTTGAAGCCCACCTTCAGCAGTTCACGGGCGGTATGGCCGGCGTGCTGGCCAGCGGCGTCAACGATGATCAGGGTTTTAGGCTTGAATTTCTCCAGCTCCGCTGTGCGGGTCAGGATTTTGTCCTGGGGGAAATTCACGGCGCCGACGATGTGGCCGGCAGTGAAGTCTTTTTTGGTGCGGACGTCGATGACAATGGCTTCATCGCGGTTGACCAGAGCGGTCAATTCGCCGGTGCTCAGGCTGCGGCCACCTTTGCTAAGCTCCGTTGCGATCAGCAGGCCCAGCAGGATGACGAAAGCACCCGTCAGCAAATAGTGATTCGTGGCAAATTCAATCAGGTGAGCAACCATCATCAGGTTCCAGGGCGTTAAAATGTCGGCCAGTATACACAGCACCCAAGGTCGGCCAAAGCCCGTACGGCAGTGACGTCGTTTAGCTTGTTGCTGATTTGAACTTGTCCCTAAACTGTCGATCTTTTTTCTACTTCACCTATTAGCCAAGAGTGGGATTCATGACTACCACGCCTAAACCTCTGGTTCTGATCATCCTTGACGGCTTCGGTCACAGCGACAGCCACCACGGCAATGCGGTCTACGCAGCGAAGATGCCGGTCTTCGATCGCTTGTACCAAACCATGCCTAATGGCTTGATCTCCGGGTCCGGCATGGATGTCGGGCTGCCTGACGGGCAGATGGGCAACTCCGAAGTCGGCCACATGAACCTGGGCGCCGGCCGCGTGGTGTATCAGGACTTCACCCGCGTGACCAAAGCGATCCGCGACGGTGAGTTCTTCGAAAACCCCAACATCTGCAAAGCAGTCGATCTGGCCGTTGGCGCTGGCAAGGCCGTCCACATCCTCGGCCTGTTGTCCGACGGCGGCGTGCACAGCCATGAAGATCACCTGGTGGCGATGGTCGAGCTGGCAGTCAAACGTGGTGCCGACAAGATTTACCTGCACGCCTTCCTCGATGGTCGCGACACGCCACCGCGCAGCGCCCATCAATACCTGCAGACCATGGAAGCGGCCTACGCGCGCCTGGGCAAGGGTCGCACTGCCACGATCATCGGCCGTTACTTCGCCATGGACCGCGACAATCGCTGGGACCGTGTCGAATCCGCCTACAACCTGATCGTCGACGGCACTTCGGAATTCCACGCCGACAACACCAAAGCTGCGCTGGACGCCGCTTATGCACGTGGGGAAAACGACGAATTCGTCAAAGCCACCAGCATCGGCGCACCGGTGAGTGTCGAAGACGGCGACGCAGTCGTGTTCATGAACTTCCGCTCCGACCGTGCCCGCGAACTGACCCGCGTATTCGTCGAAGACGATTTCGCAGACTTCGCCCGTCGTCGTCAGGCCAAACTGGCCGGCTTCGTCACGCTGACCAAGTACGCAGCCACCATCGACGCACCGGCGGCGTTCGAAAAGGCCGGCCTGCACAATGTGCTCGGCGAATACCTCTCGAACAACGGCAAAACGCAGCTGCGCATCGCCGAAACCGAGAAATACGCTCACGTAACGTTCTTCTTCTCCGGCGGCCGTGAAGAACCGTTCCCCGGCGAAGAACGCATCCTGATCCCGTCTCCGAAAGTCGCGACCTACGACCTGCAGCCGGAAATGAGCGCGCCGGAAGTGACCGACAGAATCGTCGACGCCATCGAGCATCAGCGTTACGACGTGATCGTCGTCAACTACGCCAACGGCGACATGGTGGGCCACAGCGGGATCATGGAAGCAGCGGTCAAAGCCGTTGAGTGCCTGGACGTGTGCGTTGGCCGGATCACTCAAGCGCTGGAAAAAGTCGGCGGCGAAGCGCTGATCACGGCCGACCACGGCAACGTCGAACAGATGACCAACGAGCAGACCCACCAGCCTCACACCGCTCACACCACCGAGCCGGTGCCGTTCGTTTATGTAGGCAAGCGTGACCTGAAGGTGCGCGAAGGCGGCGTGCTGGCAGACGTGGCGCCGACCATGCTGATGTTGCTCGGGATGGAAATCCCGACAGAAATGACCGGTACGCCGATTCTGGTCGCCAAGTAAGCCCCTCGAACCGGTCCGCCAGTCGCTGGCGGGCCGGTTTTGTATGAAATGTCTGACGGCCACGTCGTCCGAGCGTTTTTTTTGCAGCCACCGCCGGGCATACTAGGCCCGTCTTCACTCCTGGTATCGCCCAACCTCATGCTTCGCGCCCTGATCACCCTCGCTTTGATTTGTATGCTCAATCCGGCCTTCGCCGACGATGATCGTGCACAAACGCAGAAACAGCTGGATGCTACGCGTCAGGACATCACCGAACTGAAGAAAGCGCTGGGCCAGTTGCAGGAAGAAAAATCCGGCGTCCAGAAAGACCTGCGCTCCACTGAAACGGAAATGGGCAAGCTGGAAAAGCAGGTGGAGGCCCTGCAAAAGGAACTAAAAAAGAGTGAAAGCGAGCTGCAACGGCTCGACCAGGAGAAAAAAAAACTCCAGAGCGCACGCGTTGAACAACAACGACTGATCGCCATTCAGGCCCGCGCTGCCTACCAGAGCGGCCGCCAGGAATACCTCAAACTGCTGCTCAACCAGCAGAACCCCGAGAAATTCGCCCGTACCCTTACCTATTACGATTATCTGAGCAAGGCCCGCCTGGAGCAGTTGCGCAGCTTCAATGAAACCCTGCGCCAGCTGGCCGGTGTCGAGAAAAACATCGACCTGCAGCAGGCGCAGCTCCTGGTGCAGAAGAGTTCGCTGGATGACCAGAAAGCCCAGCTCGACACCGTCCGCCAAGAGCGTCAGGTCGCGCTCGCCAAGCTGAATCAGGACTACAAGGTGCGCGACCAGAAGCTGCAGTCGCGGCAGCAGGATCAAGCCGACCTGACCAAGGTCCTCAAGACCATCGAAGAAACCCTCGCCCGCCAGGCCCGCGAAGCCGAAGAGGCTCGCCAGAAAGCACTGTTGGCGCAGCAAGAGGCCGAGAAACGGCAGCGCGAGCAGGAAGCGTTGGCGAAAAACCGTGCCAAAGACGATGCGAGGGACGACAACGATGAAGCCCCGCGTCGCCCGATCAAATCGCCTGGCGCGATGGTTTCCAGTGCCGGTCAGTCGTACGGCGGTGCTTTTGAACAAGCGAAGGGAAAACTTCCTTGGCCGGTCGATGGTCGATTGTTGGCGCGATTCGGCGAAAGCCGTGGCGATGACGAACGCACCAAGTGGGATGGCGTGATGATCAGTGCTGCTGCAGGCAGCCAGGTCCGCGCGGTGCACGGTGGTCGGGTGGTCTTCGCCGACTGGTTGCGCGGCGCCGGGCTTCTGGTCATCCTCGACCACGGCAATGGTTATTTGAGTCTGTACGGTCACAACCAGAGCCTGTTGAAAGAGGCCGGTGACGTCGTAAAAGCCGGAGAAGCGATCTCCACTGTCGGTAGCAGTGGTGGTGGTCAGGACACTCCGGCGTTGTATTTCGCTATTCGTCAGCAGGGTCGCCCTAGTGATCCGGCCCAATGGTGTCGCACTCAAGGATAAGTCGACACCTCACTCAGGAGTTCGTAAGACATGCTGTTTTCGTCCCGCCTCACCTCGCTGGCCCTGACTATCGCCGTTGTTATCGGCGCTCCTCTGGCCCAGGCTGCCGGCGCCGCCCCTGCTCCTGCGCCCGCCGCCACTGCGCCCGCCAATGCCGCGAACATCAAGGCGCCGCTGCCGCTCGACGAGCTGCGCACCTTCGCCGAGGTCATGGACCGGATTAAAGCCGCGTACGTCGAACCTGTTGATGACAAGACCCTGCTGGAAAATGCCATCAAAGGCATGCTCAGCAACCTCGACCCGCACTCCGCTTATCTGGGCCCGGAAGATTTCCAGGAGCTGCAGGAAAGCACCAGCGGCGAGTTCGGCGGGTTGGGTATCGAAGTGGGCGTCGAAGACGGCTTTGTCAAAGTCGTCTCCCCCATCGATGACACCCCTGCATCCAAGGCCGGTATCGAGGCAGGTGACTTGATCGTGAAGATCAACGGCACGCCGACCCAGGGCCAGACGATGCAGGAAGCCGTGGACAAGATGCGCGGCAAGCTCGGCGAGAAGATCACCCTTACGCTGGTGCGTGACGGCGGCACACCGTTCGACGTGACGCTGGCGCGCGCGACCATCCAGGTCAAGAGCGTGAAAGCGCAGATGCTGGAGCCGGGTTATGGCTACATCCGCATCACCCAGTTCCAGGTCAAGACCGGTGAGGAAGTCGGCAAGGCACTGGCCAAGCTGCGCAAAGACAACGGCAAGAAGATGAGCGGCTTGATCCTCGACCTGCGCAACAACCCGGGCGGTGTCTTGCAGGCGGCGGTTGAAGTGGCTGACCACTTCCTGACCAAGGGCCTGATCGTTTACACCAAAGGCCGCATCGCCAACTCCGAACTGCGCTTCTCGGCAGACCCGGCGGACGCCAGCGAAGGCGTGCCGCTCGTTGTGCTGATCAACGGCGGCAGCGCCTCGGCGTCGGAAATCGTCGCAGGCGCCTTGCAAGACCAGAAGCGCGGCATCCTGATGGGCACTGACACGTTCGGCAAAGGCTCGGTGCAGACCGTTCTGCCGCTGGCCAACGACCGCGCGCTGAAGATCACCACGGCGCTGTATTACACGCCGAACGGCCGCTCGATCCAGGCCCAGGGCATCAACCCGGACATCGAAGTCAAACGCGCGAAGCTCACCGCCGAAGCCGACGGCGACAACTACAAAGAGGCCGATCTGCTCGGTCACTTGGGCAACGGCAACGGCGGCGCGGACAAGCCGACCACCAAGGCCAAGGCTGGCAAGGCGCGTCCGCAGGACGATGACTACCAGATGAACCAGGCGCTGAGCTTGCTCAAGGGTTTGAGTGTCACGCGCGGCAATTGAGATGCGCGTCTGGTTGACCGGGCTCATCTGGGCCCTTGCCGTCACAACGGGTGCTGCACACGCAGCGCCCGCCGAATCTGCGGCGTCCGGCGGCAAAGCGCCGAAGCTCGCCTATCTCAGCTTGATCATCGACGATCTCGGACAAAATCCTGAAAGGGACAGCCGCGCGCTGGCCCTTCCTGGCCCCGTGACGCTGGCGATCATGCCCGACACGCCCCACGCCACCGAGTTTGCCCGTCAGGCGCACAAGGCTGGCAAGACGGTCATGCTGCACATGCCCATGGACCCGGCGACCGGGCCGTACGCCTGGCATCCCGAACTGCCGCTGCCTGAACTCGAATCGCGTCTGAACGCCGCGCTGCTGAAAGTCCCCTATGCCGCTGGCATCAACAACCACATGGGCAGCCGCATGACGGCTGAACCGGTGGCCATGAGCTGGTTGGTGGGTGAATTGCAGCGCCGCCATCTGTTCCTGGTCGACAGCCGCACCAGCGCAAAAACCGTTGCCGCCGCCGAGGCTCAGAAAATCGGTTTGGCCAGTGTCTCCCGCGATGTCTTCCTCGACGACGAGCGCACCGCAGAGGCCATTAGCGGCCAGCTTCAGACGGCAATTAAACTGGCGCATAAGCAAGGCTCGGCCGTGATGATCGGCCATCCCTATCCGGTAACACTGGATGTGCTTGAGCGCGAGCTGCCCACGCTTAAATCCCAAGGGATAGAGTTGATCGAGATCCGCCACATGGTCACTGAGCGCGGAAATGAGGCAATGGCCGGCCATGGCAAGAACGGGCGTTATCGCTAGGCCGAAGGCGATTCGGCAGAGGTGCTAGAGGCAATTAGAGGTACTTGGCGAAAATCGAATCGACCACGCGTTCTTTGCGCAGTTTATCCAGCGCACCCTGCAGCCGCTGGACCACTGCGTCCGGGGTGTCTTTGTTCAATGCCAGGAACAGCTCGGCGCTGTTAAAACGCAGCACGGTTTTCAATCCCGTGATGCCTTCCTGGCGCGCCAGGAACCGCCCTGCCGGATCGCCGGTGGCCCATAAATCGAGCTGACCGTCGACCAGCTTCCTGGCGTTGTCCTTGTCGCTGAGCACCGTGATCGGCTTCATGCCCTGACGCGCAAGCTCCACCGCAATGGCGTCGCCCTTGTAGGCGCCGATTCGGTAAGACCGCGCGGCCTCAAGCGTGCTCAACTGGATGGGGCTGTCAGCGCGCGCCAGCAGAATCCAGTCGTCCGGGCCGATCGGTCCGACCCACTTGAAGAGCTTTTCGCGCTCAGGCAATCGCGCGGTCACGAACACGCCGTAGCCGGGATTTTCCATCGCCAGTTTGTAGATGCGGTCCCAGGGGAAGCGCAGGGTCATGCTGTAGCCGATACCGGCGCGCTTGAAAGTCTCGCGCACCACCTCGACGGCGATGCCCTTGATATTGGCTTCCTGGGCGAAATTCTTGCCGTCGGTGGCCATGTTGTAAGGGGGGAAGTTTTCGGTCAGCAGCACCATTGAATAGGCCGACGTATCGTCGGCCCGGACGGCTCCTGACAGCAATGTCGCGACGCTGACCAGTGCGAGAAAAACACCTTTGAACATATCCCTGGCACCCGATCCTGACGACGGCATGAGAGTGCCGCTAACGCTCTGCAAAGTCCAGTTCGGCGGCGGGCATGGTCGTTTTCAACGCAGGTTGCTGCGACGCGCCGGATCCTCTCGTCGCAACGCGAACACCGCCCCTGTGGGAGTGAGCTTGCTCACGAAGGCTCAGCCGCTGGAGATTCAGTGGCGGAGCGGCCGGAGGCTTAGCGAACCACGATCCCTTGCGCCGCCATGTACGCTTTGGCCTCGGGCACGGTGTATTCGCCGAAGTGGAAAATACTCGCCGCCAGCACCGCGCTGGCGTGGCCTTCCAGCACGCCGGCAGCAAGATGCTCAAGATTGCCGACGCCGCCCGAGGCGATCACCGGGATGCCGAGGGCATCGCTGATCGCGCGGGTGACACCCAGGTCGAAGCCGTTCTTCATGCCGTCCTGGTCCATGCTGGTCAGCAAGATTTCGCCGGCACCGAGCTCTTCCATCTTTTTGGCCCACATCACCGCGTCCAGGCCGGTCGGCTTGCGACCGCCATGGGTGAAGATTTCCCAGCGTGGGGTTTCGCCGGGCAGCGAGACTTTCTTGGCATCGATGGCCACGACGATGCACTGCGCGCCGAAGCGGGCAGCGGCTTCACCGACGAACTCGGGGTTGAACACCGCTGCGGTGTTGATCGATACCTTGTCCGCACCGGCGTTGAGCAAATTGCGGATGTCCTGCACCGTGCGCACGCCGCCACCCACGGTCAGCGGGATGAACACCTGACTGGCCATGCGCTCGACGGTGTGCAGCGTGGTGTCGCGGCCATCGACGCTGGCCGTGATGTCGAGGAAGGTAATTTCGTCGGCGCCCTGCTCGTCATAACGACGGGCGATTTCCACCGGATCACCGGCGTCGCGGATGTTCTCGAACTTCACGCCCTTGACCACGCGGCCGTTGTCGACGTCGAGGCAAGGGATGATGCGTTTGGCGAGGGCCATGAGGGTCAATCTCCGAAATATTGTCCACCTGTAGGAGCGCGCTTGCCCGCGATTGCGTCGGCAGACCCTCTATTTAGAGCGCCTGACACACCGCCATCGCGGGCAAGCGCGCTCCTACAAGTCAGACCGAGTACTGATCACAAAACGCCTGGGCCTCAGCCACATCCAGCGTGCCTTCATAGATCGCACGGCCGGTGATTGCACCGATGATGCCGGGTGCTTTTGCGTCGAGCAGCGCCTTGATGTCGCCCAGGTTGTGAATGCCACCCGAGGCGATTACCGGAATGCGGGTCGCGGCGGCCAGCGCGGCGGTGAACGGGACGTTGCAGCCCTGCATCATGCCGTCTTTGGCGATGTCGGTATAAACGATGGCGGAGACGCCGTCGGCTTCAAAGCGCTTGGCCAGATCGATCACCTGCACGGTGCTGACTTCAGCCCAGCCGTCGGTGGCGACGAAGCCGTCTTTGGCATCCAGACCCACAATCACTTTGCCCGGGAACGCGCGGCAGGCTTCGGCAACGAAGTCAGGGTCCTTGACCGCCTTGGTGCCAATGATCACGTAACTCACGCCGGCTTTGACGTAGTGCTCGATGGTTTCCAGCGAGCGGATACCGCCGCCGATCTGGATGGGCAGGTTTGGGTAACGACGTGCAATCGCCGTCACGACGTCACCATTGACCGGCTGACCCTCGAACGCGCCATTCAGATCGACCAGGTGCAAACGGCGGCAACCGCCTTCGACCCATTTGGCAGCCATGCTCACCGGATCATCGGAGAACACCGTGGAATCTTCCATCCGACCCTGGCGCAGGCGTACACAGGCGCCGTCTTTGAGGTCGATCGCGGGAATAATGAGCATTCTTTTTCCTTCGTCAAAAGAGCTGCGAGCCGCGAGCTATAAGCTGCAAGTCTGCGCATCTAACAATTCTTGCAGCTTGAAACTTGCCGCTTCTAGCTGCTCTTCTCCAACGCCCACAGATCGCTCTCGATGCTTTCGAAACGCTCCTTGAGGTGCGTCTGAACATCGAAGATCGCCCGGTTGTAGTAATGCGGCGCGATCTCGCGGGTGAACAATTCCAGAATTTCAGCCGCTTCGAACGAACCCAGGTCCAGCTCGAAACGGTCTTCCATGAACCGCTTGATCGTGTGACATGCCTCGCTCTCCTGCTCGGGAGTGAGGGTCAGGATCGGCGGCTTGGTTTTCTTGCTCATAACCTGCGGCCGTCCCACGCCGCGAAGTTCTGCAGCAACTGCAGGCCGTGGGTGTGGCTCTTCTCGGGGTGGAATTGCACGGCGAAGCGCGAGCCGTCGGCCAATGCGGCGGCGAAGTCATGACCGTAGTGGCCACGACCGACGATCTGCTGCGGGTTCGGCGATTCGATGTAGTAGCTGTGTACGAAATAGAACCGCGCCATGTCCGGAATGTTGGCCCACAACGGGTGATCCACGGCCTGCGCCACTTCATTCCAGCCCATGTGCGGGACTTTCAGATGCTCGCCGTCTTCGTGAAGATCCTTGCCGAAGAAGCGCACCTGACCGGGCAATACGCCGATGCAATCGACGCCACCGCTCTCTTCGCTGCGCTCCATCAGCGCCTGCATGCCCACGCAGATTCCGAGAAACGGACGGTCCTGACTGACTTCACGCACCAGGGTATCGAAGCCCAGGCGACGAATTTCCGCCATGCAGTCGCGAATCGCACCGACACCGGGGAACACGACACGATCAGCCTCACGTATCACGTCGGCATCGCTGGTGATCAGCACGCGACCGGCGCCGACGTGCTCCAGCGCCTTGGCCACTGAGTGCAGATTGCCCATGCCATAGTCGATAACGGCAACGGTCTGCATTACAGCACGCCTTTGGTCGACGGCATCTGGCCAGCCATGCGGTCGTCAAGCTCTACCGCCATGCGCAACGCACGGCCGAACGCCTTGAAGACGGTTTCGATCTGGTGGTGGGTGTTGTGGCCGCGCAGGTTGTCGATGTGCAGCGTGACGTTGGCGTGGTTGACGAAGCCCTGGAAGAACTCCTGGAACAGGTCCACATCAAAGCCGCCGACGGTGGCGCGGGTGTACGGGACGTGCATTTGCAGGCCAGGCCGACCGGAGAAGTCGATGACCACGCGTGACAGCGCTTCATCCAGCGGGACGTAGGCGTGGCCGTAGCGACGGATGCCCTTTTTGTCGCCGATGGCTTTGCTGAACGCCTGACCCAGCGTGATGCCGACATCTTCCACGGTGTGGTGATCGTCGATATGCAGGTCGCCTTTGCATTCAATATCCAGATCGATAAGCCCGTGACGGGCGATCTGGTCGAGCATGTGTTCAAGAAAAGGGACGCCGATATCGAATCGGCCCTTTCCGGTGCCATCCAGGTTGATCGAGGCTTTGATCTGGGTTTCCAGAGTGTCGCGCTCGACGAACACCATACGTTCGGCCATCACCAGCTCCGCTAAATCATTGGGCGAAAAGGCGGCCATTATAGGCGTGTGGCGGGGAAACAGAAACATGAAGCGAGCAATGCCGGACCGGGGGGAATGGCACTGACGGGGATGTACATGTCTGTACAAATGGACTGTAGGAGCCGGCTTGCTGGCGAACGCGGTGCGTCAGCTCAATACTTTGCCTGACGCATCAAGGTTCGCCAGCAAGCTGGCTCCTACAGGGTGCGGGGTCAGCCTGAAATCTTCAGGCCAACTCCGCGAGGGTTTTAGTGAAACAACACCGCAGTTTTCTGCAGAGTGATCCACACGCCCCATGCCAACGGAATGCCCACTGCCAGCCAGGCCAGAATCGCCAGTGGCTTGGTGCTCGGATCAGCTTTCCATTCCAGCGAAGTGCTGTGATCGGCGCCGGCATCGTGACCGAAGGCTTGCTCAGCCTTCAATTGCTCGTCGGTCATGAAGTACTTGTCGGCTACCGGACGCACCAGCAGGTTGCAGATGAAGCCCAACACCAGCAGACCCGCGAGGATGTACAAGGTGATGTCGTAGGCGTCGGCCCGTGCAACGCCGTGGCTCAACTGATACTCACGCAGGTAGTTCACCAGCACCGGACCCAGCACGCCAGCGGCAGCCCATGCGGTCAGCAGACGACCGTGGATCGCGCCTACCATCTGCGTACCGAACAGGTCAGCAAGGTAAGCCGGAACGGTCGCGAAACCGCCGCCGTACATCGACAGCACGACGCAGAACGCCGCCACGAACAGCGCAACGCTGCCCAAGTGACCCAGGGTCGGTACCGACGCGTAGAGCAAGAAGCCCAGCGCGAAGAACACGAAGTAGGTGGCTTTACGGCCGATGTAGTCCGAGAACGATGCCCAGAAGAAACGTCCGCCGATGTTGAACAGGCTCAGCAGACCGGTGAAGCCCGCCGCGATGGCCGCGATGGCCGCCAGTTGCGAGGCATCCAACTGCCCGAAAGGCTGATCGTTGCCCAGCAGTTTGCCGCCGAACACTTCCTGCAGCAGGGGCGAAGCCATGCCGAGGATGCCGATGCCTGCCGAAACGTTCAGGCACAGCACCAGCCAGACCAGACGGAACTGCGGGGTCTTCCACGCAACACTCACATGCACGTGACGGTTGGTGATCATCGCGCTGTTGGCTTTCTTCGCAGGAGCGGTCCAGCCTTCAGGTTTCCAGCCGGTCGGCGGAACGCGATAGGACAGTGCACCGCCGATCATGAAGACGAAGTAAATCACCGCCATCACCGCGAAGCTCTGCCAGACACCGACGCTGTCAGGCGTGGCGAAGTGGCTCATCAGTGCGGTTGCCAGCGGAGCGCCAACCATCGCGCCACCGCCGAAACCCATGATCGCCATGCCGGTCGCCATGCCGCGTTTGTCCGGGAACCATTTGATCAGCGTCGAGACCGGCGAGATATAGCCCAGGCCCAGACCGATACCGCCGATCACGCCCGAGCCGATCCACATCAGCCAGATCTGGTGCGTATAAACGCCGAGCGCCGAGATCAGCAGACCGCCACACCAGCACAGCGCCGATACGACACCTGCCTTGCGTGGGCCTGCGTGTTCCAGCCAGCCGCCCCAGATGGCTGCCGAGCAACCCAGGAAAATGAAGAACAGGGTGTAGATCCAGCCGAGCATGGAGATCGGCCAATCACAGCTGGACGAAAAGACTTGCTCGAAGAAACTCATGTCTGCCGGGCAGGCGAGAGCAGTCTTGATGCCGATTGCCTTGGACAACGGCAGCCAGAACACCGAGAAGCCGTAGGCCATGCCGATACACAAGTGGATTGCCAATGCAGCTGGCGGAACCAGCCAACGGTTGAAACCGCGTTTGGCGATAATGCGCTCTTTGGACAAGAACGCAGGCTGAGCGGCGGTACCGCCCAGAGCAGTGCTCGTAGTCATCTTATTGTTGCCCCCAATTTATAGTTTTATCCCGCAAGAACAGCGATATAGCTCCGCCACCACTCTTAAAGCACGCAGGCCTTGGTGGTTTATCGGCAGAACATCTCTTTACGTGACAATTCGACGCAGCAAAGCTGGTGAACAGCGCGAGATTACCATTTGCGAGTAAAAAGAAAGCATTCTGCTACTACCTTTTTAGCGCCGTCTGTCACTGTGCAGGGCGCCGCCCATTTGATCGGCGGCGTCTGTGGCGATCCAAAACCCGGTGCTTGCGTGAGAACGCTATACTCGCGGGCTAAATTTTGAACGACTCGACACAAGGACTCGCCCATGAAAGCGTTCGGCAAAATCCTGGGGCTCACCCTTCTCGGGCTGTTGCTGATCATCGTGGCTCTTGGCTTTGCCCTGACCCACTTTTTTGATCCCAACGATTACAAAGACGAGATTCGAAAACTGGTTCGCGATCGCGCCCATGTCGAGTTGACGCTCAATGGCGATATCGGCTGGAGCCTGTTTCCGTGGCTGGGCCTGGAGCTGCACGACGCCAGCGTGGCCACCTTGAGCGAGCCGTCCAAACCCTTCGCCGACCTGCAGATGCTCGGGCTGTCAGTACGCGTGCTGCCGCTGTTGCGCAAGGAAGTGCAGATGAGCGACGTGCGCGTCGAGGGCCTGAACCTGACGCTGACCCGTGACGAAAACGGCCACGGCAACTGGGAGGACATCGGCAAAGTGCCCGCCACTGCGGCCACTCCTGCCCAGCCACCCGCTACACCGCCTTCGCCAGCCGATACCGCATCCGCCAAGCCCGATAAGCAATGGCAGCCGCTCAAGCTGGACATCGACAGCCTGACCGTGAACAACGCGCGCATCGATTTCAACGATATTCCCAAGGCCCGGCAGTTCAGCGCCGAGAGCATTCAGCTGAGCACCGGACCGATCCACAACGCGACCGACATCCCGCTGAAACTGACCGCGTTCCTCAGCACCAATCAACCCGTCGTGCGCACCAAAACCGAACTGACCGGCAAGCTGCGTTTTGATCGCGTGCTCAAGCGTTACCAGCTCGACGACATGCGTTTCTCGGGTGATGTGACGGGCGATCCACTTCAGGGCAAGACGCTGACGTTCTCGGCCCAGGGCCAATTGCTGGCAGACATGTCCGCCAACGTCGCCGAATGGACCAATCTGAAGCTGTCAGCCAATCAACTGCGCGCCATCGGCGAACTGCATGTACGTGATCTGGACAAGACGCCGCAGCTCACGGGCGGCATTTCGATTGCCCAGTTCAACCTGCGCGACTTCCTCGACAACATCGGTCAGCCCGCGCCAACCCTTGGCGATGGCAGCCTGAACAAACTGGAACTGGTCACCCGCATCGCAGCGACGCCCAATAGCGTCTCGCTGGATGACCTGACGGTGAAACTCGACGACAGCACCATCACCGGCCACGTCGCCGTTGAAGACTTCGCCAAACAGTCCCTGCGTCTTCAACTCAAGGCCGATACGTTCAACGCTGACCGCTATCGCATGCCAGAGAGTGAACAATCCAAGGGCGCAGGCGCGGCTCGCAGAGCCGAAGTTCAGGGTGCCGAGGCCGAAGCGATGGTGGCGTCGGGCACCTCGCCGCTGCCGAACCAGCCGACCCAAGGCGCCTGGAGCGACGCGAAGCTGCTGCCCCTTGAGCGCTTGCGCAAACTGGATGTCGATGCCGATCTGAGCTTCGGCAAGCTGACCCTGGAGAAGCTACCGATCCAGAACGCGGCGCTGAAAACGTCGGCGCTTGACGGCGTGATCACGGTTAACAGCCTGCGCGGCGATTTGTACAACGGTAATTTCGAGGTCAAAGGCAATCTCGATGCGCGGCCCGAAGTGCCGTTGGCCAGCGTGCAGACGCATATTGCCAAGGTGCCGGTGGAGCATTTCATCCAGAGCCAGGGCACCACGCCGCCTCTGCGCGGCCTGCTCAACCTCACCAGCGACGTGACCGCCAAGGGCAACAGCGAGAAGGCGCTGGTCGAAAGCCTCAACGGTACCGCCAGCTTTGCACTGAACGACGGTGTGCTGGTCAATGCCAACCTCGAACAACAACTTTGCCGGGGCATCTCGACGCTCAATCGCAAAAGCCTGAGTGGTGAGCCACGCGGCAAGGACACGCCCTTCCAGCAGTTGAATGGCAATCTGGTGTTCCGCAACGGCGTGGCCAGCAACCCGGACCTGAAAGTCCGCACGCCGGGCCTGACCATCAACGGCGATGGCGACATCGACTTGCGCGTCATGGGCATGAACTACCGCGTCGGCGTGATCATCGAAGGCGACAAGAGCGACATGCCGGACCCCGCCTGCGAGGTGAACCCGCGTTTTGTCGGCATCGAATGGCCGGTGCTCTGCCGTGGCCCGCTGGAAATGGGCGCCAAGGCCTGCCGTCTGGATAACGACGGCCTGGGCAAGGTCGCCGCGAAACTGGCAGGCGACCGGATTGGCGACAAGATCGATGAAAAGCTGGGGGACAAGGTGAGTCCCGAGCTCAAGGATGCGATCAAGGGATTGTTCAAGCGTTAACCCCACTCAACAGGCGCTGCAGAACGAACTGTAGGAGCGACCGGGGTGGCGCTCCACCTTGCCCGCGAATGCGTCAGGTCAGAAACCATTGTGGTGGCTGACACAACGCACTCGCGGGCAAGCGTTAATCCAGACATGGCGATGCAACCCGACTCTCTCTTATCACCGGAACCCTTGATGCAACCCGAGCAATTCTCCTCCGCCGTTCTCGACTGGTACGACCGCCACGGCCGTCATGATCTCCCCTGGCAACACGACATCACCCCTTACCGCGTGTGGGTGTCGGAAATCATGCTGCAGCAAACCCAGGTCAGCACGGTGCTGGGCTATTTCGATAAATTCATGGAAGCGCTGCCCAGCGTGCAGGCTCTGGCCGAAGCGCCGGAAGATGAGGTCCTGCATCTGTGGACCGGGCTGGGTTACTACACCCGCGCGCGCAACCTGCAGAAAGCCGCGAAAATCGTGGTGGCCGAGCACGGTGGTGAATTCCCCCGCGACGTGGAAAAGCTAGTTGAGCTACCGGGCATCGGCCTCTCGACGGCAGGCGCGATTGCCAGCATCAGCATGGGGCTGCGCGCGCCGATCCTCGATGGCAACGTCAAGCGTGTACTCGCCCGCTTCACTGCGCAGGAGGGCTACCCCGGCGAGCCCAAGGTGGCGAAGCAGATGTGGGCCACGGCCGAGCGCTACACGCCGCAAAGCCGAGTCAATCACTACACCCAGGCGATGATGGATCTGGGCGCCACGCTCTGCACCCGGACCAAACCCAGCTGCCTGCTCTGCCCCCTTGAGCGCGGCTGCGAAGCGCACATGCTCAGTCAGGAAACCCGCTATCCCATCCCGAAACCGCGCAAGGTCGTGCCGCAAAGACGCACCTTGATGCCCCTCTTCGCCAACCACGAAGGCGCGATTCTGCTGTATCGCCGCCCTTCGACCGGGCTGTGGGGCGGGCTGTGGAGCTTGCCGGAACTGGACGACTTCAACGACATGCAGCATCTGGCCAACCAGCACGCTCTTGAGATGGGCGAGCACCAAGCCTTGCCGGGCCTGATTCACACGTTCAGCCACTTTCAGCTGACCATCGAACCGTGGCTGGTCCGGGTCCGCGCGTCCGCCCATCACGTGGCCGAGGACGACTGGCTCTGGTATAACCTCGCCACCCCGCCGCGCCTGGGCCTTGCCGCCCCGGTGAAGAAACTGCTGAAAAACGCAGCCGACGTATTGAATGCAGGAGAGTCCTCATGACCCGCACCGTGATGTGCCGCAAATACAAAGAAGAATTGCCTGGCCTGGACCGTCCGCCGTATCCGGGCGCCAAAGGTGAAGACATCTACAACCATGTCTCGCTGAAAGCCTGGGGCGACTGGCAGAAACACCAGACCCTGCTGATCAACGAGCGCCGCCTGAACATGATGAACGCCGAAGATCGCAAATTCCTGCAGACCGAGATGGACAAATACCTGTCCGGCGAGGAATACGCCAAGGCCGACGGCTACGTTCCACCTGCCGAATAACCCTTCTCAGACCGTGTTCGTCGTAAGCGGAGGAAATAATTCAGATTTTTTTAGACACCCTGCTTGACGACCTCCTGAAAAACACGTTTAATGCGCCCCGTTGCCCAGATAGCTCAGTCGGTAGAGCAGGGGATTGAAAATCCCCGTGTCGGCGGTTCGATTCCGTCTCTGGGCACCACCTTTCGTTTTCAGGTGATGCCAAGCACACCTGAAAACACACAAGAAGCCCGCCTCGTGCGGGCTTTTTGCTTTTCACGGTTCCCCACCGTTTCCTTGTAAGCCCGGATAGATGTGAATAGATTTGTGAGCTCAGAGCCGGATCTGCGTGAAAACGCCCAGGTGGTGGCCGACGTTTCCGACAAACGCCTGCGTCGTCGCTCAAATCGCTTGATTGGAGGTATGGGAACAGATCGCCGGGCTATCAATCATGCTTATTTTTCTTGTGCCCATGTCGCTTGCCGTTAGATCGATTTTTGCCGCCGTCATCTGCCAGGTTGCTACCCACTGCACCTCCGGCAGCGCCGCCTAAGCCGGCACCTATGGTTGACCCTGTTGAGCCACCCAACTGGTTACCAATGACAGACCCACCCGCTGATCCCAGCCCCCCGCCGATAGCCGCTTCGGTCTTGCTTCCCCTTTTGGCGCCTAAAGCTCCGCCAGCGGCTCCACCTACACCAGCACCAACCGCGGCGCCGGTGCTTCCACCCATTTGCTGTCCAATGACATTCCCGAGCGCACCGCCTATGCCTCCGCCCACTGCAGATGTTCCATCCCCAGCCGCCAGCGCGCATTGAGCGCCAAGCATTCCTAAAAGCAGTACCGGTATAGTTATTCGCATGGATTCAATCTCAAGTGGGTGAAGTAGTCCCTCGGAGGAACATCGAGCAGGACTAAAACGGCGGTGCTGGACTGGGCTAGGGAGATTCAACTCAGAGTATGTCCAACGGGAAGCTCATACCCATACATCGGCTGCTGTGGGTAAATCTTGATAGGGTAGAACTACTGGCGGGTGGCCGGCGCCAGGATGGGGAGCCACACGGAGTTCCTATTCGCCACGCACCGGCTTTTTTACAATTTTCCCGTGAGCGCTCACCCAAGATCAGTTGAACGAGACCCTGATCAACCTCAGAATGCATTTTTTTCAACAACCACGGACAGGGGAGGCGTGCATGAAGACTATCGATACGTTCAGCCGCCTCATTGGAGTCGGCGTATATACCCCCTCAGAAGCTGGCCTCTACACGGGCATCCCCGCCAAGGATATTCGCAGATGGCTGTTCGGCTATAAGGCGGATGGTGTGGAGCATTACGGTCTGTGGCTTCCTGAAATGGGTATCGGCGACGACAAGCTGCTTGGCTTCCACGACCTGCTCGAGATCAGATTTGTCCATGCCTTTCGAAAGCACGGCGTGAGCCTTCAATCTATTCGCGCAGCATCCAGGCAAGCCAAGGAAATTTTTGACCAGCACTATCCGTTCACATGCAGAAGATTCCAGACTGACGGCAGGAGCATATTCGCCACCGTCTTTGACGAGACTGGCGACGAGGCGATCCTGGATCTGGCGAAACGTCAGTACGCATTCAGGCAAGTCATCGCGCCTGCGCTGTATGAAGGCATTGACTATACGGGTGAGGGAAAGGCGCAGCGTTGGTATCCAGTCAAGCGCAGCAAGGCAATCGTGCTGGACCCGAACCGCAACTTCGGAAAACCGGTTCTCTCTTCCACTGGTGTCGATACAGCGTCGATTTACCACGCTTATCTGGCTGAAGGCCAGGACGCAAAACGTGTGTCTGTGATTTTCGAAATTCCGACCGCGGCAGTGGACGCTGCGGTGACCTTTGAGCATAGGATCGCTGCTTGAATTTTCTGATCGATAACAATCTTCCACCGTCCATTGCCAGAGCCTTGCACGAGCTATGCAGCGGCGAAGGCCATGTCGTAGTCCCGCTTAGGGACAGGTTCCCAGCGGACACAAGTGACATCCACTGGATTACCGACCTCACTGCCGAAGGCGGGTGGGCTGTGGTGTCACAAGACAAGTTTTCCAAGGGAAACGCCGAGCGGCAGGCCTTCAGGGAGTGCGGCCTGCCGGTCTTCTGTCTTGCCAAGCAATGGGGCCAGACAACCTACTGGAGTAAGGCTGAAAATCTTGTCCGATGGTGGCCTGCCATCATTCGGCAGGCGGAACTGATATCGGGCGGTGCGGCATTCAAGGTGGTCTGGAGATTTTCAGCGCCCGGGAAGTTTGAGCAATTAAAAATGTAGTCCCGCGTTAGGCTTACGATTACGTCTCTGGGCACCATAAATACCGAAAAACCCCTGCATCGAAAGATTCAGGGGTTTTTTATTGGGCGCGATTTATTAACATCGTTGACCCAAGCCGACCAAGGAGTCCGTGATGGCATCTGTCAGCAAGCAACAGAAACGCGCCAAGCGCGCCAAGACCAAAGCCAAGGCGCAGCGTGTCGCCCGCCAGCATCCGCAGACCGTCAGCCCGATCGTGCCGGATTACTTCATGCCTGATTTCTTCTCGGACGACGAAGTAGCGCTCCTGGACGACGACACCCTGCTAGAGAATTTCGTAGAGCCCGACTTCCTTGAAACCATGGACGAAGAAGCGCGGGAGGCGATGGCGGCGGTGATCAGGGGCGAGGACATCGAGATGTCGCTCACTGAAGACGAAATGCTGCTGATGGAGGTTTACCAGTCCCCTGCGCCAGAGCCGTCTCAGGAGCAACGCCTCGCGCATTACGAAGTGCTCAAGCGTGCCGAGGAGCAAGGGTTCCTGGACTTGCTCGATGCCTTCGCCAGAGGTCCCATAGCTGCCCACGCTTTCTACGACATCAACTTCGACGACTACCTCGATGTCCTGGTGAACACGCTTGGCGCCTACTGGATGTGGGCCCACGGAATGGACGAGGCGGCCGTTCGTGCGCGCATCCACGATGATGATTTCTACGAGGCCTTCCGTGCGGTTCTCGACGAGATCGAGATGGAGTCCACACTGGAGATGCTGGGGGTCGACCGCAACAAGCACGACGAACCGGCTCAAGACTGAATACAATACGCGCCCGATGATCCTGGGCCATGCGAATGGCTGCACCGCACAAGGAACCGCCGTCATGGCCTCCCCCGACAAACAGCAAAAACGCGCCCAGCGTGCAAAGGCCAAAGCCAAGCAGAACCGTTCAGGCAAGGCCCGGCCGAGCGTCATTCACCCGGTGCTCAACCATGCCTTCGTCAACGAGCCTTTCGATGACGTCGAGATCGACCTGAGCACGTTCGATTTCAAAGACATCGAAGAAAACGGCTTCGATCCGGCGGATTTCGACGACCTGTTCGAAGCAATGAAGCAGGCCGAAGCGATAAGCCTGCTGGCGCTGTGCGTGGTCTTCCTGCAGTACCCGGTGCTGGAGTTGGTGATTGCCGAAGAAGACGAAGAGCCGGCGACCGATTTCATGATGGGCCTGCTGATCACCTACCGCGGGCTCTTCCATGAAGAAGACGAAGACTCGGCCGTTGAATGGATCGGCAGCGACGCCTTTCAGACCGCCTACAACGAAGCGTCCGTGATCCTGCAGAAAAAGAACGCACAAGGTGCAGGCGGGCGTTCTTAAAACGTTTTTTGATTTACATGACCCCCGTCAAAACGGTAGCTTTGCGCCATTACGAGAATGCAACTCCTTCTCAACTAAAGGCTGGCCGTTTTGACACTCCCAAACACTCCTTTGCCTGAACCGGCTTCAGGCGAAACGAGCGCTTATTCCCGAACCCGAATTTTCCTGCATTGGCTGTCCGCCGCCGTCATCCTGTGGGCGACGTTCAGCGGCTTCGGCGTGGCATTGCTCGATGAGAGCGACCCATTTCGGCAGTGGGTCGAGTCGTTCAATCCCCAACTGACCAGCCTGTTCATTCCGTTCTTCGTCTGGCGTTTGTGGCTGGCGGTCAAAGCCCCTGCGCGGCACTCCGCTAAAAACGCTCAGGCGCGACTGGCGAGCGCTGCACACAAGGCGATCTATGGGGCAGTGGCCGGCGTTTTGATTACCGGGGTGCTGATGATGAGCCACCCTGTCATGCTCCTGGCGCTGGTGCCGCTGCCACAGCTCATTCACTCGAAGATCGCGCTGCTGGAGCTGCATCAGGTGCATCACGTCCTGTGCGCGGCGCTGGCAGGGTTGGTGGCGCTGCACCTGGCGGCGGTGGTGCTGCACCAAGTGCGTGGCAAGTCGGTGTTAGGAAGAATGCGCAGAACAGTGTAGGAGCGCGCTTGCCCGCGATGACTTATCCAAATTCAATAGAGATGGGCCTGCGAGGCCACTATCGCGAGCAATCCCCGCGCTCCTCAGGACCCAATCATCAGCACAAAAAAAGCCGCCATCATCCCTGATAGCGGCTTCTCGAAAGCGGTCGTTTACAACCGACTCACTCCCCCATCAGTTCATCACAACCTTGCCTGCCTTCCCCGCCTTGCGACGGCTCGAAACGAGCAGGCCTGCTGCCACGACCATCAGGCTCAACAGCCCGGTGGCAATGATCTCCATGCGGTGGCCTTCCTGGAACAGCATGATGGTCAGCACGGCGACGATAAACACGATCACCGCCCAGGTCAGGCCAGGGAACAGCCACATGCGGAAGTCGATGGCCTGGCCTGCTGCTTCACGCTTGCGGCGCATACGCAGTTGGGACACGGCGATTACCAGATACACCAGCAGCGCGATGGCGCCCGAGCTAGCCAGCAGGAAGTCAAACACCGCCGCAGGTGCGACGTAGTTGGCGAACACGGCGGCAAACGCAGCGCCGGTCGACAGCAGGACCGCCCAGTAAGGCGTGCCGGCTTTGGTGGTGCGCTGGGAAACAGCAGGCGCGTCGCCACGTTTGCCGAGGGAAAAGAGCATGCGTGAAGCCGTGTACAGCGCCGAGTTCAGGCAGCTGGTCACTGCGACCAGCACGACGATGTCGACGATCAGCTTGGCGTTCGGAATGCCCATCAGATCGAGCACGGTCTGGTACGAACCCACTTCAGCCAGACGGCTGTCGTTCCAAGGCACCAGCGCGACGACGAGGAAGATCGAGAGCAGATAGAACAGGCAGATCCGCCAGATCACCGAGTTGGTGGCCTTGGTGATTTGTTGGCCGGGATTCTTGGATTCTGCCGCCGCGATGGTGACGATTTCAGTCCCCATGAACGAGAACATGGTGGTCAGCATCGCTGCGAGCACCGCGCCCATGCCGTTAGGCAGGAAACCCTGTGTGTCGTACAAGTGACTGACGCCACTGACCTGGCTATTCGGCAGCAGACCCAACACCGCCGCAATGCCCAGCAGCACGAAACCAATGATCGCGATGACCTTGATCAGGGCGAACCAGAACTCGAACTCTCCGTAGTTCTTCACGCTGAACAGGTTGGTCGCGGTGAGCAGCAGGGTGATCACCAGCGTGAACGCCCAGATCGCCACGTTCGGAAACCACGCGTGCAGAATCGTCGCGGCGGCATTGGCTTCCAGTGGAATGACCAACACCCAGAACCACCAGTACAACCAGCCGATGGTGAAGCCGGCCCAGTGCCCGATCGCACGGTCGGCGTAAGTCGAGAAAGAACCGGTGTCCGGCGAAGCGACGGCCATTTCCGCCAGCATGCGCATCACCAGCACCACCAGCGTACCGGCGGCGCCGTAGGCCAGAAGTACGGCCGGCCCGGCTTCGGCAATCGCGTGGCCGGAGCCAACGAAGAGGCCGGCGCCGATTACGCCCGCGATCGAGAGCATGGTGATGTGGCGCGGCTTGAGCCCTTGTTCAAGGTTTGAAGCGTTGGGTGTACTGCTCATGAAACCCACCTTAGAAGGATTTTTGTACGGATCAGGACGCGTGGCGGCTCTTCGTAAAGAGAACACAACAGCTCTGTTATTTATTTTTTACGCAAGAATTACGCCAAGATGTTTCAAATACGACGTCGCAGCGGGATACGCCCGCTCCAGACGATTTCCGCAAGTCCATGAATGCAATAGCAATTCGCCAGTCGTGTAGGAAACGTTACCGAGCGCAACAGGAGTGAGACGATTGGCCGCACCGAAAATACACACTCACGACGAAATGGCACCAAATAAGCGCACAAGAATGCCTGCCGATCGCGCTCGTGGCCGAAACACCCTTCCCCACGGCGGGTAAAGCTGGCACCATCGCGCCCTTTTTGCGCAACGGCATTCTACGCCGGCGCCCATCAAGCTCATCCCATTAAGGCTTCGCGCAGCACGCCTGTTGCGACCGCCAGGCGTCATCCAACTGGCCAACCCGATGAGCCCACCGAACACACGAGGACTGAACATGGCCGAGGCCACGCCCGCCCTGGAAATCCGCAATCTGCACAAGCGCTATGGCGAACTCGACGTGCTCAAGGGCATTTCGCTGAGTGCCCGCGATGGCGATGTGATCTCGATTCTGGGTTCCTCCGGCTCAGGCAAGTCGACGCTGCTGCGCTGCATCAATTTGCTGGAGAACCCACATCAGGGGCAGATTCTAGTCGCCGGCGAAGAACTCAAGCTGAAAGCTACCCGCAAGGGTGAACTGATCGCCGCCGACAACCGTCAGATCAACCGCCTGCGCAGCGAGATCGGCTTTGTCTTTCAGAATTTCAATCTCTGGCCGCACATGACCGTCCTCGATAACATCACCGAGGCGCCGCGCCGAGTGCTGGGGCAGAGCAAAGCTGAAGCCACCGAAGTCGCCGAAGCGTTGCTGGCCAAAGTGGGAATCGCCGACAAACGTCATGCCTATCCTGCACAGTTGTCGGGCGGTCAGCAGCAACGTGCCGCCATTGCGCGCACGCTGGCGATGCAGCCCAAGGTCATTCTGTTCGATGAGCCTACATCTGCCCTCGATCCCGAGATGGTGCAGGAAGTGCTTAGTGTTATTCGTGGCCTGGCCGAAGAAGGCCGGACCATGCTGATGGTGACCCACGAAATGAATTTCGCCCGCCAGGTGTCCAGCGAAGTAATCTTCCTGCACCAAGGGCTGATAGAAGAACAAGGATCGCCAGACCAGGTCTTCGATGACCCACGGTCGGCGCGCTGCAAACAATTCATGTCCAGCAATCGCTAACGGAGCAACATCGATGCAGACCCTGAGAAACATTCTGTTGGCCGCTGCCGCCACCCTGGCCATGGCCTCCAGCGCCTTTGCTGCCGACACCCTGAAAATGGGCATCGAGGGCGCCTACCCGCCGTTCAACAACAAGGACGCCAGCGGTCAGGTGGTGGGCTTTGATGTGGAGATTGGCAACGCACTGTGCGCCAAGATGAAAGTGACCTGCGAAACCGTCACGTCCGATTGGGACGGCATCATTCCGGCGCTGAACGCGCAGAAGTTCGATTTCCTGATTTCTTCGATGTCGATCACCGAAGAACGCATGCAGGCCGTGGATTTCACCATTCCGTACTACTCCAACAAGCTGCAGTTCGTCGCGCCAAAAACCACGAACCTGAGCGGCGACCTGGCCGCCATCAAGGAAACGCTGAAGGGCAAGACCATCGGTGCCCAACGCGCGACCCTGTCCGGCTCGTGGCTGGAAGACAACTGGGGCGACGACGTGACCGTCAAGCTGTACGACTCCCAGGAAAACGCCTTTCTCGACCTGGCGTCGGGCCGCCTCGACGCAGTGCTCGGCGACAAATACGCCAGCTACGAGTGGCTGAAAGGCAAGGAAGGCCAGAGCTTCGAGTTCAAAGGTGATGCGCTGCCGGTTGACGACAAGATCGGCATCGCGGTGCGTAAAGACGACCCGCTGCGCGACAAGCTGAGCGAAGCGCTGAAAGAAATCATCGCCGACGGCACCTATAAGAAGATCAACGACAAGTATTTCCCGTTCAGCATCCTCTGACCTGCCTGACCATCGCCGCCGTTTGCTCGCGCAGACGGCGGCGTCTGCCCTCTAGACAAACAACGCCATGAACTTCGATCTCTATGGATTCGGCCCGGCCCTGGCCGCCGGCATGCTGATGACCCTTCAACTTGCGCTGTCGGCCCTCTGCCTGGGGCTGGTCCTCGGCCTGCACGGGGCGCTGGCGAAGACCTCGCCAAATCGTGCCTTGCAGTGGCTCGGCGGCACCTACTCCACGCTGGTGCGCGGCATCCCCGAATTGCTGTGGGTGTTGCTGATCTACTTCGGCACGGTCAGCTCGATGCGGGCGATCGGCAAGCTGTTCGACATTCCGAACCTGTCGCTGAGTGCTTTCGCGGCTGGCGTTATCGCGTTGGGCCTGTGCTTCGGCGCCTACGCAACCGAAGTGTTTCGGGGCGCCATACTGTCGATCCCGAAAGGCCATCGCGAGGCGGGGCTCGCGCTGGGCATGTCGCGCTCGCGCATCTTCTTCAAACTGGTGATGCCGCAGATGTGGCGCATTGCGCTGCCGGGGCTCGGCAACCTGTTCATGATCCTGATGAAGGACACCGCGCTGGTTTCGGTCATTGGCCTTGAGGAAGTCATGCGCCACGCGCAGATCGCGGTCACGTCCACCAAGCAGCCCTTCACCTTCTATATGGTCGCGGCGCTGATGTACCTGTGCATGACCGCGGTGTCGATGATCGGCCTGGCATGGCTGGAGAAACGCGCTTCGGTGGGTTTTGTGAGGAGCGCGTCATGAGTTGGGAATTCGTCCTCAAATGGCTGCCGAAACTGCTGCACGGCGCCACCGTGACGCTGGAGCTGGTCGCCGTCGCGGTGATTGCCGGCCTCATTCTCGCCATACCGCTGGGCATCGCTCGCGCCTCGCGTAACGCCTATGTCCGGGCGCTGCCCTACGCTTACATCTTCTTCTTTCGTGGCACGCCGCTGCTGGTGCAGCTGTTTCTGGTCTATTACGGCCTGGCGCAATTCGACGTCGTCACCAAAGGCCCCTTGTGGCCTTACCTGCGCGACCCGTTCTTCTGCGCGGCGCTGACCATGACGCTGCACACCACCGCCTACATCGCGGAGATCCTGCGCGGCGCCATTCAGGCCGTGCCGCCCGGCGAAATCGAAGCGGCTCGCGCACTGGGCATGTCCAGAGGCAAAGCGCTGCTGTACATCATCCTGCCCCGCGCCGCACGCATCGGCCTGACGGCGTACAGCAACGAAGTCATTCTGATGCTCAAGGCCAGCGCGCTGGCGAGCACCGTGACCCTGCTCGACATCACCGGCATGGCCCGCACCATCAACGCGCGGACCTACATGCCGGAGCAGACTTTCCTCATCGCCGGGTTAATCTATCTGGTGATGTCGTTCGTGCTGGTGCAAGGCTTCAAACTGCTGGAGCGCTATTTGCGGGTGGACGCCAGCCAAGGGCGGTGAGGCTACTGCGCATTCCCGCAGAGAATACGGTCCCTGTAGGAGTGAGCTTGCTCGCGAAAGCGGCACTTCAACCGCCAAAGATCGCCATGGCTGAAGAGCGCCCCCTGCCCCTGATTCACCGTATGCTGCACGGCACAGCTCAACTGCCAGAACCCAATGCCACTCACACCTGCGCAACTCCAATCCCGATTCGCCGCGCTCGATGTCTTCCTCCTAGAGCATCAGGCACTGTGGCGCCCGCGCCCCTTCACCCATCGCCACCTGCCGTGGGAATCGCAGCACCCGGAGCTGGCGAGCTGGCTGCGACAACGTTCGCTCGAAAAGGCGGAAGCTGCGCACAACCATCCCGAACAGCTCGATGCGCCACAGCCGTTTACGCAGCTAGCCTTACAGTCGAAGGCATTAAGCGAGATCGACCCGCTGCCACCCATGAGCCTGGAGACTGTGTCAGCGCGCATGAGCGTCGACGTACCCGGCCGCAAGTGGCAGCAGATCGAAGCCTTCGCCAGCCGCTTGACCTTTCAGCGACAGCCAACCCACTGGCTGGACTGGTGCTCGGGCAAAGGCCATCTCGGTCGACGCCTCGCCCATGGCGGCCAAGCGCTCACCTGCCTGGAATACGATGCGCAACTGGTGGAAGCAGGACGGCAACTCAGCGAAAAACTGGGCATCCACGCGAACCATCTGCATCAAGACGTCATGGCCGACGATGCAGCCGGGCGCCTCGAAGCGCATCACACACCCGTCGCCCTCCACGCCTGCGGCGACCTTCATGTGCGCCTCATGCATCTGGCCAGCGACGCCCACTGCCAACAACTGGCCATCGCGCCCTGCTGCTACAACCGCATCACCGGCGAGCACTACCGCCCGATATCCCGGCAGGGCAAAGCGTCCACGCTCACGCTCTCCATCGATGACCTCGGCCTGCCCCTAACCGAAACCGTCACCGCTGGCGCCCGCGTGCGCCGCCAGCGCGACACCTCCATGGCCAGACGCCTCGGATTCGACCTGCTGCAGCGACAGCTACGCGGCGTCGACGACTACCTGCCAACGCCGTCGCTGCCCAGCGCCTGGCTCGACAAACCATTCGCCGACTACTGCCGCGACCTCGCCGAACTCAAGCAACTCCCCTCCCCCGGCATTCAGGACTGGACCGCCCTTGAAGCAGCGGGTTGGGCGCGTCTGGCCGAAGTGCGCAACCTCGAACTGCTGCGCAACCTCTTCCGCCGGCCGCTGGAAATTTGGCTCATCCTCGACCGCGCGCTTTATCTGACTGAGTGCTGGTACGACGTGCACATCGGCACCTTCTGCGACAGCAAAGTCACTCCGCGCAATCTGCTCATTCTTGCAGAGCGACTGTGAGCGTTTTTTGACGCGGGCACCTGTGGATAACTCTGTTGATGAAATTCCAGCGAACGCCCGGAAATCCTGCTTTGGAGGGGATGTAACCATTTGTTCATTTTTTAGGCAGCACAAAATTGGCGCTAAAACAGTAGCTTGCGAACGATTGAGAATGGTTCCTGAATCTGACCGATCGTCGCCTTAGGTTTGTGCGGATTGTGAATAACGGTAATCACCTTCGGGCATAAGGGCGGCGAAAAAACTGAAATTAGGGCTTTACTCGCCAGATCAAATCCCTATAATCAGCGCCCACAACGCCGGTATAGCTCAGTTGGTAGAGCAACTGACTTGTAATCAGTAGGTCCCGGGTTCGACTCCTGGTGCCGGCACCATACAAGGTTTCTGAGAAGGCTATTAACGTCTCTGAAACTTCAGAAAAACCCGCCTTTTGGCGGGTTTTTTCGTTTCGCCGTCAGCGAAACTTCCCACAGCATTTCCGGCAGCATCTGATAAGAGGCCGCGCCAAGCGCTGCCATCCACGCGAGAAGAAGCAAGATACAGTGCTGCCCATCGAAGACGATGCCGACTTGGGTCGGCGTGAGGAATAGTGGATGGGTGGCAAGCCGAGACCTGATCCCTCTATAGTCAGTGGCTTCAGGGTCGCGTATGTAGATGGCGGGCGTAAATATTATTTTGATGGGGTAGAGCAGCGGTATTACTCCTGGGACTCGCTCCACGGCGAATTTGAAGTCTTCGACCGGCGTGGATTTCACTTGGGTTCGGTTTGCCCTGTAACCGGGCTTGCCTTGAAACCTCCTGTCCGCGGACGAAGAATCAAAACGAACTGAGAGGTTCATATGAATTTTGTAGAGCTCTGCCTCAAAGGTGACGTGCTGGAAGAAGAAATCGACCAGTTTATCGAGGCGTGGCACGAAGGCCATGAAGGTGTAGACCTTGAGTTGCACGAGTACTTGGGCATGCGTTGGGAGGAGTACCAGTTATGGTCGACGACGCCATCAGTACTGCCTTTTGTATTGGCCGCCCATAAGTTCGGTACATCCCTTGAGGATCAGCTTGCCCAAGACAAATTTGCTATTGCGGCGCGAGCGCGCTCAGTGTCTGAAGCAACCAAAGTCGAGGCGTGGCTGCGCAGCATAGGCAAAATAGAGTGACTCCCGAGGAAAAGATGGCCAATCGCGTGTTGGCCATTCGCCGACTGGCCCCACCTTACGACCTTGAGCAACTCGCTTCTGCATACGGAAATCTTGAATATCTTGAGCTGCCTTTTGGTGTAGACGGCATAACAATCGGAATCGGCGAATCGACCAAGCCTCTGATTCTAGTCAACTCATCCGCACCTGCCACTCGGCGAAAATTTACCCTCGCGCACGAAATTGGTCACGTTGTCATTCCTTGGCATACAGGCACCATCGTGTCTCATTTAGAAAACGGCAAGGTCGATGCTGCGTATAGCCAGATGGAATCCGAGGCCAATCGCTTCGCCGCTGAATTACTGATGCCCTCCCAGTGGCTTGTCGCAGAATTCCAACGTTCAGCTAACCTGGAGCAATATTTTCGCTCTGTGCTTGCGCAGTCAGGCGCCTCCAGAGAGGCAACGCTTAATAAAATATTACGCCCTCTTCCGTGCCCCGTGATCTGCATACATGTAGATAGTGCATACAGAATACTGAGCGCTCGTAAATCCACGTCGGCGCCGCATTTGCCTATTCAAGGCACTATTGTCAACAACGGGTCATTCGGGGCAGACAACAATTTCGAACAGTTCGAAATTGACAGCCAGCTGTACATGAGCTGGACATTTGTTGGTCGTGACATCAAGGAAGTAGACCATAGGCCGTGGCGGGTGGTTCTCGCACAAATCATGGAGGAGACCGCAGCACACCAGTATTTGCAAAGCATCAACGGAGTCTTGGCTGCTGCTTACGGTAGAGATAAAGCTCTCAGCGAACCTGAGATATGCGGCGCAATCATTCGCGCGTTTACCAACAAAGAAAACCTCAGGGGCGTCCTTGAACATGAACTCTTCGAGCAATTTGTCATAAAAAGAGTAAAAGAACTCAAGCAACGCATTTAGTTATTAAACTGACACCGTCCACTCGTCACAGCGGCTTATTGTGCCGACAGCGATCCACGGGCATCATCGTTGGCTCGACACAAGGAAGCGTCTCCATGGCTAACCCCACACTCCACCTCCTCTGCGGCAAAATCGCATCCGGGAAATCAACGCTGGCGAACTCTCTAAAGCGTGACCACGCAGCGATCCTGCTGACCGAAGACCATTGGCTCTCAAGACTCTACCCAGACCAGATCCACTCGGTCGCAGACTACGTAACACTCTCAAAAAGACTCCGAGATGTCGTAGGCCCTCTAGTCATCGACATGCTGAAGGCCAAGATCAATGTGGTTCTCGATTTCCCCGCCAACACCCCCTCAGACCGCCACTGGTTACGCAGTCTGGCTGCTACCGCACAGGCCTCTCACAGCCTTCACTTCATCGATATCGACGACGAAACCTGCCGAGCCCGGCTGCACCTCAGAAACGAGCGTGGCGAGCATGACTTCGCAGCGACTGACGCAGAGTTCGATTTGATCACCAGCTACTTTGTGGCCCCAGATAAGGAAGAGGGGCTCAACGTAGTCATTCACCAGGATCACGCCTAAACGGCTGCCTCCCAGAGAGAACCTTGCCATCAGGTTCAAACGGCGCCCTTAGATTCGAAGCGCCCCCTCCCCCATCCCGCCCCCTTCGAGTAACGTATACCCATCCAACGGGCCCTCGCGTCTGCGTCAGGACAGCGACCCGCCATCAGAATCACTATAGAAGGCCCAACCGTGCACAAAGTCCGATTGATCAAGTACGTCTGGACCCACCAGACCCCGGAGATTTCGTCTGAATGGTCCAAGCTGCTCTACGAAGTGGAGCTGCCGTTCGTCCCTTTCCATGGCTTGAACATTCAGCTGCCGATGCAGCGCGTCTGGCGGATTCGGGACGTTGAGTGGAACGTCGAGGAGCAGACCTTCCGCTGCCATATCGAGGATCAGTTCATGAACCTGCTGGACGTGGACGACTCGTACGAGGACTGGATCGAGACGTTGCTGGAGTGTGGCTGGGTGCTGAGCGGGCGCTACACCAATGAGCACAACAAGACCTGATTCGCCTTCGCTCAAATATTCCCCCGGAATTGACGCAGGATGCGCGCTGTGCCCGGCAGATATCCCGAACAGGTGCCAGACTGGATAGCAGACCAGGCACAAGGACTGTCCCGGCGCCCTATTCCCTTTGAGCATGACTGCCATGAAATGGATTTCCTGTTGTACCCGTTACGCGGCCAGCGCGCTGTTGGCGTGGTCGTCAGCGGCGTTTGCGCTGCCGGTCGTCGACTTGTATGTGGCCGAAGCGCCACCGCTGACCATGGCCAGTCAAGGCGACCAGCATGGCATCGCGGGCGACATCAGCCTTCAGGCCATGGCGATGGCCGGGTATTCCGCCCACCTGCTGTCGCCGCCGTGGCCGCGCGCGCAACGCGATGTGGCGCTTGGGTCGAACAAACTCATCGCGCCGCTGACTCGCACTCAAAGCCGGGAAAAAAACTTCACCTGGATCGCTCCGCTGATGACGATGGACCGGGCGTTTTTCAGCCTCGATCGTCACGTCGACAGTTTTGAAGAGGCGCGCAGGACCTTCAAGATGATCGCTGTGGGCAGTGGCTCGGCGCAGGAAGTGCGGTTGCGTGAGGAAGGTTTTTCCGCCGCTCAGATTTATCCGCTGAAGATTGGTGAGAACCCGGCGCTGATGTTGCTCAAGGGCCGGGTGGATGCGTGGTTCAACGGCGTGCCGGAGACGCTTTATATCTGGAAGCAGATCAGCGATCGCCCGCTGATGATGAGTCGGGCATTAATGACCGCCGATCTGTATCTGGCGTGCTCGAAGGACTGCGACCCTCAGATGGTCGAGAAGCTGAAGACCGCGATCGATACGCTACAGTCAAACGGCGCGATCAAACGCGCCCAGCATGACTACTTGAAAGGGCTGCCCGTCCAGTAGGCCAGCCTAGCTCCGTGGCTCGTGCTTGCCGGTCACGGCAGCAGAATCACCTTGTCGGCGCCGCCCTGATTCACTTCGGCGTAGCGTGCCAGGCCTTCTTCCAGCGGCGACTCGATCAGCCCGGTTGGCAGCGGCAAGGTGCCGTCGTCGAACTGTTTGCCGAACTGCTCCAGCATCCGCGCGCAGGCTTCCACGCCGTACAGCAGGGAGTTGATCCCCACCACCGAACCGCCTTTGCGGTACAGCGCTAGTGCGGGCAGCTGCACGTGGCCGTCCACCGGCGCGGCGATGATTGCGATGCGTCCGAATTGAGCCAACGCAGGCACAGAAGACGGCAGCCAAAAGCCGGTGGTGTCGAAGATCACATCGGCGCCGCCTGGAAAAACGGCGTTCACTTGAGCGCCGAGGTCTTCTGGCCTGTCGAGCTGGATCGCATCGAAGCCTTGCTCTTGCAGCGCTTTCAACTGGTCCGGTTTACGCACCGCTGCCAGCACCTGGGCGCCGCGCACTTTCGCCAGTGCAATGGCGGCGCTACCGACTGCGCCATTGGCACCGATGACCAACAACCGGGTGCCGCTCTGCACGAGGCTGCGCTCAAGCGCGTCCCAAGCGGTGGTGTAGGGAACGCCCAGACTGGCGGCCTGAGTAAAGCTCAGCGATGCAGGTTTGATCGCCACGCCCTTGGCCGACAGCGTGATGTAGCCGGCATGGGAGCCGTCGCGGACAAAGCCGATTTCTTTGCCGGTGCCCCACACCTCTTTGCCGATCAGTTCCTGCGGGCCTTCGACGACCACGCCCGCAAAATCGCGACCCGGAATGCGCGGCATCGTGGTGTAGGGGAAGCGGCCCAGGACGTTTTTGACGTCGCTGGGGTTCAGGCCTGCGGCTTTTATCTGCACCAGAACTTCGCCAGCCGCCGGGACAGGCGTGGGCAGATCGACGACTTCCAGCGCAGCCAGGTCGCCGGTGCGGGAGAATTGCAGAGCTTTCATATGGATTCATCCAGAGTGGGGAAAGGGAAGTCGTCGATTCAGGACGCCAGATTGGACAAGAACTGCTTGCCCACCGGCCACAGCCATTCACCGGCTTGCATGCCGAGCAGGCCAACCAGTGCGACCAGAGGCGGTGCGGGTGAACGGAAATCCAGCAGGCCGTACAGCAAACCGACGGCGATACCGATGGCGAGGGAAATGACGTAGCTCATGACAACTCCGGTGCGTGGGACGCGCGGCTCGATGGCGGCGCGACTGCGTTAAGCGATGACCAGAGTGTAAGGAGGGACGGCAAGCGCTACCGGCCAAGAGCTTCTGAATTTCGGACAGAAGCGGCGCAGGCGTCAGTGGGACGGATCAACGGCTGGGTACTGAGAGGGGGACATGCCGAGCTCGCGGCGGAACATGTCGCTGAAGCTGCTCGGCGAATACCCCATCGACCGAGCAATGGCGTTGACCGGCACGCCCTGAATGATCTCCGCCACCGAGGTCGCCAGTTGCACCTGTCGCCGCCATTCGGCGAAGCCCATGCCAAGCACTGACTGAAACAGCCGGGACAACGTTCGCACACTGGCACCGGCGTTTTCCGCGTGCTGCTCGAATGACACGTCGATGGACGGCTCGATCATCACCGCCTGGCAGACGCTCATCAGCCTGCGGTCGCTGTCATCGGGCATCGGCACTTTCAGCAGCGAACGCCGGGCGCGTTTGAGTTCTAGCAAGGCCAGGTTGACTACGGCATCGTAGTAATCCGATTCCTTGTCCTGCTCGGTCACCAGACCGACGATCAGCTCGCGCATTAAGCGACCGACTTCCAGCACCTGAACGGTGTTGTCGAGGGTTCGGGCGAGCGCCGGGCGCAGGTAGATATTGCGCATTTCCAGATCCGACACCACGCGGATGCCGTGGGGGACGCCGGGCGGCAACCAGACCGCGCGCTGCGGCGGCACGACCAGCGCTTCGTTGGGCGTCTCGACCCACATCACGCCCGACATCGCGTAGAGCACCTGCCCCCACTCATGCTCGTGGGGCTCGATGTACAACCCGCGCGGATACGTCCGTGACAAAGGCCGCACGGGGACGGCGGTATTGGAGAGGTCGGGCGGCGCGGCGATTGCCATGGTGAAACCGGTGGGAGTGGGGATGCGGCGATGTTAGCGGGAGAGCGGGAGGGATCGCCAGTGCAGTGAAGCACCGACCATGGCAGTTGATGATGGGATTGGCTCAATCCATAGGGGCCGGCTTGCTGGCGAACGCGGTGGGTCAGCGACGGCGCGTTGTCTGAGCCGACGCATTCGCGGGCAAGCGCGCTCCTACAGTGGGTCGGCGTCAAACCCCACGTCTAGGTTGTGTGCAAATCCGTAGGAGCCGGCTTGCTGGCGAACGCGATGGGTCAGCGACGGCGCGTCGTCTGAGCCGGCGAATTCGCGGGCAAGCGCGCTCCTACAGTGGGTCGGCGTCAAACCTTACGTCTGGGTTGTGTGCAAATCCGTAGGAGCCGGCTTGCTGGCGAACGCGATGGGTCAGCGACGGCGCGTTGTCTGAGCCGGCGAATTCGCGGGCAAGCGCGCTCCTACACTGGGTCGGCGTCAAACCCCACGTCTGGGTTGTGTGCAAATCCGTAGGAGCCGGCTTGCTGGCGAACGCGATGGGTCAGCGACAGCCGCGTCGTCTGAGCCGACGCATTCGCGGGCAAGCGCGCTCCTACACTGGGTCGGCGTCAAACCTTACGTCTGGGTTGTGTGCAAATCCGTAGGAGCCGGCTTGCTGGCGAATGCATTTGTTCAGCCACCGTAGTGGTGAATGACGTGCACGGTTCGCCAGCAAGCCGGCTCTTACAAACTCATGTCAGAAGACTTCAAACATCAGAACACGTTGATGGGGTAATCGACGAAGATCCGCGTTTCGTTACCGCCAACGTTGTACTGGTCCACATCGTTGGAGACGCGCAGGAACGAGTTACGCAGACGCACCGAGAGGTCTTTGACCGGGCCGCTCTGGACCACGTAGGTCAACTGGCTGAACAGTTCGCGCTCTTCGCCACGACCACGATCACTGCCGTCGTCGATGTTGTCGCCGCGCACGTACGCCAAGCGGTAGCTCAGGCCAGGGGTCACCACGGTGGCCAAGTTCACGCCGTAGCCCAACTGCCAAGAACGTTCGTCCTTGCCGTTGAAGTCCGACCAGTAGGAGTTCGCCAGATAGATGGTGTTGCCGCCATCGCCGGTGCCGCCTGCGTTGCGGTAGCCGCCGTAGCTGTAACCGGTCTCGCCGGTGCTGCGCTGATGCGCGAGGGTGAACGAGTGGATGCCCACCGCCCAGGTCGCTGCCAGGCTCCAGATCTTGTTGTCGCGGGCGTCGTCGACGGCGAAGTCCTTGTCCAGCCTGGTCTTGTAGCCGTTGAAGTCGAAGGTCAGCGACTGATCTTTCGGCATCGCCCAGACGTAGTTCAGGTTCACGTACTGCTTTTTCAGCACGTCTTCGTCGTCGGAGGCGTAAAACGCGGCGCTGAGCGCTTCGGTGAATTTGTAGCTGCCGCCGTAGACGTTGATGCTCTTCAGATCACCGCTGTCGCGGCCTTCGGCGCTCTTGCGGGTTTCGGCGGTGAAGCGGCCAGCCACCAGCGTGAGGCCCTTGATCTCTTTGGAGGTGATCATGGTGCCGGTGTAGGACTCAGGCAGCAGGCGCGAGCCGTCGTACGTCAGCACGGGCAGCTCCGGCATCATGTCGCCGTATTTCAATTCGGTATTGGAAACCCGGAATTTGACCGCGCCGCCAAAGCGCGACAGGTCATCCGCCGCGTTGCCGCTGTCGCCCTGCTTGAAGAAGTCGATACCGCCCGCGCCGCTCTTGCCCTTGCCTCCGTCCAGACGCGCTGCATACAGACCGAAAGCGTCAACGCCCACGCCCACCACGCCTTGGGTGAAACCGGATGTGTAGCCGGCCATGAACGCCTGACCCCACTCCGAGCGGTCCTGCGGTCCGTTTTTATAGTCGCGATTGATGTAGGCGTTGCGCAGGTTGATCTTCAGGCTGCTGTCTTCAACGAAGCCTTTGGAATCTGCCTGACCGTCCGCCATGGCGTGAGTGGCGGCGAGAATGCCCAGAGCGAGCAGGCCGATACGCTGGTTCATCTTGTTGTCCTTGTGAGCGGATTAATCGCGCGCTGTGGCAAATGCCCGGAGTGGGCAGTTGCGTCTTCCGGCACTGAAAAAGTCCCGGAAGCCCGCACGAAATCATCGCAGTGGACGACTGATGCACGTACATGGCGCTAGGCCACAGGCGGTGGAGGCGCGAATGCTATCCCCGGCCTACCGAGGTGTCAATTTGATGGAAGTCAAACCGAGGCAGGCCGTTTCTGTGATCGCATCCACAACACCTTTGTCAGCTGTGAAGCAGGCCCAGCATAGCCTCGATCTCTGCATCGTTTATCAGCCCGCACGGATAACGCTTCGACAGCATCTTGCGAAAATCACCGCGTTGCTTCAGCGCCTGCTCGTCGTGCAGGCGCACCATCGGGATCCGGGTCGTCCGTAACCAGTCCGCCATCATCTGCCGTGCTTCACTACTCGCAGAAAAACCTCGAGTCACTCGCAACTCATGACCTGCGTTCATAAGGACAACCTCTTATGTCGTGGACTGCGAAATCTACGGAGCTTTTGTTACAGACGGACTACCCCGGGAAGCATTTACGCGCCGCTGGGATCCCATCTTCCTACGGCTGACCGAAAACTGTCCGCCCATAAAAAAGCCCATCGTCTGATGGGCTTGATAGCAGCAAGAAGTGAACCAACTCAGCCGCGGTGGGGGGCCGGTTGCTGCTGTGTAAGGCAGTGAATGTTACCTCCGCCCAGCAGCATTTCGCGGCCCGGGACCATAACCACCTCGTGTTCAGGGAACAACTGCTGGAGGATCTGGCGGGCCGTGTCATCCATCGGATCGTCGAAACACGGGGCAATGATGCCGCCGTTGACGATCAGAAAATTCACGTACGAACCGGCCAGACGCACCGATGGGTTGCGCTCCTGACTGCCATGCACCTGATCCACGCCGGCGCACTCTTCTTCGGTGGCAAACAACGGACCCGGGATCGGCATCTTGTGCACGACGAACGGGCGTCCCTTGGCGTCGCGGGTGTTTTCCAACACTCTCATGGCCGCCTGGCAACGCGGGAAGTTGGGATCTTTCGGATCATCTGTCCAGGCGAGTAACACTTCACCGGGGCGTACGTAGCAGCAGAAGTTATCCACATGGCCGTCGGTCTCGTCGTTGAACAGACCGTCCGGCAGCCAGATGATTTTTTCGACAGACAGGTGATCGCGCAGCACGGCTTCGATGTCTTCGCGAGACAGGTGCGGGTTGCGGTTGCGATTGAGCAGGCACTCCTCGGTGGTGATTAGTGTGCCCTCGCCGTCTACGTGGATCGAGCCGCCTTCCAGCACAAACCCTTCGGTGACGTAGCGCGGGCAGCGCTCGATTTCCAAGACTTTGCTGGCGACCTGTTCATCCAGGTTCCACGGCGCGTACAACCCACCGTCGAAACCGCCCCAGGCATTGAAGCCCCAATTGACACCACGGACCTCGCCCGCGTCGTTGATGACGAAGGTCGGGCCGCTATCACGCACCCAGGCGTCGTTGCTGCTGATCTCGACGACGCGAATGTTGGGCACATTCAGCCGTGCGCGGGCGTTGTCGTACTGTGCAGCCGAGACGCCGACGGTGACAGGCTCGAAACGGGCGATGGCTTTGGCCACGGCAACGTGATCGTTCTGCACCGGCTTGCCGCCCAGACGCCAGTTGTCAGGGCGCTCGGGCCAGATCATCCAGGTTTGCGTCTGCGGCGCCCACTCGGCAGGCATGTAGAAGCCATCGGCGCGGGGGGTGCTGTTGAGAGTGGTCACAGTAATCAGAACTCCATGAAACGACGAGGGCGTCTGCGGCAAAAGAAGACAGACGTTATAGACGATAAAAATCGGATTTAAAAACACTAATCAAGCAGTAGGCGAAGATCCGGGCATCTAACGTCGATATATATCGAAATAAGCCAAAGCGTGCCTGATAAGGCCCCGCTCAGCTCTCCAGTTCACTCAGCACCTTCGACACGCTGTCGACAAAGAAGTCCACGCTTCGACGGGTGGTGACCATGGGCGGTTTGATCTTGAGAATATTCAGATAATCCCCCGTAGGTTGCATGAAGATCCCCAGCTCACGGAGCCGATCGCACAGGTAGGTCGTTTCCTCGGTCGCGGGTTCCAGCATCTCAGGGTCGCGAACCAGCTCAAGCCCCAGATAGAACCCCGAACCATGGACGGCCCCGGCCAGCGGATGTTTGTCGATCAACGCCAGCAGACGCTCCTTGAAATAGCCGCCCACCACGCGGGCGTTTTCCCACAGCTTTTCTTCCTCCATGACGTCGAGCACTGCCATGCCGATGCGGCAACTCACCGGGCTGCCGCCGGACGACGAAAAGAAATAGCCCTCAGCCTCCAGCGCTTCGGCGATTTCGCGACGTGTGATGACGGCGCCGAGGGGATGACCGTTGCCCATGCCTTTGGCCATGCTGATGATGTCGGGCACCACGCCCTGCTCTTCGAAGCCCCAGAAGTGATGACCGAGACGGCCGTAACCCACCTGCACTTCATCGGCGATGCATACGCCGCCCTGGGCGCGGACTTTGTCGTACACCTGCTGCAAGTAACCCGGCGGCAGCGAGATTCCGCCGGCGTTGCCGTACACCGGTTCGCAGATGAAGCCCGCCACTTGCCGCCCTTGCTCCGCCAGCGCCTTCAGGTGCGCGTCCACGCTGCGCAGGTAGAACGACGTGCTTTCCGCGCCGCGAAACTCGCCTCGGTAGGCGTTGGGCGCCACCACGGGATGCACCCAGTCCGGCCGCGTGCTTAACGCTTGCGGGTTATCGGCGATGGACGTTGAAATGGCATCGGTCGCCACTGACCAGCCGTGATAAGCCTCCAGCACGCTCAGGACATCGCGCCCGCCGCTGTAGGCCCACGCCAGACGAATCGCCAGATCATTCGCCTCGGTGCCGCTGTTCACCAGAAACACCCGATCCATGCCGGCAGGCGCCAGCTTCAGCAGCCGCTCGGAAAACTCGGCGATCGCCGCGTAATGGAAGCGTGAATTGGTGTTGAGCAGCGACCACTGCCTCGCGGCGACGTGGGCCATGCGCGGATGGCCATGACCGAGCACCGCGACGTTGTTGAGCATGTCCAGATAGGACCGGCCCTGCAGGTCGATCAGGTGGTTGCGCCAGCCGCGCTCGATCTGCGGTGGGGCTTGGTAATAATGCTTTTGCGAACGGGCGAAACTGGCGTCGCGACGGGCGAGCAACGCGGCGGAATCTGCCAACGCAGGCGCATCGCAATCGAAACCCAGTAACCCTTTGGGTGACGGACACAGCGCACGCCAAGCGGCTGCACGCGAAGGCGTGGTGAACAGCGGCGGGCTCACGTCCCGCTCCGAACACAGCTGCACGATCAACGCGCCGCCGCCCTGACCGATCACGTCCCCCGCGCCGAACTCAACGCCAGAGTCAAAATCAGAACGCACGCCCCACAAGCGCAGGCTCACTTCGGCGCCTACCAATTGCAGCGCACCGTCGGCAGTGTGACGCAGGCTGCCGGCAAATGGCGCATGAACAGCGGCGCCGTGGGGGATGTGCAATTCGGTATGCAGCGCGAAGGTGTCCGGCTCTTTCGCGCTGTCGGGCAGTGTGCGGGACAGCCGATATTCGCCATAGCGACTGGCGGCCAGACCGTGGTGTTGAGCTGCGTCTTTCAGCAGTTGTTCGTCGATGCCGCTTTGTTCCCAGTTGCCCGCGACGAAATGCTCGCTGAGCACACCCAGATCCACGAGGGTAAAGGTCTGCTCGCTCAAGCTCGGCAACAGCGGCGAAAACGGCTCGGCCTCGTCGTCCGCTGCCCATTCACCCACCGCGTCGAGAATCGCCGCTTCCATTAGCGCAATCGGCACCGAGGTGGCGACGTCGAAGATGTTCAACTCGCTGGCCAGATTGGCCTGGATGTAACCGTTGTCCGGCTCGATGCTCGCCTGTTGCTCGCTGCTCAAAACCAGCACGGCCGAGCGCGCAACGATCAACGGCCAGAGCGCCAGCAGCTCCTCGCTCTGAAGCGGGTTGATTTGGTGGTAAGCCTGAATCGCGGGCAGGATGAAAAACGGATCGCCCTCGGCGTGGTGCAGCAGCGCGGCGCAGGTTACCGAGAGGTCGGCGATGCGCCACGTGCGAACCAGATCTCCAAAGTCGATCAGCCCTTGAAGCTGCCACTGGCGATGGGCATCCCGGGCCCAGACCACGTTGTACTCGGTGATGTCCATGTGAATGGCCTGCGCCGGCAGCGACGCCACCAGCGGCAGCAAATAGGCCTGGGCCTGCTCGGCAGCCTCGGCGATGCAGGCGCGCTTGTCGGCATCGGCGATGACCGGGAGCAGGTGCTCGATCAACGCGAAGGCGTGGCGCGGATCCCACTGCAACACACGGTCCAGGCCTGGGTGCTCGAACCCGGCCAGCGCCACGTCGACACGGGCACAGAGCTGCGCCAATCCGGTCACGATGTGCCGGTTCAAATGCGCGACATGGGCCAGTGACTGCCCGTCGATAAACTCCAGAACACGCAGGTGCACAGCGTTGCCGTTGTGATCGACGGACAGCAAGTCTTCACCCTTCAGCGCCGGCATCACTGCCGGAACGCGCACCTGCGGTTCGCCGATCAAATGCCGCAACGCTGAATGCTGCGCGGCAAGCTCGGTGGTTGAATAAGCACCGTGGCAGATCTTCAGGACGAAACGTCGCCCGTCACCGCAGTCCAGCAGGAAGTTTCGGTCCTGGTGACTGCCCAGCTCCTTCAACGTCCCCGACAGCCCGTAATACGTCGCCAGCCATTCGCCGGCCTGCGCGGCGTCGATGTCCGGGCATGGCAAGCTGGAGCGGCGATTCAAAGTGTCGAGCGACATGAAGGAAGTCCTGAGAGATAAAAGCGCGCAAACAATATCGCCAGTAGCGCGACTGTTAATCAACCCCGCGCCGTTTGCCAGCCAATAAATGCTTTAGAGAACTTGTAGATAAACCGTGCGTTAAGGCCGTGAAACAGCCGCGGCGGTTTAATGGCGCTAATTGCGATGGGCCATCAATTAATATCATCGCTTGTCAGTGGATTGCTTCTTGCGCCAGTCATCAACGCCCCACAAGCTATGCTCCATCGTCTTACGTCTTTCCAGGGAAGAAGGTTTATCCATGCGAATACTTGTTACCGGTGGCGCCGGCTTCATCGGCTCTGCGCTGATCCGTCACCTGATCAACAACACCGATCATGACGTCCTCAACTTCGACAAGCTGACCTACGCCGGTAATCTTGAGTCGCTGCAGGGCATTGCCACGAACACCCGGTATGAGTTCGTGCAACAGGACATCGTTGATCAGGCTGAGGTGAGCAAAGTCCTCGCACGCTTCAAGCCCGACGCGATCATGCACCTGGCGGCTGAATCCCACGTTGACCGTTCGATTGACGGCCCGTCGGAGTTCATTCAGACCAACATCGTCGGCACCTACAGCCTGCTGGAAGCGACCCGCAGCTATTGGCTGACCTTGCCAGAAGCCGAGCGCGCAGCCTTCCGCTTCCATCACATCTCCACTGACGAGGTGTATGGCGACCTGCACGGCGTGGACGATCTGTTCACCGAAACCACGCCCTACGCGCCAAGCTCGCCGTACTCGGCCAGCAAAGCGGCGTCGGACCATCTGGTTCGCGCCTGGCAGCGCACCTACGGGCTGCCAGTGGTTGTCACCAACTGCTCGAACAACTACGGCCCGTTCCATTTCCCCGAGAAGCTCATCCCACTGGTGATTCTCAACGCCTTGGCCGGGAAACCCCTGCCGGTGTACGGCAATGGCTTGCAGGTACGCGACTGGCTGTTCGTCGAAGACCACGCCCGCGCACTGCTCAAGGTGGTGACCGAGGGCAAGGTCGGCGAGACCTACAACATCGGCGGCCACAACGAACAAAAAAACATCGACGTCGTGCGCGGCATCTGTGCGCTGCTCGAAGAGCTGGCGCCTGAACAGCGCAAAGGCGTGGCCCACTACGCAGACCTGATCACCTACGTGACCGACCGCCCGGGCCATGACATGCGCTACGCCATCGACGCCAGCAAAATCGAACGCGAACTGGGCTGGACGCCGCAAGAGACTTTCGAGTCCGGCCTGCGCAGAACCGTGCAGTGGTATCTCGACAATCTTGAATGGTGCCGCAACGTGCAAGACGGCAGTTATCAGGGCGAACGCCTGGGTACCAACGTGAAGGAACTGATCGCATGACTAAAGGAATTGTACTGGCCGGCGGCTCGGGCACGCGCCTGCACCCGATCACCCTCGGGGTCTCCAAACAGCTGTTGCCGATCTACGACAAGCCGATGATCTATTACCCGATCTCGGTGCTGATGCTGGCCGGGATCAAAGACATCCTGGTCATCTCGACGCCGCTGGACCTGCCGCAATACCGGGCCCTGCTGGGGGACGGCAGTCAGTTCGGCGTGCGCTTTCATTACGAGGAGCAACCCAAGCCGGACGGCCTCGCGCAAGCATTCCTGATTGGCGAAGCGTTCATCGGCGATGACTCGGTGTGCCTGATTCTGGGCGACAACATCTTCCACGGTCAGCACTTCAGCGAGCAGCTCAAGCGCGCGGCGGACAACACCTCCGGCGCGACCGTGTTTGGCTACTGGGTGAAAGATCCGGAGCGTTTCGGCGTAATCGACTTCGATGAGCACGGCCATGCGCTGTCCATCGAAGAGAAGCCCAAGGTGCCGAAATCCAGCTACGCCGTGACCGGTTTGTATTTCTACGACAACGAAGTCATTCAAATCGCCAAGGACGTCAAACCGTCCCCACGCGGCGAGCTGGAGATCACCGACGTCAACAACGCCTATCTCAAGCGCGGCGACCTGCGCGTCGAGCGCTTTGGCCGCGGCTTCGCCTGGCTCGACACTGGCACTCATGACAGCCTGCTGGACGCATCGCAATACGTGCAGACCATCGAGCACCGTCAGGGCCTGAAAGTCGCGTGCCTGGAAGAAATCGCCTACCAGAACGGCTGGATCGACCGCGCTCATCTGCTGAAGCGGGCTGACTATTTCGGCAAGACCGGCTACGGTCAGTACCTGTTCAAGATCGCAGGGGAAAGTCAGTGAAAGTGGTTGCCAGCAAGTTGCCTGAAGTCCTCATCATCGAACCTAAGGTGTTCGGCGATGAGCGTGGCTTCTTCTACGAAAGTTTCAACGCCCGGGCCTTTGCCGAGGCCACCGGGGTCGCCGATCAGTTCGTGCAGGACAATCACTCGCGCTCGCAAAAAGGCGTGCTGCGCGGCTTGCATTACCAGATCGACAACCCGCAGGGCAAACTGGTCCGCGTGACCGCTGGCCGCGTGCTGGACATCGCTGTCGACATCCGTCGCAGCTCGCCGCAGTTCGGCCAATGGTTCGGTCTGGAGCTGTCTGCCGAGAACGCTCGCCAGCTGTGGATTCCGAAGGGTTTCGCCCACGGCTTCGTGGTATTGAGCGATTACGCAGAGTTTCTCTACAAGACCACCGACTACTACACGCCATCGGCCGAGCGTTGCATTCGCTGGGATGATCCTGAGCTGGCCATCGACTGGGGCTTGAGCGAAGCACCTCAACTGTCGGCCAAGGATCAGGTCGGCAAGCTCCTGAAAGAAGCGGACCTGTTCCCGTGAATGTGCCGCTGCGGATTCTGATCAGCGGGCAACAGGGGCAGGTATCCCAGGCGCTGCAGCAACACTTGCAGAACATGGGCGAGCTTATCGTGCTGGGCCGCGATCAGCTGGACTTGAGTCAGCCGGAATCCATCCGTCCAGTGGTTCGCGACATCAAGCCGGACCTGATCATCAACGCCGCCGCGCATACGGCAGTGGATCAGGCCGAAAACGAGCCGGACCTGGCCTTTGCGATCAACGCGCTGGCTCCTGGGGTATTCGCTGAAGAAGCCGCGGCCTTGGGCATTCCGCTGATTCACTACTCCACCGATTACGTGTTCGACGGCAGCAAGGCTGGCGCCTGGATTGAGTCCGACGCGCCCAATCCGCTGGGCGTCTACGGCAGCAGCAAGCTGGCAGGCGAGCGAGCCATCGCCGAAGCGGGCGGCCAGCACCTGATTTTGCGCACCAGCTGGGTTTATTCCCTGACCGGGCGCAACTTTTTGCTGACCATGCAGCGCTTGTTGCAAGAGCGCGAGAAGCTGTTGATCGTGGGGGACCAGATCGGCGCGCCTACCTGGGCAGGCACTATCGCCGCCAGCACCGGCGCGCTGATTGAACGCTGGCGCGACGGGGCTCCGGGCGCTTGGGGTATTTATCACCTGACGGCCAGCGGCGAGACGTCGTGGTTCGGGTTCGCTGAAGCGATTGGTCAGCAATTGATCAACAGCGGCAAGCCCTGCGCGGCGCTAGAACCGATTGCCTCCAGCGCGTACCCGACGCCGGCTGCACGCCCGCTCAATTCGCGTCTGGATTGCAGCCTGTTGCAGCGCGAGTGGGGCGTCAGCCAGCCCGACTGGCACGATGCGTTGCTGGAGTGCTTAGCGCAGCAGCGGTAGGCATAATGGGCGACTCGATGTTGAGCGGCTGCGCAATACTGATTCATCCGCAGCCGCCCCGCATCGCAACGAACCCACCGGCGATTCCATGATCAGCACTAACGCCCTTCCCCGCCGTCCTCGCTGGCGCAGCCTTGCCCTGCTGGCGCTGATCCTCGCCCCGCTGTTGTGGCCTCTCGAACGCCTGGCCGAACATTATTACCGCAATGAGCTGCTGAGCCAGAATCGCCAGACCCTGGACCTGTACGTCGCCAACCTGCTGGGCACGTTGCACCGCTATGAAGTCCTGCCGCAGATTCTCGGCGACCTGCCCGGTCTGCGCGCCATGCTGGCGAACCCGCAGGACAAACACGCCCAAGCCCAGGCGAACGTGCTGCTGATGAACACCGCCAGGCAAACCGGTGCCGAGGTGATCTACCTGATGGCGCCCAACGGCGACACCCTCGCTGCGTCGAACTGGGACAAGCGCGACAGCTTCGTCGGCCGCAATTTCGCCTTCCGCCCGTATTTCAGCAACGCCATGGCCGGCAATCTCGGCCGCTTCTTCGGACTGGGCACGACGTCGGCCAAACGCGGCTACTTCTTCGCCGCCGCCGTGCGCGATGGCGACACCGTGATTGGCGTGCTGGTGGTCAAAGTCGACCTGGACCTCACTGAGACCTTGTGGGGCAAGACGCCGGAGCAGTTGGTCGTCACCGACCACAACGGCGTGGTGATCCTCACCTCCAACCCGGCCTGGCGTTTCCGCGCCACGCGACCGCTGAGTGAGGAGGAAAAGCAGGCCATCGTCGCTATCCAGCCCTACCCGACCCGCGATCCGCGCCCGTTGCAGCTGGATGAAAAGGGTTGGCTCAAGCAGACCCAGCAAATCGACGAAACCGGCTGGAGCGTCAACATCCTTGCGCCCAAGGTGCTCGTGTCGAGGCCGGTGCGAACGGTCGTGGCGATTGGCGGCGCGGCGTTGCTGGTGTTGATGCTGCTGCTGGGCCTGATGATTCAGAGGCGGCGGCATTATCTGGATCGCATCAATTTCGAGGCCAAGGCGCGCCGTGAACTGGAGGTGCGAGTCGCCGAGCGGACCTGCGATCTGGAAGGCGTCAACCAGCGACTGCGCCAGGAAGTGCTCGAACGCGAGCAGGCGCAGCAAGAACTGTTTCGCGCCCAGGACGAACTGGTTCAGGCCGGCAAGCTGTCAGCGCTGGGCACGATGTCGGCGAGCATCAGCCATGAACTCAACCAGCCACTCGCGGCCATTCGCAGTTACGCCGAGAACGCCGAGGTGCTGCTCGATCACCAGCGCACCGAAGACGCGCGCGGCAATCTCAAGCTGATCAGCGAACTCACCGGGCGCATGGCGTCGATCATTGCGCACCTGCGCGCCTTCGCCCGACGCGACCGCCATGCGCCTGAAAGCGTGGCGTTGCAGCCGGCGCTGGACGATGCGCTGGCCCTGCTCGCCAAGCGTCGACGCGGGATGGAAGTGGAGCTGATCCGTGACTTGCCCGCCGCGACCTTGTGGGTGCAGGCCGGAGAGACGCGCCTGCGTCAGGTGCTGGGCAATCTGCTGGCGAATGCGCTGGACGCACTGACCGAGAAAGGCCCGCCGCGCAAGTTGTGGATCAGTGCCGAGTACAACACCGAGGGCGTCAATCTGTTCATCCGCGACAACGGCCCGGGGTTTTCCAAAGAGGCGCTGGAGCATGCCCGCGAGCCGTTTTTCACGACCAAGACGCGCACACAAGGGCTCGGCCTGGGCTTGGCGATCTGCGATACGCTGATGCGCGCACTGGGCGGCGAGCTGCTGTTTGCCAATCACCCGGAAGGCGGCGCGCTGCTGACGTTGCGCATGCGCACCGGCGCCTCGGGCGTCAACCTTCAACCGTCTGAGGACCTCTCCCCATGAGCACCGACGCCATCGACAGCCGGATTCAGGTGGTGCTGATCGACGACGACCCGCACCTGCGCCAGGCCCTGAGCCAGACCCTCGACCTCGCCGGCCTGAAGATCCTGCCGCTGAGCGACGCCAAGGGCCTGCAAGCGCGCATCGAACGGGATTGGCCGGGCGTAATCGTCAGCGACATTCGCATGCCGGGCATCGATGGTCTCGAATTGCTCAATCAGCTGCACGCCCAGGATCCTGACCTGCCGGTGCTGCTGATCACCGGCCACGGCGACGTGCCGCTGGCGGTGCAGGCCATGCGCGCGGGCGCCTACGATTTTCTGGAAAAACCCTTCGCCAGCGACGCACTGCTCGACAGCGTGCGGCGCGCATTGGCGCTGCGCCGGCTGGTGCTGGACAACCGCAGCCTGCGGCTCGAGCTCAGCGATCGTCAGCAACTGAGCGCGCGACTGGTGGGGTTGTCCGCTCCCATTCAGCGCCTGCGCGATCAAATCGGCGCGCTGGCGGCGACCAAGGCCGACGTGCTGATTCTTGGCGAAACCGGCGCTGGCAAGGAAGTGGTTGCCCGCGCGCTGCATGATTTGTCCAATCGCCGTAACGGTCCGTTCGTGGCGATCAACGCAGGGGCGCTGGCTGAGTCGGTGGTCGAGAGCGAACTGTTCGGCCATGAGTCGGGCGCCTTTACCGGCGCGCAAAAGCGTCGCATCGGCAAGTTCGAATTCGCCAACGGCGGCACGTTGTTTCTGGATGAAATCGAAAGCATGAGCATGGACGTTCAGGTCAAGTTGCTGCGCTTGCTGCAAGAGCGCGTGGTTGAGCGCCTGGGCGGGAATCAGCAGATCCCGCTGGACATCCGGGTGATCGCCGCCACCAAGGAGGACCTGCGCCAAGCGGCAGATCAGGGGCGTTTCCGCGCCGACTTGTATTACCGCCTCAACGTTGCCCCATTGCGCATTCCGCCGCTGCGCGAGCGTGGCGAAGACGCGCTGGTGCTGTTCCAGCATTTCGCCGACACCGCCAGTTTGCGCCACGGCCTGCCACGCCACGAATTGCAGCCGGGGCATCGGGCGCTGTTGCTGCGTCACACCTGGCCGGGCAACGTGCGTGAACTGCAGAACGCAGCCGAGCGTTTCGCCTTGGGTCTTGAGCTAGAACTGGAAGGTGACGCGCAGCCGGATCTGGTGGCGTCCAATGGCGGGCTAAGCGAACAGGTCGAAGCGTTCGAGCGGGCGTTGATCGCCGCCGAACTGACCCGCCCGCACAGCTCGGTCCGCAGCCTCGCCGAAGCCCTGGGCCTGCCACGCAAAACCCTGCATGACAAACTGCGCAAGCACGGGCTGACCTTCAACGGCGCGGGGTCCGACGACAATGACTGATCGGGATTGCTTGTCCGCTGAAGACCTGGAAGCGGTGCTGCACCGGGACATTCCGCTCACCCGGGAGATGGGCATCAAGGTGCTGGGCTGGCGAGATCACCAACTGCGTCTACACCTGCCATTGGCTCCCAACGTGAATCACAAGAACACCTTGTTCGGTGGCAGCCTGTACTGCGGCGCGGTACTGGCGGGCTGGGGCTGGCTGTACCTGCGGCTCAAGGAAGCCGGGATCAACGACGGGCACATCGTGATTCAGGACGGCCAGATCAGCTATCCCTCGCCGGTCACCCGCGACGGCGTCGCCATTTGCGACGCCCCGGATGAAGCGAGCTGGGAGAAGTTCGTGAAGCTCTACCAACGCCGCGGCCGCGCACGACTGGCGCTGCAGACCCGGATCGTGGCGGAAGGATCAGAAGAAACGGCAGTGCAGTTCGTCGGGCAGTTCGTGCTGCATCGCTGAACACATCCTTCCACCTGTAGGAGCGTGGCTTGTCCCGCGATCGATCGCGAAGCGGTCGCAAATCCGATCGGTGCAATTCGCTCTGGAAAACCTAGCGCTGCATCTGCGACGACTGCGTCGCCGATCGCGGGACAAGCCACGCTCCTACGAGGGAACCGAAAGCTTCAGGTCAGCGCCAGCGCCAACAACGCGGCACGCCACGTGGCTTCCCCCGGCAGCGCCAGGAAGTACGAATTCAGCAGCGTCTCGCGCGCCGGATAATCAAACGTCGTGCCGTCCAGGTTCAACACCACGCCGCCCGCGCCTTCCACCACGCCCTGGGCAGCCGCCGTGTCCCACTGAGAGGTTGGCGCCAGACGCGGGTAGCAATCGGCGGCCCCTTCGGCCAGCAGGCAAAACTTCAGCGAGCTGCCAATACTGGTCAGTTGCAGCTCACCCACCACATCCGACAAACCGGCCAGCAACCGCTGTTGCTCGGGGCTGGAGTGACGACGGCTGGCGACCACGATGAACGCTTCCCCCGCCCCCGGTTCATTGCGCACGCTGATCGGCGCCAGATGCTGCGGATCATCACTGCGCCACGCACCCAGCCCGGCGCCACCGAAATAGCAGCGGTTGTTGGTCGGCATCGACACCACGCCAAATACCACGCGACCGTTCTCGATCAGCGCCACGTTGACGGTGAACTCTTCGCTGCCGGCAATGAATTCCTTGGTGCCATCCAGCGGGTCCACCAGCCACCAGCGTTGCCACTGGCTGCGTTCGCTCAACGGGATGCTCGCGTCCTCTTCGGACAGGATATGAATGCTCGGGTCCAGCGCCTGGAGGCCCGCCACCAACAGCTCATGGGCGGCCAAGTCAGCGGCCGTGACAGGCGAGTCATCCGACTTGACCGTGACCTCCACGCCGGAGCGCCAGAACGGCAGAGTGACTTCCCCAGCCTGGCGGCAAAGCTCGATGACGGGGGCAAGCAACGGGTGCGGCAATTGGGCGAATGTCGGGTTCATGGCAGGAAGTCCCCACGCTCGGCCAGCAGATCGCGGGCAAGGTATAACGCAGCCAGCGCGCGCCCTTCAGTGAACTGCGGATTCTGAACAAGACTGGAAAGCTCACGCAGATTGACCTTGTCCACACGCATCGGCTCAGGCTCGTCGCCGGGCAGGGTTTCCTCGTACAAATCGGTGGCCAGCACGACCTGTATTTTCTGGCTCATGTAGCCGGGCGAAAGCGACAGTTCGGTCAGGTGCACCAAGGTCCGTGCGCCATAACCGGCCTCTTCCTTGAGCTCGCGATTAGCGGCGGCCAGCACGTCTTCGCCCGGCTCAATCAGACCTTTGGGCAGCGACAGCTCGTACTGATCCGTGCCGCCGCAGTATTCCTCGATCAGTACGGCGTGATCGGCATCAAGCATGGCCACGATCATCACCGCGCCATAGCCACTGCCGCTGCCGCTGCCGACCAGCCGCTCATAGGTACGCTCGACGCCGTTGGAAAAGCGCAACTGCACTTCTTCAACGCGGAACAAACGGCTGCTCGCGACGATTTCGCGAGAGAGGACGGTAGGTTTCTGCTGCATGACGAGCTCCTTGGCGTAGACGGGTTACTATACCGTGGCTTTTGCGGATGTCTTCGCCGCAAACCCACGCGACTCATCCCACGCCGAGAGACCTGTATGCCTTCTTTGCCCTGGCGCGATATCGACACCGTTCTGCTGGATATGGACGGCACGCTGCTCGACCTGCATTTCGACAATCACTTCTGGCTGGAGCATCTGCCCAAGCGCTATGCCGAAGTGCACGGGGTCAGCCTGGCGATGGCGCAACTGGAGCTGATGCCGCTCTTCGAAAAAAACGCCGGCACCCTCAACTGGTACTGCACCGACTTCTGGAGTTCGGAGCTGAACCTGCCGGTGAAAGACTTGAAAGTCGAAATCGCCCACCTCATCGCCCTGCGCCCCGACGCCGAGACCTTTCTGGCCGCCATCAAGCAGGCCGGGAAACGGGTGATCATGATCACCAACGCTCACCGCGACTCGCTGTCACTGAAGATGGAAAGACTGGAACTGGCGCCTTACTTCGAGCGTTTGATCAGCTCCCACGACTACGGCTATCCCAAGGAAAACCCGCAGTTCTGGGACGCGTTGCAGGACGACATCCAGTTCGATCCGGCGCGCAGTCTGTTCATCGACGACACCTTGCCGATCTTGCGCAGTGCAGGGCGATACGGGATCGGCCATTTGCTGGCAGTGCGTGAGCCGGACAGTCGCAAAGGGCCTAAAGACACCGAAGAATTCGAGGCGGTCGAAGACTACCGTACTTTGATACAAGGTTTATGAGCACCACAAAACAACTGTAGGAGCGCGCTTGCCCGCGAAAAAATGGCACATCCGACTCATCTGCGTTGGATGTACGAATCTTTCGCGGGCAAGCGCGCTCCTACAATTCACCGTACGGCCAGTGCGAACGGTGATTGCCGTACGACCAGCGCGACTGCCCTTATTCAGGAATACGCAGAGACTGACCTGGATATATCTTGTTCACGTCCTTCAGCATCGGCTTGTTGGCGTCGAAGATTTTCTGGTACTTGTTGGCATCGTGGTACACGCGCAACGAGATGGCGCTGAGGGTATCGCCCTTCTGCACAGTGACGAATGTCGCAGCAACGACGGCAGGTGCACCAGCCGCGATGGTCAGTTGATCATCAACGCTGCCAACACCGGCGATGTTACCGGCCGCCAGTACGATCTTCTCTTTCTCTTCCTGACTGGCAACTTCGCCCGTCAAGGTAATTTTGTCGCCTTCGACCGTTGCATGAACGTTGGGATTGCCCAACCCGACAGACTCGATGTGCTTTTTCAGCTCATCGCTGGCGTTGGCGTTTCCTGGGGTGAGCAGGTCGATGAGCTTCTCGCCCGCTTCCTTCACAAAACTGAACAGACTCATGGGTTTCTCCTTGGTGTCGTTGTAGTGTCGTTTTGGTTTCCCGCGCAACATCGGATCCGCTGACATTGCCCGACAAAACTCCGACCCGATGCCGCGCCTCAAGGTTTCAAGCCATTCGACGTTCGGTCGCGATAGACTTCGCCGGGCCAGCCTGTGCCTCAAGGAATGAAGATGGACATTAAACAGCTGAAATTTCTGATCGCCCTCGACGAAACCCGTCACTTCGGGCAGGCGGCTGCGCGCTGCCACATCACGCAACCGACACTGTCGATGCGCTTGCGCAGCCTTGAAGAAGAGCTGGATCTGCCGCTGGTCAATCGCGGCCAACGCTTCGAAGGGTTTACCGCGCCGGGCGAGCGCGTGCTGGCGTGGGCGCGCACGGTGCTGGCGGCCTACGACGGTTTGCAGGCTGAAGCGGCCGCCTGTCGCGGGCATCTGGTCGGCACATTACGGCTGGGCGTGGTGCCGCTGTCCAACTTCGATCCGCTGCCCTTGCTGCAACGCCTGCATTCCCTGCACCCGAACATGCGCTTCGAGCTTTCATCGCTGAGCTCCGAGCAGATCCTCGATCAACTCGCCAGCAACCGCCTGGACCTCGGGGTTTCGTATCTGGACCGACTGGACTCCGAGCGCTTCGACTCGTTGCAACTGGCCGAAACCCGCATGGGCGTGATGTACGACAAGCGTTATTTCAGTTTTGCCGAAGCCACTTCGAGCTGGGAAAGCCTGACCGAACTGCCCTTGGGCCTGCTCACCAGCGGCATGCACTTTCGGCAGTCCATCGATCACAATTTCCACAGCCGCGGCCTTCATCCGCAGCCGATCATTCAGACGGACGCCGTACATCAGCTGCTGCAGGCGGTTCATGGCGGTTTCTGCTGCGCGATCATGCCGTTGGACGGTGGCCTCGAATCACTCACCGAGCACCTGCGGCTGCAACCCATCGAAGAGGCGCAGACCCTGGCCCGACTCGGCTTGATCATGCGTCGCTCAGCGCCGCGTTCGGCACTGGCTGAAGCCTGCCTGGCGCTCTATCACACCATGATGCAAGAGGCTTGATCGACATCATCTATCGGTGCATCAGTACTAGCGATTAGACGTAATCCGACCGGAGGCCTAGGCTTAAGCCTAATTACTCTGCCGGTTACTCTCGATGCACGCCAAGCACATGGATATCACGGCGCCCGCACAACAATTGCCCGCGCCCGCCGCAAGCCAGTCCTACAGCTATTCGAACCTCGAACACGACCTCAGCGAGCCCAATGTGCTTGCCGAAGAAGTCGCGCTGGCGATTGCCTACAACGGCATCAGTCAGGCGGTCATGCTGGTCACGCCCACCGATCTGGAAGACTTTATCGTCGGCTTCAGCATCGGCAGCGGCCTCATCGAATCACCGGATGAGATCTACGATATCAAGCTCGGTGGCTGTGGCTCTGCGCAGACCGCCGAAGTCGAAATCGCCAGCCGTGCCTTCTGGAACCTGAAGACCCAGCGTCGGCAAATGGCCGGCACCAGCGGCTGCGGCCTGTGTGGCGTCGAAGCCGTCGAACAGGCCTTGCCCGAGCTCAACGTGCTGCCCGGCGCGCCCCTTCCCCCCGCCGAATGGCTGAAAGGTCTGCGTGAGCGCATGGGCGCATTTCAGCCGTTGGGCGAACACTGCGGCGCGGTTCACGCGGCGATGTTCATGGACGCTCGCGGCGAAATTCTTTTAGGTCGCGAAGACATCGGCCGACATAACGCTCTGGACAAGCTGATCGGCGCGCTGATTCGCCAGGACATTCCGACCACGGGCGGTCTGGCCATCGTCACCAGCCGCTGCAGTCTCGAACTCATTCAAAAAGTATTACGTGCCGGCATTCAGACCCTTGTCAGCCTGTCATCGCCGACTGGCCTGGCGCTGCAATGGGCTCGCCGCCACAACCTAAACCTCATTCATCTGCCTAAACACAGTGCGCCGCGGGTTTACAGTCCTGCGTTGGAGAATCAAGCGTGAGCATGCATAAAGAAGCCGACAAGGTATCGACCCCCCGCTACAAGCCCTACAAAGGCCCGGCCGGCGGATGGGGCGCATTGATCAGCGTCGCCCACTTCTGGCTGACCAGCGACAACGCGCTGAAGAACATCCGCACGATGCTCAAGACCAACCAGAACGGCGGCTTCGACTGCCCGGGTTGCGCGTGGGGCGATTCGCCGGAAAGCGGCATGGTCAAGTTCTGCGAAAACGGCGCCAAGGCAGTGAACTGGGAAGCGACCAAGCGCCGCGTCGATGCATCGTTCTTCGCTCGCTACAGCGTCAGCTCGCTGCTCGAACAAAGTGATTACTGGCTGGAATACCAGGGCCGCCTGACCGAGCCAATGGTCTACGACGCCCAGACCGATCGCTACAAGCCGATCGCCTGGGAAGATGCCTTTGCGCTGATCGCCAAGCACCTGAACAACCTGCCAAGCCCGAACATGGCCGAGTTCTACACCTCGGGCCGTGCCAGCAACGAAGCAGCGTATTTGTATCAGCTGTTCGTGCGTGCCTACGGCACCAACAACTTCCCTGACTGCTCGAACATGTGCCACGAAGCCAGCGGCGTTGCGCTTTCGCAAAGCGTAGGCGTCGGCAAAGGCACCGTGACGTTCGAGGACTTCGAACACGCGGACGCGATTTTCGTCCTCGGCCAGAACCCGGGCACCAACCACCCGCGCATGCTCGAGCCGCTGCGTGAAGCGGTCCAGCGTGGCGCGCAAGTGGTCTGCGTGAACCCGCTGAAAGAGCGTGGCCTGGAACGTTTCCAGCACCCGCAGCATCCGCTGGAAATGCTCAGCAACGGCTCCGAGCCGACCAACACGGCGTATTTCCGTCCGGCACTGGGCGGCGACATGGCCCTGCTGCGCGGCATGGCCAAGTTCTTGCTGCAGTGGGAACGTGAAGCCCAGGCGAACAACGCGCCGTCGGTGTTCGACCACACCTTCCTCAACGAACACACCAATGGCGTACTGGAATACCTGGCCGCCATCGACGACACCTCGTGGGAGTTCATCGTCGAGCAGTCAGGGCTGCCATTGACTGACATCGAACTCGCCGCGCGCATGTACGCCAAGGGCAAGAACGTGATCATGTGCTGGGCGATGGGCATCACTCAGCATCGCCATTCGGTGCCGACCATCCAGGAAGTCTCCAACCTGATGCTGCTGCGCGGCAACATCGGCCGCCCAGGCGCAGGCCTTTGCCCGGTGCGCGGCCACAGTAACGTGCAGGGTGACCGCACGATGGGCATCAACGAGCGTCCGCCGGCGTTCTTCCTCGATGCGCTGGAGAAACGTTTCCAGTTCAAGGTGCCGCGTGAAAACGGCCATAACGTCGTCGAAGCGATTCACGCGATGCTCGAAGGCCGCGCAAAGGTCTTTATCGGTCTGGGCGGCAACTTTGCCCAGGCAACCCCGGACAGCCCGCGCACCTTCGAAGCCCTGAGCAACTGCGACCTCACCGTGCAGATCAGCACCAAGCTCAACCGCAGCCATCTGGCCCACGGTAAGGAAGCGCTGATTCTGCCGTGCTTCGGCCGTACCGACATCGACATCCAGGCCGAAGGCCCGCAAGCGGTGACGGTTGAAGACTCGTTCAGCATGGTCCACGCGTCCAACGGTCAGCTCAAACCGCTGTCGCCGCTGATGCGTTCCGAGCCTTCGATCCTGGCGGGCATCGCCAACGCAACGCTGGGCAAGCAGCCGGTGGACTGGCTGTGGCTGGTGGCGGACTACCGCCGCATTCGCGACCTGATCGCCGACACCATTCCGTCGTTCCAGGACTTCAACGAGAAGATCAAGAACCCGGGCGGTTTCTATCTGGGTAACGCCGCAGGCTCCCGTCGGTGGAACACGCCAAGTGCGCGGGCCAACTTCAAGGCGAACGTACTGCCGAGCGATCTGGTGCACGAAAGCGTGCGCGGGACAGGCATCGTGCCGGACCTGATCATGCAGTCGATGCGTTCTCACGATCAGTACAACACCACTATCTATGGACTGGACGACCGTTATCGCGGCGTCAAAGGTCAGCGTGACGTGATGTTCGTGAACGAGGCCGACATCATTCGTCTGGGCTTCGTACCGGGTCAGAAAGTGGACATCGTGTCGATCTGGGGCGATGACATCGAGCGTCGCGTGAAGGGCTTCACCCTGCTGCCGTTCGACATCCCGGCCGGCCAGGCCGCTGCGTATTACCCGGAAGTGAACCCGCTGGTACCGCTGGAAAGCGTGGGCGACGGCAGCAGCACGCCAACGTCCAAGTTCGTCGCGATCAAGCTGGAACGGCATGTGGAGAAGGCGCGGATCCTTTGATCCTGAGCTGAAAACCCTTGTAGGAGCGCGCTTGCCCGCGAAGACGTCGGCAGATCAACTTCAGTGCAGCCTGAGATACGGTATTCATGCCTGGGCTGGCGAAAGCAGTTGGTCAAGCAACGTTCTGGATGCTGTGGAGACTGTGTTCGCCAGCAAGCCGGCTCCTACGGATCAAGGGGTGTCAGCTGCCATTTGTTGGCAGCGAGCGCCCTCGCGGGCAAGCGCACTTTCACACGAGATCTATGTTGAAGGTGGTGCCAAGATCCATAGGAGCCGGCTTGCTGGCGAACGCGGTAGGTCAGACGAGGTTAAGGTGCTGCGAAGATTGTGTTCGCGAGCAAGCCCCATGGATTCAAACGTGTGAGTTGCTAGCAGTCGACGGCGATATATCGGGCAAGCGCTTCTGCATTTCAGGTATTCGTCAGGCACAAAAAAGGCCCGAATCGCGAGATTCGGGCCTTTATCAAGTAGCGTATGACTCACCCACCTGACTTAGGTTCCCAAGCCAAAACAATAAGTTAGCGTTTTGTATACAGGTCGTGTTACTCGTCGGAATTCGATTGTGACATTTTCTTCATACTTGCAGGATCGCGGCGTCATCCCTATGAGCATCCCTACATGAAGTATTCCTCGATTCTGTTGTTGTCGTTCTCACTGGTCAGCGGTTTTGCCTCAGCAGGCGATAACGTGACGGCCGGCGTGGGCGGCGCATTGGGTGGGGTACTCGGCTCCGTCGTTGGCCAACAGGTCGGCGGCAGCACAGGTTCGGCAATCGGTGCCGGCCTTGGCGGCGCGGCCGGTGGCGCAGTGGGCGCCAACCGCCGGAACCGTACCGAAGCGGCAATCGGCGGCGGCCTGGGTGCCGCTGGCGGCAACGTGATTGGCCGCAGTGTCGGCGGCAGCACGGGCAGCCTGATCGGCGCTGCAGCAGGCGGCGGCGCAGGCGGCGCACTCGGCAACTACATGGGCGACGAAAGCCGCCGTGACGACGACCGAGGCCGTGGCTACCGTGGCGATCGCCGCGACTACAAACACGGTCGCGGCCACGCGTACGGTCATCGCAAGCACCGTGACTGACACCGTCGAGTCCGACTCGCGCACCTGACCCGATGAACACCGGCCGCCCATGACGCGGCCGGTTTCATTTTCAGACCAGCAATCGCTCAAGCGCCTGCCGCAACCCCGCCGGAATCGGCACCGGCTGGTTGGACGCACGATCCACGAACACATGCACGAAACGCCCGGCCGCCCGCGCCTCGTCTTCCCCCGCCTTGAACACCGCCAACTCATATTGCACCGAGCTGTTGCCCAGCTTGCCAACCCGTAGCCCGACTTCTATCAGCTCCGGATAGGCGATCGACGCGAAATAGTCGCACGACGAACTCACCACAAACCCCACCGCGGCACCGTCATGGATATCCAGCCCGCCCTGCTCGATCAGGTAGGTATTCACCGCGCTGTCAAAAAAGCTGTAGTACGTGACGTTGTTGATATGGCCGTACACATCGTTGTCGTGCCAGCGCGTCACGATCGGCTGGAAGTGGCGGTAGTCGGCGCGCTGCGGGGTGTCGTTCATGGGGCTCCCTCCGGTGTGTCTGTTGGGTTTCTTCGTTCATGAAGTCTTCGACAGCTATTGAATCTGGCGCTGAATCCATTCACGCACCTGCGCATACGGATACGCCTCCAGCGCCGCAAACCCGCCGATGGTCCGGGCCTTGAGCCTGGTAAACATCGGCACGCTGATCCCGCAAAGAAACCGCGTGAGGCACTCCGCACCCGGCTCATGCCCTCGGGCCTCAAGGTGCTTGCCGACGAACTCGCTGCACAGGTCCGGGAAGTTCTGCTCGCTCCAAGGCGTCAAGGCTGGCGGCTCGGGGAGCACGGCCACATGCCCCTCGCACACCGAACAATGCCCGCAATGCTCAGGCGCACGGTCGTCGCCGAAGTATTGGGCCAGGCGATAACTGAGGCACTGATCACTGGCGAACAGTTCGAGCATGGCGTGGATACGCGCGACTTCGGTCTTTTCGTGATGGACGAAGTAGTCATGCAACGCCTCGCTCAGCGCCTGCGCGTCGAAGTCGGCTGCGATCAGGCTGTAGACCTCGGTCATCTGCTTGCTTTCAAGTTCGATCCAGCCTTTCTCCTGAAAGAAATCCAGCGCCGTCACCACTCGCCCGCGTTCGGCCTGATACTGCTGATACATCGCGTCGAAGTTTACGGTCGCCCAAGTTCGCGCCCGGCTTGATGTCTCGGTCAGCGCCTGCACGAACTCACGTCGTTCGCCCTGAAAGCGTTGCACCAGCACCTGCGGCTCGATCAGGTATTTGAAGCGGTATTCCGCGAAATACGAATAACGCGGCGCAATGATCCCGCGCAATTCCAGCTGCACCAGCAACGTTTTGAGCGGCAGTTGGCGGATGTTGCTGAGGTCCGACAAGGGCGCCAGCAGAAACTCCCACTGACTGTCGTTTCGCGCGCTTTGCAGGTCTTCCAGCACCCGGAGGATGCCCTCCTGCTCCGGCGTGTCGCCGTACACGAAGTTCTCGAGCACGTTCAGGCTGTCGCGATTGGCCAGGACCAGGCACTCCGAGGTTGCCCCATCGCGACCCGCACGACCGATCTCCTGGCTGTAGTTCTCGATGGATTTGGGCAAATCGAAATGCACGACGTTGCGGATGTCACTCTTGTCGATGCCCATGCCGAAAGCGATCGTGGCGACGATGCAGTTCAGGCGCCCGTCCATGAACTGGCGTTGGATCGACTCGCGCTTATCGTGGGGCAGGCCCGCATGGTAGGCGTTTGCCGGAATGCCGTTCTGCGACAGATGGGCCGCCACAAACTCGGCGGTCTTCTGCAGCGTGACGTAGACAATGCTCGGCTGCCCGGCCCGTTGGCCAAGCCACTCCACCAGACGCCGGCGCTTGTCTCGGCCCGGGACCGGTTCAACCCGCAGGGTAAGGTTGGGCCGGTAGAAACCGGTCGTCACCACATCGTCCGGCGCGATGCCGAACTTGCTCTGCATGTCGTCGATGACTTGAGGTGTCGCGGTGGCCGTCAGGAGCAGTGCCTGGGGAATGTTGAATTCGCGCTGATAGTCTGGGAGCTTGAGGTAGTCGGGGCGGAAGTTGTGGCCCCACTCGGAGATGCAGTGCGCCTCGTCTACGACCAGAAGGGAGATCGGCACCTGCGTGATGAAATGCCTGAAGCGCTCGTTCTTCAGGCGCTCGACGGAAATCATCAGGATTTTCAACTCACCGGAGCGGGCCCTGGCCATGACATCCGCCACGTCGTCGCGGCTTTGCGCGGAGTCTATGCTCGCCGCCGCAATGCCATGTCGCTGAAGGAAAGCCAGCTGGTCCTGAATCAACGCCAACAGCGGTGACACCACCAACGTCAGGTGCGGCAGCAGCAGTGCCGGCAGCTGATAGCAGAGGGACTTACCGGAACCGGTGGGAAATATCGCAGCGGCGGAGCGCCCTGCCAACACCGCACTGATGGCGGCCTCTTGTCCGTCGCGAAACTGCCGATAACCGAAAACCTGCTCAAGGGTTTGATGCATGTGCTGCCACTCCTTTGACCGTCGCAAGGGCGTGAACCATAGCGCGGTGGGTCTGGGCGCAATACACCTAAACCATTACAGAAATATCGGACAGGATACATCCCGGACACAAACACCGCGCGCAGTGCTGGCAAAACGGCACTCCGACGATTAATCTCGCGCGACGTATCAATCCGCTGCACGCCAGGCAGCGCCGTTCGACTGCAAACAGGTCGACAACACAAGATTCGCCAAGGAGAGGCTATGCAATCCAAACCCCAGCCCGAGGATGACGGGCTCACCATGCAACGTCTGGCGCCCGGTCAGTTCGATGTTGTGCTTGGCTCTCATCCTGCCCGGCGAACCGCCGCATCCGGCAAGGGCAACTGGCCGTTCAGTAGCATTCTGATCTGCCTCGCGTTGCTGATCGCAATTATCTTTCTTATCGCCCAGATGTTTCGCACACCCAAGCCGGCAGCGACGGTCATTCCCGCGCCGCCCATCGCAGAAGTCGTCAGTGAGCCCGAACCGGTACAACCTGTTGCTCAAGTGCGTAACGTCGAACAAGTCGTTTATATCGCCCCCAAGGCTGATGTCTCGCAGCCCGCCACCGCGCGGCCGCTCGACACCTGCCTGAAAGACGGCAACGTCATCGACCGGGACGTCATCAACTGCCGCTTCGGTGACGCCCAGGCCAGCGACGCCCCTGCCGCCCGCCCCCAAGGCATGGTTTCAGACCGCTACCTTGCCAACTACAAGACCGTTGCCGCCAAGCCCAAAACCGAGCCCGCGCGACGCTATGAAGTGGCAGGCGTGTTCATCCGTGAAATCGACGGCCGCAATCGCTACGAAGCCCGCTATCGCATCTACAACAACCACGTTGAGGTCAGCAGCGTGTGCATGAACTTTCTCGCCGACAGCGTGGAGCACCGCGAATGCCGCCGCGCCGCTGCGCCGTACTTCAAAGACATGTGCAGCGACTGGAGCAAACGCCTCGCCAAAGACAAGAGTGACAAGAACAAACTGGCCCAAGAGCAATACTGCGAAGCCGCGCGGACGTATCAGCCGTGACCTCATGTCTTTGGGTTGACGGGGCCAGAACGGATGAAGCATGACCCGGACGACTGGACGCGCAGCGAGCGTCTGAGTGCTGACGACGATCTCCGGCCCCGCCGCCGCGTCGTTGCTGGCTCGACGCTGTACCGCAATGTTTTCCTGCTGACGGCCGCCCTTGCCGGCTGTGTTTACCTCTTCCTGCATGAGCGCCGTCCCGAACAGACTGCGCCTCCGGCCCCTCGCGATATCGAGGTCACGCCAACAACCTTTGAAGCACGCCGCCCTGTCACGCAATCCCGGGCGGACGTCCCGCAGCCTCTGGCGGATTGCATCAAGGAAGGCAACGTGATTGACGAATCCGTCGTGCGCTGCCGCTTCGGTCAACACCCTCAACCCCGCGATAATCCGCAAGCGCAGGGAATGGTTTCTGCGGCGTACATGGCAGAGTTCAAAGCGGGCCAGCAGCGGGTCGCCAGACAGCACGAGCAGGTCAGCGAAACACGGCTTGTCCAGCAGTGGGACGGCAAAGCCTGGTACACCGCGCAATGGCTGGTTCTGGATAATCAGATTGACAGCACCAGCGTCTGCGCCAACCTCAGGCGCGGCTCAATCGAGTTCCGTGAGTGCCGCAAGGGCGCGAAGGTCTGGTTCCGGAATGAGTGCCGCAAAGGCGGCGATGACGCTTCCCACCAGCGCTATTGCAGCGCAGCGAGCGGCTTCAACCCCATGGGCTAGCAACTTTTTATGCGACGTTGCGATCCTCCCTCCGAATTCATGGTCATACCCTTCGCCAAGCAGAGGCTTTCACGCCGATCACTTCAGGAAGACCCCATGATTCACACCCGCTACCTGCCGTTTTTGCTCGCTGCCACGATTGCCACGCTTGCGGGGTGCGGCGACAACGACGCCGACAAACCCGCTCCGGCCACTGCCGATGCGCGTGGCTTGTCGAAGTCAATGACGGTGGACGTGAGCGGCGCGCTCAATCTGCACTACCAGGCGACGGGGGATCAGGTCGGCGTTGGCTTCTTGCCCGGCAAACTGCCCGGCTCCAACTGGCTGACCCTGAGCGCGGACCAGGAAGCCGAAGGCGACCGCAATGAAGTCAGCATCGGGCCAATCCTTGGGTTCTCTTTCGACGACCCTGATCAGGAGAAGAAAGCGATCATGTTTCAGGGTGGCCGCGTCGAAGTGGCCCACGATGAAAACAGCGCTTCCTACGACACCGGTTCGTACTATCAGTATTTCGATGCGGACAAGGGCGGCAACAACAGCAACGTCCAGCTCGTCTTCAGCAAAATCGAGAAACTCAGCTCCCCCAACAAACTGCTCGACCGCTACCGGTTGATCGGTACGTTTCAGTTCAACGCGGCGCTGTCCCCTGAGCAACCCACCGACGAATGCACACGGGAAGCCGCTGCGTACGCCGCCGAGCACGGCGAACGCCATCCGGGGTTCGACGCCAAGCTGTGTAATGCGAAGAGCGTTGTGGCGAAGGGCAGCTTCGACATCACCCAGGATTTTCCGGTGACCACGAAGGCTGAAGGGTAAATCTATCCGTCCGCAGTGCTTGTTCGCCTACGGCAAGAGCCCGACTCGCTGACTGAACCGCATTTACTGTAGGAGCGCGCTTGCCCGCGATAGCAATCTGTCAGCTTCCATCTTCGTCGCAAATACACCGTGATCGCGGGCAAGCGCGCTCCTACAAGGGATTGGTGTCAAGACTGCCGCGTGCATATGCCCCAAACTTCTGACGGCATAAACACCCGCCAACAAAAAACCGCCCCGAAGGGCGGTTTTTTTAAGCAGGCTCCGATCTTACAGCTTCGGACCCGCTGCCTTGATCGCGTCGCTCACTTCGAACTTCTTGAAGTTCTCGATGAACAGGCCGGCCAATGCTTTGGCTGCTTCGTCGTACGCCGCCTTGTCAGCCCAGGTATTACGTGGGTTGAGCAGTACGGTTTCAACACCCGGCACGGAAGTCGGGACATCCAGGTTGACGGTGTCGAGGTGCTCGGTTGCTGCACCGATCAACGCGCCGCTCTGAATGGCCGCGATGACGCCACGGGTGGTCGGAATGTTGAAGCGCTTGCCGACACCGTAGCCGCCGCCGGTCCAGCCGGTGTTGACCAGGTAGACCTTGGAGCCGAAACCGCGGATGCGCTTGATCAGCAGCTCTGCGTATTCGCCAGCAGGGCGCGGGAAGAACGGTGCGCCGAAGCAGGTTGAGAACGTCGACTTGATGCCAGAGCCCGAACCCATTTCAGTGGAGCCGACCAGTGCGGTGTAACCCGACAGGAAGTGGTAGGCCGCTTGTTCTTCGCTGAGGATCGACACCGGTGGCAGCACGCCGGTCAGGTCACAGGTCAGGAAGATCACCGCGTTTGGCTCGCCGCCCAGGTTCTTCTCGGAGCGTTTTTCAACGTGCTCAAGCGGGTAAGCGGCGCGGCTGTTCTGGGTCAGGCTGCTGTCGGCATAGTCGGCATGACCGGCTGCGTCCAGCACCACGTTTTCCAGAACGGCGCCGTGCTTGATGGCCTTCCAGATAACCGGCTCGTTCTTCTCGGAGAGGTCGATGCACTTGGCATAGCAACCGCCTTCGATGTTGAAGACAACGCCTTCGCCCCAGCCGTGCTCGTCGTCACCGATCAGGTAACGGGTCTCGTCGGCGGACAGCGTGGTTTTACCCGTGCCGGACAGACCGAAGAACAGCGTCACGTCACCGTCTTCACCGATGTTGGCCGCGCAGTGCATTGGCAGCACGTCGGAGGCCGGCAGCAGGAAGTTCTGCACCGAGAACATGGCTTTCTTCATTTCACCGGCGTAACGCATACCGGCAATGAGGACCTTCTTCTGGGCGAAGTTGATGATGACGCAACCGTCGGAGTTGGTGCCGTCACGCTCAGGCACGCACTCGAAGTTGGCCACGTTGAGCACTTGCCACTCTTCACGACCGGCCGGGTTGTACTGGGCCGGATTGATGAACAGGCAGAGACCGAAAAGGTTCTGCCAGGCAGTCTGCGTGGTCATCTTGACCGCGAGGTAGTGGTCTTCGGCTGCGCCTACGTGAACGTGGGAAACGAAGTGTTCCTGGGCGTTGTTGAACGCCTCGACACGCGCCCACAGGGCGTCGAACTTGTCGGCCGGGAACTTGCGGTTGATCGGGCCCCAGGCGATCGCGGCCTGAGTGGTCGGTTCATCAACGATGAAGCGGTCGACAGGCGAGCGGCCTGTACGGTGGCCTGTTTCCACGACGAGTGCGCCAGTATCGGACAGCACGCCTTCTTCGCGTTTGAGGGCTTCTTTAACCAGATCGTCGACACTGAGATCGGTGTGAACGGCGTTATTGGCTTGCGTCATGAGATTCCCCGTCGGCTCGATGGCCGAGTGCTCCAAACGTTTTGTAGTAGAAAAACCAACACTACTACAGCTAAAAAGTGGCCGGATTATGCCAGAAAAGCCCAAAAAAGGTAGGGCCCTCCTGTCAGAACTACATGAAGAAGAGTCAAGCGGGCCGGGCGGAAAGCTTTCAGCGCAGAGCCCGCACTACATTAATGGCGGGTATCGGAAGGGGTATCGACCCCTCCCCCTGCAAACAGCTGCGCTACATCGGTTGCATCGAACAGATAGCGCTGATTGCAGAACTGGCAGTCGATCTCGACCGCACCGTGATGCTCGATCACCAACTGCTGAGCATCTTCCAGACCAAGACTGACCAACGCATTGCCAGAACGTTCGCGCGAGCAGCTGCAACGGAACACCAGCGGCTGGACGTCGAACATGCGCACGACGTCTTCGTGGAACAGCCGTTTCAACACGGTTTCGTTGGTCAGGCTGAGCAGCTCTTCGGCGGTCAGGGTGTCGACCAGCACATTGACATGCTGCCAGCTGGCGTCGCGCTCTTCTTGATCTTTCAGTTTCTCAGCCGGCAACTGTTGCAGCAGCAGCCCGCGCGCGCGCTTGCCGTCGGCCTTGATCCAGAAGCGCGTCGGCAACTGCTCCGACATCACAAAATACTCGGACAGGCACGCCGACAGGTCGACGCCGTCCAGGCCCACGATGCCCTGATAGCGTTTGCCCTGACGCGGGTCGATGGTCATGGTCAGGTCACCCTCGGGCATCAGGTCGAGCAGCGTGGCGTCGGGCGTGACCAGGGTTTCGTCGTAGCGCGCGATGCCGCGCAATTCACGCTCGCTGGAGCACTCGACCATCAGCAGCGACACCGGTCCAGGCGAGCGGGCCTGCAAGACCAGAAGACCGTCGAACTTCAGCGTGCCCACCAACAGCGCAGCGGCGGCGAGCATTTCGCCGAGCAACTGAGCGACTGGCTCGGGATACGGGTGCTTGGCAAGCACCTCGGCGTAGCTGCGCTCAAGGGCCACGAGCTCGCCGCGAACGTCGCTCTCGTCAAAGATAAAGCGCTGGGTGTAATCGGTGTCCGGAAAATCAGGCATAGGAGAAGGTATCTGAATAGATGACAAAATGATGACAAGCGCCTATAAAGCGCGGTTTCGCACCGCTTGGTGCACTGTCATGCCGATGGGGGCATTTTATGGACTATCCCGCATTGTTCCAACCCAGGTGGAACGCCAAAAAATTCTTGCTGTGTAATCTGGGGGCGCTGGCACTGCTGCTGCTGTGGATCTGGCCCACGGGCCACGCGGCTTTCACTCACTTCGACGAGGGCCTGTTTCACCTCCTGAACCGCCCGCTCCTGCAAAACAAAGCGTGGCTGTGGATCTGGACGATTGCCAGTATGCGGCCCTTCGATATCGTCGTCGGCCTGGTTCTACTCACGCTGCTTATAAAGGGCGACTGGGTGTTCAAATCCTTACAAACGCGTGCCGCACTGATCGGCTTTGTGCTGACGCTGATCCTGCTGCTGGTCATCCGGACGGTGTTTTCCAAGATCATCGACCACAGCGCGCTGCAACATGACAGCGCGTCGGTGATGATCCCTGATGCCATCAAGCTCAGCGAGATATTCCCGGAGCTGGAAGACAAGTGGCAGCTCAAGGACCGTTCCAGCCAGAGTTTTCCGGGCGACCACGCCTCGGTGCTGTTGATCTGGGCGATGTTCATGAGCGTCTACAGCCGCACAGCAGGCCAGCGCGTGGTCATCTGGGCGCTGGCGTTCCTGTTCATGATGCCGCGCCTGGTCGCCGGCGCACATTGGGGTCAGGACGATTACATTGGCGGCGTGATGATCGCGTTGCTCGCGCTGGCCTGGAGCTGCTACACCCCGTTCGTGGCCACCGCTAGCGGATTCCTGTTTCGACTGACTGCACCCGTCTTCAATGTGCTGGGCCGCCTACCGTTACTCAAATGCCTGAGCATCATGAAGCAGGGCTCTCATTTGTAAGCTGCCTGTCGCGACTGAGCAGTCCGGGGTCGACGAATTCGCGACCCTGGAAAACGGCGAGATCGTCAGTCGTCACTCGAGCGAAAATGAAACAACTGCCGACGCTGCTTTTTGGTCGGCCTGCCGTCGGTGGTGACGCCAAGGCTACCGGCCTTGCGCATCTCGGCGGCTTGCTCGCGTTTGGCGAGGCTCTCCGGGGTTTCGCTGTACAGCAACTGAGCCTCGGGGGCACCACGGCGGACAATCGACAACGCCTGAACCACCACGGTCCGCTCATCGAAGCCCGCCCTGATCTGCAACTCATCCCCTACGCGCGGCTCTTTTCCCGGCTTGCAACGCTCGCCGCGGCAATGAACCTTGCCGCTTTCAATGGCCGCTTTCGCCAGCGCACGCGTCTTGAAGAAGCGCGCCGCCCAAAGCCATTTGTCCAGACGGACTTTGTCGTCCTCGTCTGACTTCTGTGTCATCTGAATTCCTCAATCGTGTGATGGTCAGAATCGTACTACGTCACGCCGGGGACGCAGTAACCGCCACCCTCGTTTACACTGCCCACCAAGACTAAAGCACCGGTATCAGGAGAACGACGTGACAGACTTCCCAACGTCATTGACTGGTGGGTGCCAGGGCTGCAGAGAAAGCTCCGCGCTGGATCTCGAATTTGAATTCGCCTATCAGCCTATCGTGGATATCCGCGACCGTTCGGTGTTTGCCCATGAAGCGTTGGTACGTGGGGTCAACGGCGAGGGGGCGCTGTCCGTCCTGAGCCGGGTTGACGACACCAACCGTTACCGTTTCGATCAATTGTGCCGAACCCGCGCGATTTCAACCGCCGCCCGGTTGGGAATGGACGAATACCTGTCGATCAACTTCCTGCCCAATGCGGTGTATCGCCCCGAACTGTGCATTCGCAGCACCCTTGAAGCGGCCCGCGCTCACAACTTTCCGCTGGACCGGCTGATCTTCGAGACCGTCGAAACCGAGCACGTGTGCAGCAACAGCCACCTGACCAACATTCTTCGCGAGTACCGCCAGTTTGGCTTCAAGACCGCCATCGACGACTTCGGCGCCGGGCACTCGGGGCTGACCTTGCTCGCCGACTTTCAGCCTGACTTGATAAAGCTCGACATGGCGCTGGTGCGCAACGTCCATCTGGATCCCGCACGGCAGGCCATCGTGCGCGGCATTGTCACAATGTGTACGGACCTGAACGTTACAGTGATCGCCGAAGGCATCGAAGATGCTGGCGAACGAGACTTCCTCGCCGACTGCGGCATTTACCTCATGCAAGGCTACTGGTTCGCCAAGCCTGCATTCCAGGCGCTGGCGCACATTGAAGCCGGCGCCTGGCAGAACGTGTAAACCAATGGATATGCTTTGAAAACATTTGATCATCTGACAGTCATCGGCCTTCGCGAATGGGTGGCGCTGCCCCATTTAGGGGTCGCCGGTCTGCGCGCGAAAATCGACACCGGCGCCAGCACTTCCAGCCTGCACGCGACTGAAATCGAGCCGTTCGAACGGGACGGTGAGAAATGGGTGCGCTTCAACGCTCATCTGGGCACGGTGGTGCAGCTGCGTCACCGTCGCTGTGAGGCTCAACTGGTGGCGATGAAAACCATTAAAAGCTCCAACGGCCACGCCCAGGTTCGCTACGTCATTCGCACGACGCTGGCGCTGGGGGATCGTGTCTGGCCGGTGGAATTCACGCTGGCCTGCCGCAAGGCCATGCGTTACCGCTTGCTGCTGGGTTCCAAAGCCCTGATTGACGGCCAATTGGTGGTCAATCCGGGTGTTACATATATTCAGGACAAGCCGGTGTTCCCGGCTTCAAATCTCTCTGTCACAGGTGCTGCATGAAGATCGCTGTGCTTTCGCGAAACCCGCGTCTGTATTCAACTCGTCGTCTGGTCGAAGCTGGGATTCAGCGCGGCCATGAGGTCGTGGTGGTCGATACCCTGCGCGCCTATATGAACATTGCCAGTCATAAGCCGCAGATTCACTACCGAGGTAAACCCCTGGAAGGCTTTGATGCGGTGATACCCCGCATCGGCGCCTCCGTGACCTTCTACGGCTGTGCCGTGCTGCGTCAGTTTGAAATGATGGGCGTGTTCCCGCTCAATGAATCGGTCGCCATCGCGCGCTCCCGTGACAAGCTGCGCTCGCTCCAGCTTTTGTCACGTCGAGGCATTGGCTTGCCCGTCACCGGCTTTGCTCACTCACCGGACGACATCCCTGACCTGATCCAGATGGTCAACGGCGCACCTCTGGTGATCAAAGTGCTCGAAGGCACGCAAGGTATCGGCGTGGTGCTGTGCGAAACCGCGACCGCGGCTGAATCCGTGATCGAGGCCTTCATGGGGCTCAAGCAGGACATCATGGTGCAGGAGTACATCAAGGAAGCCGGTGGCGCCGATATCCGCTGTTTCGTGGTGGGTGACAAGGTCATTGCGTCGATGAAGCGTCAGGCGAAGCCCGGGGAATTCCGCTCCAACCTGCATCGCGGCGGCACCGCCAGCCTGATCAAGATCACCCCGGAAGAGCGCATGACGGCCATTCGCGCGGCCAAGGTCATGGGCCTGAGTGTCGCGGGCGTCGATATCCTGCGTTCCAACCACGGGCCTCTGGTGATGGAGGTGAACTCATCGCCCGGTCTTGAAGGCATTGAAACCACCACCGGCAAGGATGTCGCGGGGATAATAATCGAGTACATCGAGAAAAACGGCGGCCCGCACATGACCCGCACCAAGGGCAAGGGCTAACGCGCAAGCGGGTTTCTGCAAGGAGGTCGTCGCTGCGAGCAAGTCGCTCGGCTGTGGCCTCCAGGCAGAATCAGTAACGAATCAATCGGCGTCTCGTGGCAGCAGCAACCCCAACGGCAACCGAACCCTGGCCTCCAGCCCGCCTCCCGAACGATTACGCAACTCGACATTGCCACCGTGCATTGCCGCAATGCGTTTGACGATCGCCAGGCCAAGCCCTGTCCCCTTGCCACTTCTGGCACGATCACCACGGATGAAGGGATTGAAAATGCCCTCCAGCTCCGACGGATCAATCCCCATACCGCGATCCAGCACGCTCAGCACCACGTAGGGCGCACCGCTGTCGCCAGAAACATAGGCCGCCACTTCAACGCCGTCACCGGCATGGTGCATGGCATTGCCGATGAGGTTATTGAGCAGCCGCTTCATGGAAACCCGTCGCAGCGGGAAAGGCGGAATCGACTCCAGGCATAGCCGGACCTGCTCCACCGGGTTGTTGTACGGCGCGACGACCTCGTGGACCAGTTCGACCAGATCGACTTCTTCGACCTCTTCATCGCGCCCGTCCCGGATAAATGCCAGGAATTGATCGAGGATGGCATCCATGTCTTCGATGTCGCGGACCATGCCTTCCATGAACTCATTGTTGGCCGGCATCAATTCCAGCGACAGACGCAGCCGGGTCAGCGGCGTCCGCAAATCGTGGGACACCCCGGCCAGCATCAGCTCACGCTCCTGCCCTGCCTGCTCAACGTCTTCGGCCATCTGGTTGAACGCGCGGTACACCTCGGTCATTTCGCTGGGCGTGTCGCCCACCGGCAAGCGAACACTACGTCCCTGACCTAGCTGGCGGGCGGCAAAAACCAGCCGTTTGAGCGGCTGATTGAGCTGGCTGACGAAGATCCATGCCGAGGCCGTCGACAGCAATCCGATCGCCAGGAACCAGCCCAACACGCTCCAGATTTTCTGCCCGCGCAACGGATGCGGGTACAGCGGCACCTTCAGCCAGCCATCGCCGAGACTCGGCGCCCTCACCCACAACGCCGGGGGCGCGTGGACACGCAGGCGCACTTCAGTGTCCGCGCCCAGCTCATCCTGCATTTGCCGCTGATAGATTTCGGAGTATGGCCAGTGCTGCTCGCCTTCCGGCACACCGCCGCCCACCACGCGGATCAGCCCGGCGGCGTCGGCGATGGTCTGCCGGTCACTCTCATCGGCCGCCCAGTAAGCCCGCAAAGTGAGTGCAACGCCGTGGCTGTATTGGCGATCAACCAGAACATCCTCGTTCATCAGCAGATAGACGAGGGTCAGCGCCTTCGAAAACAGCACGACAATGAGCACCAGCCACAGGGTGCGGGAGAAAAAACTTTGCGGGAACCAGAGCGGTGTCTTCATAACAGCAGCTACACACTTTGCGGAAGCGAGCCGGGCTCGCGAATTTGCGGAACACATGACACAGCAAAAACCAGTCACGCCAATGGCCGCTTTCGCGAACATCGAGGTGACTGGCTAACGGAGGCGGGCGTAAAACAGGCCCGGCAGGTTACCGTCGAACTTGCTGTTACTGCTTGTTGGCGCCGTCCGGCACGAAAACATAACCCACTCCCCAGACCGTCTGAATGTAACGCGGCTTGGCAGCGTCCACTTCAATCAGACGACGCAGACGGGATATCTGGACGTCGATGGAGCGCTCCAGCGCGTCCCACTCGCGGCCACGGGCCAGGTTCATCAGTTTGTCCCGCGTCAGCGGCTCACGGGCGTGCATGACCAGCGCCTTCAACACGGCGAATTCACCGGTGGTGAGCATGTGCACTTCATCGCCACGCTTGAGCTCGCGCGTGGCGAGCGAAAGAGCGTAATCGCCGAAGGTGACGGTTTCGTCTTCCGTGGCAGGCGCGCCAGGGACGGGTGCGGATTGACGACGCAGCACGGCGCGGACGCGGGCCATCAGTTCGTCAGGGTTGAAAGGTTTTGCGAGGTAGTCATCAGCGCCGAGCTCAAGGCCCTTGATGCGGCTGAGCTCGTCGCCCTTGGCGGTGAGCATGATGATGGGGACTTGATTGTTCGCGGCGCGCAGACGGCGGCAGGCGGACAGGCCGTCTTCGCCCGGCAGCATCAGGTCCAGCACCACGAGGTGGAACACTTCGCGCGCCAGCAGCCGATCCATTTGCTCCACGTTGGGCACAGCCCGGGCGCGATAGCCCTTGCTGTTGAAAAAGCGTTCTAGCAGGCTGCTCAAGCCCGGGTCATCGTCAACGATGAGGATTTTTTCGCCTTCAGCCGTTTGTGCAGTGCTGCTCATTGGAAGCTCCTTTGATCTCGGCGCGCATTATGGCGTAGCTGCAGTTATGCGCACCGTGTGCATTGTTAGCAGATTTTTCCTGAATCTACATGGGTGCTCTCGCTCAGTCACTTGAAGGCGATTCACAGCGGCTGCGCGGGCTGAAACCGGCGTGTCGACGGGCCGATCCCCTATTGAGGGCTCACTGGGTATAATGCGCCGCCTTCAAGGTCAGGCAACGCTCGTTCAAGGCGGCTCGCCAGCCGCTGATTTTATGCACACACATTTGCCAGGTGGTTTTATGGACAGTATCAACAGCCGCATCGCCGAGGAACTCGGCGTCCGCCCGCAACAGGTCGAAGCGGCCGTCGCGCTACTGGATGAAGGCTCAACCGTGCCGTTCATCGCTCGCTACCGCAAGGAAGTCACTGGCAGCCTCGATGACACGCAACTGCGTCATCTGGAAGAGCGCCTGCGCTACCTGCGCGAACTCGACGAGCGCCGCATCAGCATCCTCGCCAGCATCGAAGAGCAAGGCAAGCTGACCCCTGAACTGGCGCGCGACATCAAGCTCGCCGACACCAAGACCCGCCTGGAAGACTTGTACCTGCCGTATAAGCAGAAGCGCCGCACTAAAGGCCAGATCGCGCTGGAAGCCGGCCTGGGCGAGCTGGCCGACGGCATCTTCAACGATCCGACCCTGGCCCCGGAAACCGAAGCCGCGCGCTTCGTCGATGCCGAAAAAGGCTTCGCCGACGTCAAGGCCGTGCTCGAAGGCGCCAAATACATTTTGATGGAGCGCTTCGCTGAAGACGCGACGCTGCTGGAGAAGCTGCGCAGCTTCCTCAAGCACGAAGCCGTGATCAGTGCCCGTGTAGTGCCGGGTAAAGAGGAAGAAGGCGCCAAGTTCCGCGATTACTTCGAACACAACGAGCCGCTCAAGAGCATGCCGTCGCACCGTGCGCTGGCGATCTTCCGGGGTCGCAACGAGGGCGTGCTGAGCTCGGCGCTGAAAGTCGGCGAAGAGCTGCCCGGCACTCTGCACCCCTGCGAAATGATGATCAGCGAGCGCTTCGGCCTGCAGAATCAGAACCGACCTGCGGACAAGTGGCTGGCCGAAGTCGTGCGCTGGACCTGGAAGGTCAAGCTGTACTCCAGCCTCGAAACCGACCTGTTCGGCGAGCTGCGCGAAGGTGCCGAAACCGAAGCGATCAACGTATTTGCTCACAACCTGCACGACCTGTTGCTGGCCGCACCCGCGGGGCCACGCGCCACGCTGGGCCTCGACCCGGGCCTGCGCACGGGCTGCAAGGTCGCCGTCGTCGACAGCACCGGCAAGCTGCTGGACTACGCCACGGTTTACCCCCACGTACCGAAAAACCAGTGGGATCAGACCATCGCCGTGCTGGCAGCCCTCTGCGCCAAGCATTCGGTTGACCTGATCGCGATCGGCAACGGCACTGCCAGCCGCGAAACCGACAAGCTGGCCGGCGATCTGATCAAAAAGTATCCAGGCCTGAAGATGACCAAGGTCATGGTCTCTGAAGCCGGCGCCTCGGTGTACTCGGCGTCGGAACTCGCCGCCAAGGAATTCCCGGACCTCGATGTTTCGATCCGCGGCGCTGTTTCCATCGCCCGCCGCTTGCAGGATCCGCTCGCCGAACTGGTAAAAATCGACCCGAAGTCCATCGGCGTCGGCCAATATCAGCATGACGTCTCGCAGCTCAAACTGGCCCGCGGCCTCGACGCGGTGGTAGAAGACTGCGTGAACGCCGTGGGTGTGGATGTGAACACGGCTTCCGTGGCCCTGCTGGCGCGGATTTCCGGCCTGAACACCACGTTGGCGCAGAACATCGTTTCCCATCGCGACCAGAACGGCGCGTTCAAGACCCGTGCGGCGCTGAAGAAAGTCCCGCGTCTGGGCGAGAAAACCTTCGAACAGGCCGCAGGCTTTCTGCGCGTCATGAACGGTGACAACCCGCTGGATTCGTCAGCCGTTCACCCTGAGGCGTATCCCCTGGTGCAGCGCATTGCCGCCCAGACCGATCGTGATATTCGTTCGCTGATCGGCGACGCAGGCTTCCTGAAGCGTCTGGACCCGAAGAAATTCACCGACGAAACCTTCGGCCTGCCTACCGTCACCGACATCCTTCAAGAGCTGGAAAAACCGGGCCGCGATCCGCGTCCGGGGTTCAAGACCGCCGAGTTCCAGGACGGTGTTGAAGACTTGAAGGATCTTCAGCCGGGCATGATTCTCGAAGGCGTGGTCACCAACGTCACCAACTTCGGTGCGTTCGTTGATATCGGCGTGCATCAGGACGGTCTGGTGCATATCTCTGCGCTTTCGGAGAAGTTCATCAAGGACCCTCGCGAAGCGGTCAAAGCTGGCGATGTGGTGAAGGTCAAGGTGATGGAGGTGGACATCCCGCGTAAGCGCGTCGGTCTGTCAATGCGCATGAGCGACACGCCGGGCGAGAAAGTCGACGGCGCTCGCGGTGCCCGTCCTGGTTCGGCGCCGCGTCAGCAGCAAGGCAACGCCCCTCGCAAGGAAGCCGCCACCCCGGCGCCAAGCAACAATCCGATGGCGTCGCTGTTCGCCAACGCCAAGCAATTGAAGAAGCGCTGATGGATATCCCTGATGAACTGACCCAGAGCGCCTACTTCAAGACGCTCGGCTGCCGGGTGGTGCAACTGGACGAGGGTGTCGCCGTCGTGGCCCTGCCGCTTGAGCCGCACCTGCGCAATCGCGGCAATGTCATGCATGGCGGCGCGCTGTTCAGTCTGGTCGACATCACCATGGGGCTGGCCTGCTCCAGCGCCCACGGCTTCGACAAACAAAGTGTCACCGTGGAATGCAAAATCAATTACATGCGCGCCGTGGCGGAGGGCGAGGTCATCTGCACCAGCACGGTGCTGCATGCCGGACGCCGAACGCTGGTGGTCGAAGCCGACGTTCGCCAGAACGACAAGCTGGTGGCCAAAGCGCAGGGCACGTTCGCGATCGTCTAGCTGTCAGATAGCGTTATGAGTTAATTTCGGCACTGTTCAGCAGTGTCGAAATTATCTGATTTCCTTGTAGGAACGATCAGCGACGGGCATCGGCGTTAGGGCCATCGACGAGGCGAAAACGCCAGTTCCTTTCTTCACCCTTGTAGACCGCCATATCGCCCCCATATAGGGCCGACTGACGCGTGAAGGATTCCAACTTGAGCGAACTTCTCAACCGCCGCCTGACTCTGCTTGGCGAGCACTCCAACCTCTCCCTGCTGGAGAAGTGCTTGCACGGCATCGAGCGTGAATGCCTGCGCGTTACGGGCGAAGGCCGTCTGGCGCAAACACCGCACCCGGAAGCCTTGGGCGCGGCGCTGACCAACGAGCAAATCACCACCGATTACTCCGAGTCGCTGCTGGAGTTCATCACTCCGGCCCTGGCCAACCCTGCTGAAACGCTGGAAAGCCTGGATAAGATCCATCGCTTCGCGTACAGCAAACTGGGCAGCGAATACATCTGGAGCCCGTCGATGCCGTGCCCGCTGCCGGCCGAAGCGGATATCCCGATCGCCTATTTCGGCACGTCCAATATCGGCAAGCTCAAGTACGTCTATCGTCAGGGCCTGGCCCTGCGTTACGGCAAAACCATGCAGTGCATCGCCGGCATTCATTACAACTTCTCGTTGCCCGAGGCCATCTGGCCCGTGCTCAAGCAGGACGCGAAATTCGAAGGCGATGACCGTGATTTTCAGTCCGAGAGCTACATCGGCCTGATTCGCAACTTCCGTCGTTACAGCTGGCTGCTGATGTACCTGTTCGGCGCGTCGCCGGCGCTTGACGCCAGCTTCCTGCGGGGCCGCTCCCATCAGCTTGAGCAATTCGACGCCGAAACGCTGTATCTGCCATACGCCACCAGCCTGCGGATGAGCGATCTGGGTTATCAGAGTAATGCCCAGGCGGACCTGACGCCTTGCTACAACGACCTGCTGACTTACACCGACAGCCTGCGCCGCGCGGTGGCAACGCCCTACGCGCCTTACGTCGAAATCGGCACGCACAAGGATGGCGAGTGGATTCAGCTCAACACAAACGTGCTGCAGATCGAGAACGAGTATTACTCGACGATCCGCCCGAAACGCGTCACCTATTCCGGCGAACGCCCGATTCAGGCGCTAGTCGCGCGCGGCGTGCAGTACGTGGAAGTCCGCTGCCTGGACATCAACCCGTTCCTGCCGGTGGGCATCGACCTTCAGCAATCGCGGTTCATTGATGCGTTCATTCTGTACTGCGCGCTTCACGACAGCCCGCAACTGGCGACCAACGAGTGCGGCAACGCCAGCACGAACTTCCTGACCGTGGTGAAGGAAGGTCGCCGCCCCGGCCTGCAACTGAACCGCAACGACACGACGATTGACCTGAAAGTCTGGGCCAACGAGATGCTGGACACGATCAGGCCGATCTGTGAACTGCTCGATGCCAGCCAGGGCACGGATCAGCACGTCAAATCGCTGGACGTTCAGCGGGCGAAAGTGGCCGACGCCTCTCTGACGCCTTCGGCACAAGTGCTGGCGGCCATGACCGAGCACAAGGAAGGCTTCACGGCCTTCTCGCTGCGACAGTCGCAGATTCACGCTGATCACTTCCGCAGCAATCCGCTGAGCGCCGAGGACCAGACGCATTTCGAAAGCAAGGCGCGCGAGTCGCTGGCTCAGCAAGCGGAGTTGGAACAGAGCGAAGAGAAAGTGGATTTCGACACGTTCGTGGGTGCGTATCAGGCGAGCATTCTGGCGATCAGCAACTGACAAAATGGGTCGTATCATCAACTGACACGACCCAATCAACCCTGCGGAAGTATCACGGCCCACTGCAGGAGCACGCTTGCCTGCGAAGGCGGAGTGTCAATCAACCGATCCGTCGCAGCCAGAATGCGTTCGCGGGCAAGCGCGCTCCTACTTTGGATTTCGGTCGTCTAGCACCTAGGCACCTGACCCACCGCCTTCGCGAGCAAGCTCACTCCCACAGGTTTTGCATCCAGCGCTGATCTCCTTTGCACTACGACTCACTGTAGGAGCGCGCTTGAACTGGCTTAATGATTTTGGACATCTCAATCGGGCGCTAAGATAGCGCCCAAATCCGAGGTGTTATGGGCATGCGTACTTCTTACTCGAACGAATTCAAACTCAAGGCAGCGGCCATGGTGCTGGACGAGGGACAATCGGTCCCTGAAGTCTGCGACAACCTGAGCATTGGCCGAACCGCGCTGCGTCGCTGGGTCGAACAGGTGCGTGCGGAGCGCCAAGGCGCGACGCCTGTGGGTGCCAAGGCGATTACCGCCGAGCAACAGGAAATACAGCGACTCAAGACCTTGCTCAGGCAGAAGGACCGGGATATCGAAATCCTAAAAAAGGCCAGTGCTCTCCTGCTTTCGGACTCCAAAGATCATTCGAACTGATCAGCGAGCTGGGCGAGCACTACGGCGTTCACGATTGTTGCCGCGCGTTGGGAGTCAACCGCAGCAGTTTTTACGCCTGGCGCCAGCGCCAGGGCGTCGTCAACCGCACCCGTGCGAGGCTTAGAACTTTGTTAGTCAGATTTCATAAGGAGTCGCGGGGATCGGCGGGGGCAAGAACGCTGGCCAGTGACCTTCGCAGCGAAGGGCATCAGGTTGGCCGGTACATGGCCCGCACTCTCATGCGTGAATCCGGGGTCGTGAGCTGTCAGCGTCGCCCGCACAAATACAAATCTTCAGGGGTCGAGGCATTGGTGGCGCCGCATCTGCTCAAACGCAAGTTTGATGTGGATGCCCCCAATACTGTTTGGTGCGGGGATGTAACGTACATAAAAGTGGGTAAGCAATGGATGTATTTCGCTGCAGTGCTCGACTTGTTTGCACGCAGGATTGTGGGTTGGTCCTTTTCGATGACGCCCGACGCTTCGCTGACTTGTGAGGCATTGAGAATGGCGGTTGAGCTTCGCGGGCGCCCTAAGGACGTGCTGTTTCACTCGGATCAGGGCTGTCAGTACACCAGCCATAAATTCCGCAATGAGCTGGTGACCCATGGTTTGAGACAGAGCATGAGTCGCAAAGGCGAGTGCTGGGATAACGCCCCGATGGAGCGATTTTTTGGCAGCCTGAAATCGGAATGGGTGCCTAAAGAAGGATATTCGTCAGCGCATGAAGCACAGTTGGACGTGCAGCGTTATGTCATGCGTTACAACAACCGTCGCCCCCACAGCTACAACGGCTACCGGTCGCCTGTAACTGCGGAGCGGGCGGCAGCTTGAAAACCTAGACGGGTGTCCAGAATTACTTGACCAGTTCAGCTTGCCCGCGAAGGCGGAGTGTCAACCCACAGATCTGTCACAGCCAGAATGCGTTCGCGGGCAAGCGCGCTCCTACAGGTGGTCATGTCGATGCCGGTGTTGAAAACCGGCATGACGCCTTAAATCGCCTTTTCGAAAATCTTCGAATTACGCTGGTAGTTGTACAGCGACGCACGTGCGCTGGGCAGGCGGTCGACGCTGCTGGCCTCGAAACCGCGCTCCTGGAACCAGTGCGCAGTACGCGTCGTGAGGACAAACAGGGTTTTCAGACCCAATGCCCGGGCACGTTCTTCGATGCGCTCAAGCAACTCGTCGCCGCGCCCGCCGTGGCGGTACTCGGGGTTCACCGCCAGACACGCCAGCTCACCCGTTTCGGAATCGGCAATCGGGTACAGCGCCGCGCAGGCGATGATGAGGCCTTCGCGCTCGACCACGCTGAACTGCTCGATTTCCCGCTCCAGCACTTCCCTCGACCGACGCACCAGGATGCCCTGCTCCTCCAGCGGCGTGATGAGGTCGATGAGCCCACCGACGTCGCCAATCGACGCTTCGCGCACCAGCTCGAATTGCTCCTGGGCCACCAGTGTGCCGCCGCCGGCGCGGGTGAACAGCTCGGAAAGCAGCGCGCCGTCTTCGGCGTAGCTGACGATATGGCTGCGCGCCACACCACCGCGACAGGCCTGAGCCGCCGCATCCAGTAGCTCCGCCTGGTAGTTGCTGCCTAGGCGTTGAAGGTGCGCGGGGACCTGTTGCGGACGCAGCTCACGGACCAATCGGCCCTGCTCGTCCAGCAAGCCTGACTCGGCGCCAAACAGCAGCAGCTTTTCCGCCCCCAGATCAATGGCCGCACGCGTCGCAACGTCTTCGCAGGCCAAGTTGAAGATCTCGCCGGTGGGCGAGTACCCCAGCGGGGACAGCAACACGATGGAGCGTTCGTCGAGCAGCCGACTGATGCCCTTGCGGTCGATGCGACGTACTTCGCCGGTGTGTTGGAAATCAACGCCTTCAAGGACGCCGATCGGCCGTGCGGTGACAAAGTTGCCCCCCGTGACGCGCAACCGCGAGCCCTGCATCGGCGAGGCGGCCATGTCCATCGACAAACGCGCCTCGATGGCAATTCGCAGGGCCCCGACGGCGTCGATCACGCATTCGAGCGTGGCGAAATCGGTCACGCGCATGTCGTGATGGAAATGCGGCGTCAGGCCACGGGCCTGCAAGCGGCTTTCGATCTGCGGGCGGGAGCCATAAACCAGCACGAGGCGCACGCCGAGGCTGTGCAGCAACACGAGGTCGTGGACAATGTTGCCGAAGTTCGGGTGCGCTACGCCATCGCCCGGAAGCATGACGACGAAGGTGCAATCCCGGTGGGCATTGATGTAGGGGGACGCGTGGCGGAGCCAATTAACGTAATCGGGCATATCCGAAAGGAGCCTGTAGTGGATGGACGAAGGGTGGAGAACTCAAGACGGCATGAGCCTCATCGTCGGAACAGGCATCGCAACACGCGTACTCTCCTTTTCGGGTAATGGTGAGACAGGCCCTGACTCAACCAGCACTTGGGCGCATTCAAGGGCACTCAAGGGGTAGCCAGGCAGTAATGTTCGATCAATTGACGTAACAGACGCACTGTAGGCTGCAAACGTGACATTTCAAGATACTCACCGGGCTGGTGCGCACAGGCGATATCACCGGGCCCCATCACGATGGTTTCGCAACCAAGGCGCTGAAGATAAGGCGCTTCGGTGCCAAATGCCACTGCTTCGGCCGTATGACCGGTCAGACGCTCGGCAATCCGCACCAGTTCTGCATCGGCGCTTTCTTCAAACGGGGACACTTCCGAAAACAGAGGCGCGTAGTCGATCTGTACTTGGTGCAGTTCGGCGACGGGCTGCAGCTTCTGCCGGATCGCGGCGCGCAGCACTTCCGGGTCCATGCCCGGCAGCGGGCGCAGGTCGAACTCAAGCGAACACTGCCCGCATATCCGGTTAGGGTTGTCGCCGCCATGGATGCAGCCGAAATTCAGGGTCGGTTGCGGCACGCTGAACTGCGGATTGCGGTATTGCTCTTGCCACTGCCGGCGCAGGCCTTTCAGCTCGCCAATGGCGTCGTACATGGCTTCCAGGGCGCTACGCCCCAGGCTTGGGTCCGAGGAGTGACCGCTGCGGCCGAGAATCTCGATGCGCTCCATCATCACGCCCTTGTGCAGGCGGACCGGCTTGAGGCGGGTCGGCTCGCCAATAACCGCCGCGCGGCCCAGCACACCGCCGGCCGCCGCCAACGCCTTGGCACCGGCCATGGAGCTTTCTTCGTCGCAGGTGGCGAGGATGATCAGCGGCTGCTTGAACGGCTGATCGAGCAGCGGCTGCAGCGCTTCGATGGCCAGGGCGAAGAAGCCCTTCATGTCGCAGCTGCCCAGTCCTACCCAATTGCCGTCAACTTCGGTCAGTTTCAGCGGATCGGTCTTCCACAACGCATCGTCGTAAGGAACCGTATCGCTGTGCCCCGCCAGCACCAGCCCGCCGGGACCCGTGCCGAAAGTGGCCAGCAGATTGAACTTGCCCGGGCTCACGTGCTGGATGTCGCAGGCAAAACCCAGATCGCCCAGCCACCCTGCCAGCAGATCAATGACGGCGCGATTGGACTGGTCGAGCGCAGGCTGCGTACAGCTCACAGACGGCGCGGCGATCAGGGCGGCGAACTGGTCTTTCATGGACGGCAACGGCATAGGCGACTCCGGTGATGGGGTGCGACACGCGGACCATCATAGGTCGATTGCCCCGCATGAATAAACTGTCACGGTTGATGTCCTGTACACTGCACGGCCCACGCAGCTGTGTCGATTCCGGCTGCGACCCCTGTTATCAGCGATAGAGCGTTTGGATTCTCCGGCCATGCAGAAAGAAACCGAAATCAAACTCCGCGTCAGCCGCGAAACCCTCATAGCCCTGCGCGAGCACCCGTTGCTGAAGAAGCGCAACAAGAGCGGCTGGGAGCGGTTGGAGCTGTTCAATCAGTACTTCGACACCCCAGAGCGCGAACTGGCCCATGCCAAGGTTGCGCTGCGCCTGCGCCGCGACGGCGACGCAATTATTCAGACCCTCAAGACCCGCGGCCAGAGCGTCGCAGGCCTGTCCGAGCGTAACGAATACAACTGGGACGTACCCAAGGCCAAGCTGGACCTGAAGAAGCTCGACGGCGAATGCTGGCCCGAGCAACTGGCGGATCTGGACAAGAAAACCATCAAGCCGGTGTTCACCACTGATTTCGTCCGCGAGAAAGCGGAAATCGCCTGGGGCCGTGGCAAGTCCAAGGTAGTCATCGAGGCAGCGCTGGACTTGGGCAAAGTGGTCGCCGGCAAGCAGCAGGAAGAAATCTGCGAGCTGGAACTGGAATTGCGTGAAGGCGACCCTGCCGCGCTGCTGGAACTGGCCGCAGAGCTGGCCGAGAAACTGCCGCTGATGCCCTGCGATATCAGCAAGGCCGAGCGTGGCTATCGTCTGTTCGACGCCAGCAGCTACTCAGTCAAGCTGCCGACGCCCGAGCTGCATGGCGAACTCTCGGTAGACGACGCCTTCAGCGCCATCGCCTGGTTCCTGCTCGGCAGCAGCCAGCGTCTGGCCGAGCAATACCGCTTCAACGGTCACTGGAGCCTGCTGCAGGAGTGGGTCGAAGTGCTCGCTGAACTGCGCGCCCTGGCCGGCAGCCTCGGTCAGGCCGCGCCGCGCGCAACGACCCATGACCTGCGCGCTGCGCTGGACGCTTTGCTGGAAGACTGGCGCACGCTGGTGCTCGCCGGTCAGGAAGATGGCGACGTACGCGCCGCTGCCCATGAGCAGTTCATCGAAGAGCTGCAGGACACCCGCTGGGGCCTGTTCTCGCTGACCACCTCGCGCTGGTTGATGGCGCGCAGCTGGACGGTCGAGCGCAACAACCGTGGCAACCGTCAGGGCCACGCGATGCTCAGCAGTTGGGTGCCGCGTTTCCTGGGCGATGAAGCCACCGCGCTGAACCTGCCGCGCTACCAGCAGCAGCCGGAAGACCTCGCCGAGCAACTGCCACGCATCGAGCGCATTCAGGTCTGGCTGCACTACGCCCGCCAGGCCCTCGACCTGCCTGAGCTGGATCGCTTGTACGGCGAGTTGAACAAGCTTGAGCAACTGGCGCATCTGGACATCACCGACGAAATCCTCGATGCCCGTATGCAGCAAACCATCACCGTGCTGCAAAGCCGGGCGTGGAAGACATTGTTGAAGTTGTAAGACGCTGTCAGTAGGACCGGCTGACGCTGTTTTGGTAGGACCGGCTTTAGCCGGGAAGAGGCCGGTTTGTACACTCTTATCTTTGTGGTGTACCCACTTACGCCTTCCCGGCTAAAGCCGGTCCCACGAACGGCACGCGGTGTGTTAGTAGGACCGGCTTTAGCCGGGAAGAGGCCAGTGGCAGCACCTTAAGTTTTGTGGTGTGCCTACCGACGCCTTCCCGGCTATAGCCAGTCCTACGAAAGGCAAGCGGTGTGTTAGTAGGACCGGCTTTAGCCGGGAAAGGCGACACCTACCTCATAATCGGCAAGCTCGTCGTTGATTTGATCTCCGACAACGCAACGGTCGAATTCACTTCCTGAATCCCCGGCACCAGCGAAAGCTTTTCGAAGAAGAATCGCTCGTACGCTTCGATGTCCGGCGTGACGATGCGCAGCAAAAAGTCCACCGACCCCATTAGCACATAACACTCCAGCACTTCGGGAAAGCCACGGATCGCCTCGGTGAATTCAGTGAAGTTGGACCGACCGTGGGCGTTGAGTTTTACCTCCGCAAAAATCTGCGTATTCAGGCCAATCTTCTTGCGATCCAGCAATGTCACCTGCCGTCGGATTACGCCCTCATCTTTGAGCCTCTGGATCCGCCGCCAGCAAGGCGACTGCGACAGGCCGACCTGCTCGGCGATCTGCGCGCTGGACAGCGACGCATCCTCCTGCAGCAGCGCCAGAATCTTGCGATCGTAAGCATCCAGCTCGATTTGCATAATCAATTCCTGAAAGGAGGCTGCCGCACATAAACAAGTCTCATCCAGCCTAATACAGCGCGTCTTCGATCAGAAATTTCTTTTTCAGCGTGTAAAACTTTCTCCCGTCAAACGTCATTCCAACGACGAGACCCTGGAGATCCCCCATGTCACATTTCGAAGCCGCCAGCCCTGCACCTTTTCGCCACGATGCCTGGTCCGTCGGCAACGCTCACTGCCTGTCGCGCTATCAAATCCTTGCCGAGGCAGAAGCTGACGTACTCTGCCGGCTGCTCAACCTGTTCGCGATGCAGTACCTGATTCCCCAACAGGTCAGCGTGTTGCAGCAGGAAGGCGTGCTGATGGTGAGCATTGAGGTGGGCGGCATGACGTGGCACCGCGCTCAGGTGATTGGCGAAAAAATGCGCAACCTGATCAGTGTTTGCTCGGTCGAACTTGAACCCGTGGGCGATTTGCACGTCGTAACCGAGGCCGTCTCACTCGCCGCCAGTTGAGTGCTCCGAAAATATTGGCAACGCTTCGCTACCGGCAGGGCGCAACAACTGGCACGCTTGGGACTACTCTTGCTCAACACCGAAGTAAGCCGTCTCGTCCCAAGGAGCCCGCATGTCCGTCCTCGCCTCATCATCTCAGGACCGCTGGCTGGATCTGAACGAAGTACTGCGTGACCTCGTCGCGCAGGGATACCTCGATCAGGACAACGCCGAATATGCGCTCACGCTGCGCCGAGCCGCACAGAACCTCCACGCCCACCCGCTCGAACTCATCGCCACCCAGCAGTTCGATAACCACAAGCGGCCCGGCAAGAAACTCGACCTCGAAACCCTGACCGCCTGGCTGGCTGAGCAATCCGGCCAGCCGTACCTGCGCATCGACCCGCTGAAAATCAACGTCGCCGCCGTGACCCCGTTGATGTCCTACGCCTTCGCCCAGCGCCACAAGATTCTGGCGGTGGACGTCGATCGCGACGCAGTGACCATCGCCAGTGCGCAACCGTACGTGAATGCGTGGGAAGCCGACCTGACCCACGTACTGAAAATGCCGATCAAACGCGTGGTCGCCAATCCCGTTGACGTGCAGAAACTGGCCGTCGAGTTTTATCGGCTGGCGAAATCGGTCAGCGGCGCGAGTGCCAGTGATCAGAAAATCAGCAACATGGGCAACTTCGAACAGTTGCTCAAGCTCGGCGCCAGCGATCAGGAGCCGGACGCCAACGACGCGCATATCGTCAATATCGTCGACTGGCTGTTCCAGTACGCCTACCAGCAGCGAGCGAGCGATATTCACATCGAGCCCCGCCGTGAGGCCGGTACCGTCCGCTTCCGCATCGACGGCGTGCTGCACAACGTGTATCAATTCCCGCCGCAGGTGGCGATGGCCGTGACCAGCCGCCTGAAAAGCCTGGGCCGGATGAACGTGGCCGAGAAGCGCAAGCCCCAGGACGGTCGGGTAAAAACCAAGACGCCTGACGGTGGCGAGGTGGAGCTGCGGCTATCGACGCTGCCCACAGCCTTCGGCGAAAAGATGGTCATGCGGATTTTTGACCCGGAAGTGCTGCTCAAGGACTTCGACCAGCTCGGGTTCTCCGGCGATGACCTGCGTCGCTGGGAGGGCATGACCCGGCAGCCCAACGGCATCATTCTGGTGACCGGCCCGACCGGTTCCGGCAAGACCACAACGCTGTACACGACGCTGAAGATGCTGGCGACTTCGGAAGTGAACCTCTGCACCATCGAGGACCCGATCGAAATGGTGGAGCCGGCGTTCAATCAGATGCAGGTGCAACACAACATCGACTTGACCTTTGCCAGCGGCGTGCGCGCACTGATGCGGCAAGACCCGGACATCATCATGATCGGCGAGATTCGCGACCTGGAAACCGCAGAAATGGCGATCCAGGCGGCGTTGACCGGTCACTTGGTGCTGTCGACGCTGCACACCAACGACGCGCCCAGCGCCATCAGCCGTCTACTGGAACTGGGCGTGCCGCATTACCTGCTTAAGGCGACAATCCTCGGCGTGATGGCGCAGCGCTTGGTGCGGACGCTGTGCCCGCACTGCAAGGCGCCGATCGAAATGGATGAGGTCGACTGGCAGACCCTGACACGGCCGTGGCAGGCGCCAGTGCCAACCGGCGCGCATCGGGCAGTGGGTTGCGCGGAGTGCCGCGACACGGGTTATCGAGGGCGTGCGGGGGTGTACGAGATCATGTTGATGTCGGACGCCGTGAAGTCGCTGATCACGGCGGACCTGGACCTGACGGCGTTGCGTCGACAAGGGTTCAAGGACGGTATGCGCAGCCTGCGGTTGTCCGGCGCGCAAAAGGTCGCAGCGGGGTTGACGACGGTCGAAGAGGTGCTGCGCGTGACACCGCAGAGCGAGCAGCGCTAAGCCCGCCGACTGTAGGAGCGCGCTTGCCCGCGAAAATGTCAGATGACTCACCACCGAGTTAGCGGACATGCCGCAATCGCTGTAGGAGCCGGCTTGCTGGCGAATGAGGCGTGTCAGTCGATGCATTCGTAGCTCACGTAACGCCTTCGCCAGCAAGCCGGCTCCTACGGAATTCGGGTGGGTCAATTTACCTTTGTGTTAGACGATCTGACGCCTTCGCGGGCAAGCCCGCTCCTACAGGTTTTACGCGCCGGCAATCACCGATCACACCTTCATCAACGCCGTGCTTTCACTGGTCCGGCACGCCGAAATCCAGCACCACTTTCATAGCCTGCTGCTTGTCCCCGGCCAGTTCGAACGCTTGGACGGCATCCTGAAACGCGAGGGTGTGGGAGATCACCGGCGTGACATCAATCACCTTGCGATTGAGCAAGTCCACCGCCTGGGCGAATTCGGGGTGGAAGCGAAAGGTGCCACGCAGGTCGATTTCCTTGCCCACCACCAGATTCAGCGGAATCGCCACATCGCCACCGAGGCCGACCGTCACCACAATCCCGCGCGGGCGTATGCAGGTCAGGCCATCGCGCAAGGCTTGCGCGCTGCCGGAGGCCTCGAACATCACGTCGAAATAACCCTTGTCGGCGGTATAGCGCGCCAGTGCTTCGGGCTCGTCGCGCAGATTGTGGGTTTCGCTGGCACCCATGCGGCGCGCGCACGCCAGCGCGCTGTCGCTCAGATCCGCGGCAATAATCTGCAACGCACCCGCCGCGCGCAGGCTGCCGATCAGCAAGTTGCCGATCGGGCCGCAGCCGGTCACCAGTACGCGCTTGCCGAACACACCGCCGGCACGCTGGATGGCATGAAGCCCGACCGACAGGGGCTCGGCCAGTGCGCCTTCAGCCAGGCTCGTGGTCGGCGCCAACAGATGCGCCTGGCTAGACTCGATCACCAGATGCTCGCAGAACGCACCCTGAATGTGCGGAAACGGCATCGCGCTGCCGTAAAAACGCATGTTCAGGCAATGGTTGGGCAGGCCTTCGTGACAGTATTTGCAGTCGCCGCACGGCCGTGACGGCGACACGGATATCCGTTGCCCGACGCTGAAAGCGCTCTGCGCGTCGCCGACTTCCTCGATGACCGCCGAGATTTCATGGCCGAGGACCATCGGCTCTTTCAGCCGAACCGCGCCGAAACCGCCGTGCTGGTAGTAGTGCAGATCCGAGCCACAAATACCGCCGCGAGCAACGCGTACGCGCAACTCGCCGGCAGACAGCGGCAACGCCTCGGTGCCGGGCTCGACACGCAGGTCTTTCGCGGCATGGCAGACAATCGCTTGCATGATCATTCTCCGGATTACAGCGATGCCGTGATGGCACCGTCGACGTAAAGGATGTGGCCGTTGACGAAGCTGGCCGCGTCCGAGGCCAGAAACACCGCCGCGCCCGCCAGCTCCGACACTTCGCCCCAACGACGGCTTGGCGTGCGTTGCACCAGCCAGTCGCTGAATTCAGTGTTGGCCACCAACGCAGCGTTCAGTTCGGTCTTGAAGTAGCCCGGCCCGATGCCGTTGACGTTGAGACCGAATGGGCCCCAGTCGATCGCCATGCCTTTGGTCAGCATCTTCAGCGCGCCCTTGCTTGCCGTGTACGGCGCGATACCCGGGCGGCCCAGCTCGCTCTGCACCGAACAGATGTTGATGATGCGCCCGCGTCCACGCGGGATCATGCAGCGCGCGACGGCCTGGCCGACGAAAAACGCGCTGTCCAGGTTCGTGCGCATCAGCTCGTGCCAGTCCGCCTCGGCGAACTCCGCCAGCGGCCCGCGCCGCTGGATGCCCGCGTTGTTGACCAGGATTTCCAACGGCCCGACACGCTCTTCGATTGCCTGAACTGCAGCGGCGACCGCCGTGCTGTCCGTCACGTCGAAACTCTGTGTGTGAACCGCATGCCCCTCGGCCGCAAGGGCCTGGGCAGCCGATTGCAGCGTATCGGCATTACGGCCGTTGAGCACGACCGTCGCGCCCGCTTCGGCCAAGCCCCGGGCGATCGCCAGGCCAATGCCTGCGCTGGAGCCGGTAATCAGCGCCACCCTGCCGTCAAGACGAAAACTTTCCAGAAAAGCCATGACGCCCTCCTATTGTTTTTGCCGTTTGAGTCTCAATGGCCTGCGCCAGCTATTCTTCCAGTGATACAAAAAGGTTCGCCGCGCAGACTTCAGTCCCCGTACTCTGCCCGATCAACTTCTCACCGTCATCAACAGGGATCCGTTATGCAAACCGGTAGTGTGGTTTTACTCTTCGTGGCGCTGGCCATCGCCATCGTGTTCATGGGCTTCAAGGTGGTGCCCCAGGGTTATCAGTGGACCGTCGAACGCTTCGGGCGCTACACCAACACCCTCAAGCCCGGGCTGAACATCATCGTGCCGCTGGTGGACCGCATCGGGCACAAGCTGAACATGATGGAGACCGTGCTCGACATCCCGCCCCAAGAGGTCATCACGTCCGACAATGCCACGGTGCAGATCGACGCTGTGTGTTTCTACCAAGTGGTCAACTGCGCCCAGGCCGCCTATGAGGTCAACAACCTGCAACACGCCATCCGCAACCTGCTGCAGACCAATATCCGGACCGTGCTGGGTTCGATGGAGCTGGATGCGATGCTCAGCCAGCGTGACGGCATCAACGAGCGTCTGCTGCGGATCGTTGATGAAGCTACCGCCCCTTGGGGCATCAAGATCACCCGGATTGAAATAAAGGACATCAGCCCGCCCGCCGACCTCATGGCGGCGATGTCGGGCCAGATGAAGGCCGAGCGTATCAAGCGTGCGCAGATCCTTGAGGCCGAGGGCCTTCGCGCGTCGGCCATTCTCACCGCAGAGGGCAAGAAGCAGGCGCAGATTCTGGAAGCCGAGGGTGAGCGCCAGGCAGCCTTTCTGGAATCCGAGGCCCGCGAGCGTCAGGCCGAGGCTGAGGCACGCGCAACCCAGGTGGTTTCCGAAGCCATCGCGGCGGGCGACGTGCAGGCAATCAATTATTTCGTCGCGCAGAAATACATTGATGCGCTGGGGAAACTGGCGTCGGCCAATAACAGCAAGGTCATCCTCATGCCGCTGGAGGCCAGTCAGATGATCGGCGCCATTGGCGGTATCGGCGAGATCGTCAAGGCATCGTTCGACACGCCCAAGCCTGAAGCCGGCAAGCGAGTGTGAGCCATGTGGAATTATCTGCAGGATCTGTCGTTCTGGGACTGGCTGGGGCTCGGCGCAGTGCTGCTGATCTTGGAAGTGTTCGGCGCGGGCGGTTATCTGCTGTGGATCGGCGTCGCTGCAGCGGGGGTCGGCATTCTTACCTACATCCTGCCGGGCTTGAGCTGGGAAGTGCAGTTCCTGCTGTTCGCCGTGCTGTCGGTCCTGACGGCGCTGTACTGGTGGCGGCGTCAGCGCAGTGTGCAGCGCACGTCGGATCAGCCTGGCCTGAACATGCGCGGCTCGGAATTGATCGGGCACACGTTTGCCGTACACGACGCGATTGTCAGCGGGCGCGGCAAAATCAAAGTCGGCGACGGTGTCTGGATGGTCACCGGCCCGGATACGCCGGTGGGCGGGCAGGTGCGGGTGGTTGCCCAGGACGGAACGACTTTGCAGGTCGAGGCGATATGACGCCCTGCCCATGGGGAACTAGAACGGGAGATGGCGTATCAAATCGTTTCAGAACAAACCAACATCGGAGTACCTCTCATGCGTCTTAAACTTGCTGTAGCCACGTTAGCCTTGCTTTCCCTGCCGGTCGGTTCAGCGATGGCCGACGGTTTTCTGCGGGACGTGCTTTCGTCTGGTGCCACAACCGGTTCCACCTACCTGACCTTTCGCCACCACAAGCTGATCGTCGCTGCACAAGACGACGCTGGCAGCTTCGTGGCCAGTAACGGCGAAATCCGTGGCCCTTACCTGGAAGCGGCGATGGATCAGGTGCGCAAGGACAACCCAGCCCTCAAGGCATCGGACATGGACCTGGCAAACGCCATCCTGGCGAAGAATCTGGTTGCCGAGCAGTGAATTGAACCTGTCGTGACGAGTTGGCGGCATAACGTCGATCTCGCTTCCAACAAAAAGCCGCTCATCCGAGCGGCTTTTTTGCGTCTGACCGATGGGCTTATTCGCCGATCAGTGCCTTGTAGCCGGCTGCGTCGAGCAGCTTGCCCAGGTCTGCGGCATTGGCTGGCTTGACCTTGAAGATCCACGAATCGTAAGGCGAGTTGTTCAATGCCTCAGGCTCCCCGGCCAGCGCTTCGTTGACTTCAACGACTTCGCCCGCCACTGGCGAGTAGATGTCAGACGCAGCCTTTACCGACTCAACGACACCTGCCTGATCACCTGCGGCCGCGAAAACTTTACCCACCTCAGGCAGCTCGACGAACACGACGTCACCGAGCGCTTCCTGCGCATGATCGGAAATACCAACAACGATCAGATCACCCTCTTGCCTGGCCCACTCGTGACTCTCGGCAAAACGCAGTTCGGCGGGAATAGTGCTCATGTTCTTATCCTCTCTACTTCATCAGGTCAGCGGAAAAACCCGCCAGGGATGGCTTTCAAATCAGGGTTATATCAGGGCCTTGCCGTGACGCACGAATGCCGGTCGAACCACTCGAACCGGGTACCACTTGCCGCGGATTTCCACCTCGGCACGGTCAGCGGTGGCCATCGGCACTCGCGCCAGCGCGATCGACTTGCTTAGCGTAGGAGAGAAACTACCACTGGTGATCTCTCCTTCGCCAACTTCCGCTATTCGGACCACCTGATGAGCGCGCAAAACGCCCCGTTCCTCGAGGACCAGCCCTACAAGCTTCGAGGGAATTCCTCTCGCGCGCTCTGCTTCGAGTGCAGCGCGTCCGATGAACTCGCGGTCTTCAGGCATCCACGCGACCGTCCAGGCCATGTTGGAGATCAGCGGTGACACCTGCTCGTCGATTTCCTGACCGTACAGGTTCATGCCTGCTTCCAGGCGCAGTGTATCGCGAGCGCCCAGTCCGATCGGTGAAATGCCGGCGCCGACCATGTCGTTGAAGAAACTGCAGGCTTCGGTGGCGGGCAGGATGATCTCCAGGCCGTCCTCGCCCGTATAACCCGTGCGGGCGATGAACCAGTCGCCTTCCTGCTGGCCTTCGAAGGGTCTGAGGGTGTGGATAAGCGCGGTGCGTTCCTGGTTGACCAGTTCGCCGATCTTCTGCCGGGCGTTCGGGCCCTGAATGGCAAGCATGGCCAGCTCCGAGCGGTGCTTGACGCGCACGTCGTAGCCGGCAAGGTTGGCGTTCATCCAGGCCAGGTCCTTGTCGCCGGTGGCTGCGTTGACCACCAGCCGATAACCTTCGTCGGTCTGGTAAACGATCATGTCGTCGACGATGCCGCCATGGGTGTCGAGCATCGCGCTGTAAAGCGCCTGCCCGGTCTGTTGCAACCTGCCGACGTCGTTGGCCAGCAGGTATTTCAGCCAGGGCTTGGCCTGGGTGCCGGATACGTCGAGCACATGCATGTGCGACACGTCGAAAATCCCGCAGTCCCGGCGCACCTGATGGTGCTCCTCGACCTGGGAGCCGTAGTGCAAGGGCATGTCCCAACCACCAAAATCGACCAGCTTCGCGCCGAGCGCGAGGTGCAGGTCAAAGAGGGGCGTACGCTGTCCCATGGGTTTCTCCTTCCGGGCGTGGCGAAGACGCAGTCACTGGCAATCCCGCAAATCCCCCGTGAATTGGGGTCTGAAACCTTTGCTAATTTGTGGAATTGTCTGACAGACCGAGTCGATTGCGGCGCATTGTAGCCGCAAGGTTGGGACCCCGCACCTAACCAATCGGCTTGGCCGAACGTCTGATCAAACCGATGACCGGCAGCAGCCCGACCAGCACCAATGTCAGCGCAGGCAAAGCCGCACGCGCCCACTCACCTTCGCTGGTCATTTCGAAGATGCGCACCGCCAGCGTGTCCCAGCCAAACGGGCGCATGAGCAGCGTGGCGGGCATTTCCTTGAGGACGTCAACGAAGACCAGCAGCGCAGCGCTCAACGTGCCGGGTATCAGCAGCGGCAGATAAATCCTGAAAAACAATCGTGGCCCGCTGACTCCCAGACTGCGTGCGGCTTCGGGCAGTGACGGACGAATGCGCGACAGGCTGTTCTCGAGCGGCCCGTACGCGACCGCAATGAAACGCACCAGGTACGCAAGCACGAGCGCCCCCAGGCTGCCCAACAGCAACGGCCTGCCAGCGCCGCCCAGCCAGCTGAATAACGGCACGACCAGTTCACGATCCAGGTAACTGAACGCCAACATGATCGACACCGCCAACACCGAGCCGGGCAGCGCATAGCCAATGTTGGCCAAGCTGACACCTGAGCGTATGGCGCGGGTGGGGGCGAGACGTCGCGCAAACACGAGGATCATCGCGACGCACACCGTGACCAGCGCTGCGATGCCGCCCAGATACAGCGTGTGCAGAATCAACCCGGCGTAGCGCTCGTCCAGGTCGAAACGCCCGCGCTGCCAGACCCAGACAATCAACTGCAGCAGCGGCACCACGAACGCGCAGGCGAACACCAGTCCACACCATGTGCTGGCGGCGGCGGCTTTCATGCCGCGCAGGTGATACAGCGCCTTGACCCTCGGGCGCTCGTTGCTTGGCCGGCTCGCCCCCCGTGCACGATGCTCGCCGTACAGCAGGACCATGACGGCCAGCAGCAGCAGGCTCGCCAGTTGCGCGGCGCTCGACAGGCTGAAGAAGCCGTACCAGGTCTTGTAGATCGCGGTAGTGAAGGTGTCGAAGTTGAACACCGACACCGCGCCGAAATCAGCCAGGGTTTCCATCAGGGCCAGCGCGACGCCGGCACCGATCGCCGGCCTCGCCATGGGCAATGCCACGCGCCAGAACGCTTGCCACGGCGACTGCCCCAAAATGCGGGCGGCCTCCATCAGGCCTTTGCCCTGCGCCAGAAATGCCGTACGCGCCAACAGATACACGTAGGGATAAAACACCAGCACCAGCACCATGATGACGCCGCCGGTGGAACGCACCCGAGGCAGACGCAGGCCGGAACCGAACCACTCGCGCAGCAGCGTCTGCACCGGGCCGGCAAAGTCCAGCAAACCCACAAACACAAACGCCAGCACATACGCCGGGATGGCAAACGGCAGCATCAGCGCCCAGTCCAGCCAGCGCCGCCCCGGAAACTCACACAGCGCCGTCAGCCACGCGAGACTTACGCCCAGCAGCGTAACCCCCAGCCCCACACCGATGACCAGCGTCAGGGTGTTGCCCAGCAGCCGGGGCATCTGGGTTTCCCAGAGGTGCGACCAGATCTGCTGATCGATGGTTTGCCAGGAGAACAGCAGCACGCTCAACGGCAGCAGTACCAGCGCGGCGATGGCGAAAACCAGGGGGTACCAGCGACGCTGGGGGAGTGGGCCAAGGAGAATACTCATAGAGTGAGAGATCCCCTGCAGGAGCGCGCTTGCCCGCGATGACACAGTGTCGGACACCTTTTATGTCACAGACCTATAGCCTTCGCGGGCAAGCGCGCTCCTACAGACGGGTGCTGCCTGGTTGCAATCAGTTCCAGCCCGCGCGGTCCATCATGCGAATCGCCTCGGCCTGCCGCCGACCGGCCACTTCAACCGGGATCGTGTCCGCCTTGAATGCTCCCCAGCTCGCCACTTCTTCAGACGGTGCCACTTTCGGGTTGGCCGGGAATTCCTGGTTGGTGCCGGCGAATATCGTCTGGGCTTCGGGGCCCGTCATCCATTCCACCAAGGCTTTGGCGGCATCTGGGTGCGGTGCGTACTTGGTCAGGCCAATGCCGGAAAGATTGACGTGCACGCCACGGTCCGACTGATTGGGCCAGAACAGGCGCACGGCGAGATCCGGATTGTCCTTGTGCAAGCGACCGTAGTAGTAGGTATTGACGATGCCGACGTCGCATTGGCCGGCGTTGATGGCTTCCAGCACCGCGATGTCATCGGAAAACACGTCGGTCGAGAGGTTGTTCACCCAGCCCTTGAGAATCTTCTCCGACGCCTCGGCGCCGTGGGTTTCGATCAGCGTGGCGGTCAGCGACTGGTTGTAGACCTTTTTGGCAGTACGCAGGCAAAGACGCCCTTCCCACTGTTTGTCGGCCAGCGCTTCGTAGGTGGTGAGTTCTTCAGGTTTGACGCGATCGGTGGAGTAGGCAATGGTCCGCGCGCGCAGGCTGAGGCCGGTCCAGCTGTGGGTTGAAGAACGGTATTGCGACGGAATGTTTGCGTCGATGGCCGGCGAAGTGAAGGGCTGCAGGATGCCCATCTGTTCAGCTTGCCAGAGGTTGCCGGCGTCGACGGTGAGCAGCAGGTCAGCCGTTGCGTTCTCGCCCTCGGCCTTGATGCGCTGCATCAGCGGCGCTTCCTTGTCGGTGATGAACTTGACCTTCACGCCGGTCTTGGCGGTGTAGGCATCGAACACTGGTTTGATCAGCTCATCGATTCGGGAGGAGTACACCACCACTTCATCTGCGCCCTGGGCGGTGCTGCCGAGCATGGTTAATGCCAGGGCAGCCAAAAGACGCTTGCTCGCCTGCATGCAGGTTCTCCTGATTCGAGAGAGGGGAAAAACGAGGCGAAATGGTAGTGAATCGCATCTGCCATCTCAACCGAAGTCAGGATTGAGCCGTTACCGGATGTTGCGGAGTACCAGCGGTGCCACACCCACACTCACTGGATACGCGTGCATTTCAGTGGGACCGGCTTCAGCCGGGAAGAGGCCAGCATGAACGCCATCAGATTTCCGGCGTAACGAAGGGCGCTTTCCCGGCTAAAGCCGGTCCCACGGTAAAGCGCGGACAAGTGCTGTGCCGTCAGGGCTTTGCAAGGGCCGGCAAATCCCCCGTCAGGCCCAACGCCTGGCGCACGAACAACGCCTTGGCTTCTGACGAATGATCGACCATCTTCAGCCCGGCGTTGCGCAACAGGCGAATCGGCAGCGCGTCGGCCTGGAACAGTCGTTCAAAGCCCTCCATCGCCGCCATCAACGTCAGGTTATGCGGCATGCGCCGACGCTCGTAACGGCTCAACACACGCTCATCGGCCAGACGCTCCCCGCGCTCGGACGCATCGCCCAGCACTTCGGCCAGCACCGCTGCGTCGAGAAAGCCCAGGTTGACGCCCTGCCCCGCCAATGGATGGATGGTGTGAGCAGCATCGCCGATCAGTGCAAGGCCGGGCGCCACATAGCGCTTGGCGTGGCGCTGACGCAGCGGGACGCAAAGCCGCGCATCGGCAGAAATTACCTGCCCCAGACAACCTTCAAAGGCGCTTTCCAGTTCACGGCAAAAGCGTTCGTCGTCGAGCTTCATCAAGCGCTCGGATTGCTCCGGCGTCACCGACCAGACAATGGAGCACCAATGCTCACCCTCTCGATCCAGCGGCAAAAAGGCCAGCGGGCCGTCGTCAGTGAAACGTTGCCACGCGGTTTTACGATGGGAATCCGCCGTGCGCACGCTCGTCACAATGGCGTGATGCAGGTAGTCCCACTCCCGCGTCGCGGTGCCGGTCATGCGTCGCACGGTCGAGTTGGCGCCATCGGCCGCGACCACCAGTGGCGCACGCAAGGTGCGGCCGTCGGAGAGCGTCAGGAGCCAGTCATCACCGGAGTGACGCATCTGCTCCAGACGCACATCCGTCAACAAACCGATCTGACTGTCGTGCAGACGTTCGACCAACGCATCCTGCACCACGCGGTTTTCGACGATGTGCCCGAGCACTTCAGCATGAACACTGGAGGCCGAGAAATGCACCTTGCCCGTGCCGCTGCCATCCCAGACGTGCATGTCACTGTAGGGGCTGACCCGCCGGGCAACGATGCCGTCCCAGACGCCGATCCGCTCGAGAATGCGCTGACTGGCGATAGACAGCGCACTGACCCGCGCTTCAAATGGCGCGTCGGCCACGAACGGCTTGACCGTCAGCGGCCCGCCGTCCACCACGAGGATGTTAAGCCCGCTGTCTCGCAGCGCCAGCGCGAGCGCACTTCCCACCATTCCGGCCCCGACAATCAGCAGATCTGCGCGCGTTTCCATGCTTTAAATCGTTCTCGGTTGTGGCGAAGGCCACGAATGAATGGAGTGTTCAGACATCGCTTCTCGTCCCCAGGCCCATGGCCTGACGGGCGAACCAGCTCTTGGCCGAAGGCAGCAGATCCAGGCCCAGGAGGCCCAGATTACGGCCGGCAGTCATAAGGGACTGCTGACTGCTGAACAGCCGGGTGGCTTGATCGGAAAAGCCAACGGTCAAATTTTGATCAACCCGCTGGCGATCACGGTAAGCCTGCAACGTCGACAGTTCGCCCAGCGGCGCTTCACTGGCGAGCAGCGCTTCGGCCAGGGAAGCGGCATCGCGCAGCGACAGGTTGAAGCCCTGCCCGGCAATCGGGTGAAGGCTGTGTGCGGCGTTTCCGAGCACCACCAGATGCGAGCGGATCTGTTCTTGTGCCTCGATCAGCGCCAGCGGATAGCTGTAGCGCGCACCCACTTGTTTCAGCGCACCCAACCGGTATCCAAAGACACCCTGCAACTCGGCCAGAAAGCTTCGGTCGTCCAGCGCCATCAGCCGTTGAACGTCATCGCCGGCGCGCGTCCAGACCAGTGCGCAACGGTTATCCGGAAGCGGCAGCAACGCCATGGGGCCATTTTCGGTAAACCGCTCGAAGGCCTGACCACCGTGGGCATCGCCCGGCGTGATGTTGGCGATCAGCGCGCTCTGGTCATACGGGGTGTGCCGCACGGCAATGCCCAACTGCTCGCGCAGGCTGGAACGGCCGCCATCGGCCAGCACCGCCAGGTCGCATGTGAGCTGAGTTTCGTCATTGAGCGTGAGTTGGTAGCCATCGGACAGCGCCTGCATATGTGTGACCTCGGCCGGCACCCGCCAACTGATCACGTCCTTGTCCAGCGCCTGCCACAGGCATTGGCCCAGCCAGGCGTTTTCAACCACATAACCCAGAGCCGGAACGCCTTCCTCCATCGAAGACAGATGCGCTGCGCCAAACCGGCCTTTGTCGGAAACGTGAATGTTGAGGATCGGCTCGGCGCGGCGGCTGATCTGCTGCCACAGGCCCAGGCGCTCGTAGATCTGCCGCGCGCCGAAAGACAGCGCTGAAGAGCGCGCGTCGTAGCTGGGCTGATAGGTGTCGCCGGGCGCAAACTGCTCGATCAGCACAATTTTCCAGCCCCGCGCTTTCGCCCCGGCTTGCAGGGCGAGGGCCAGGCTTGCGCCGACCAGCCCGCCACCAACGATGGCCAGATTGAAGCGGCTCATGCGGCTTGGGTTCGTGCTGCGGCCATCAGGGCCTCGATCTCGGCAACGGTTTTTGGCACGTCGCCCGTCAGAATTTCACAGCCTTTTTTGGTCACCACGACGTCATCCTCGATTCGCACACCAATGCCGCGCCACTTTTTGGCAACGTTCTGATTGTCCGGGGACACATAAATACCGGGCTCGACCGTCAGCGCCATCCCGGCCTCCAGCACACGCCACTCGCCACCGACCTTGTATTCGCCGACATCGTGCACGTCCATGCCCAGCCAGTGTCCGGCGCGGTGCATGTAAAAAGCTTTGTACGCTTCGGCGGCAATCAGTTCATCCACCGCGCCTCGCAACAGCCCTAGCTCAACCAGCCCTTCGGTGATGACCCGAACCGTAGCCTCGTGGGCCTGGTTCCAGTGATTGCCGGGTTTGATCGCCGCAAACGCCGCTTCCTGGGATTTGAGTACCACTTCGTAAATCGCTTTTTGTTCAGCGGAGAATTTCCCGCTCACTGGAAACGTGCGAGTGATATCGCTGGCGTAGCAGTCGATCTCGCAACCGGCATCAATCAGCACCAGGTCGCCGTCTTTGAGCGGCGCGTCGTTCTCTTGGTAATGCAGGATGCAGGCGTTGCGCCCCGAAGCGACGATCGAGCCATAGGCCGGCATCTTCGCGCCACCCTTGCGGAATTCGTAATCAAGCTCCGCCTCAAGGCTGAACTCGTACAGCCCGGCGCGACTGGCCTGCATCGCCCGCACGTGGGCACGGGCCGAGATCTGCGCAGCCTCGCGCATGACCTTCACTTCGGCCGCCGATTTATACAGGCGCATGTCGTGCAGCAGGTGATCCAGCGCAACGAATTCTTTCGGCGGCTGCGCGCCCAGATGCGCCTTGGAGCGGATGACGTTAATCCACTCCATCACATGCCGGTCGAACTCGGGATTGCTGCCCATGGACGAATACACCCGATCGCGACCCTCGATGAGGCCGGGCAGGATGTCGTCGATGTCGGTGATCGGGAAGGCATCGTCGGCGCCGTACTCGCGCATCGCACCGTCCTGACCTGCGCGCAGGCCGTCCCACAACTCGCGCTCGGGATTGCGCTCGCGACAGAACAGGACGTACTCGCCGTACTCGCGCCCAGGGATCAGCACGATCACCGCTTCAGGTTCGGGGAAGCCACTCAGGTACTGAAAGTCGCTGTCCTGGCGGTACACATGTTCAACGTCCCGGTTTCGAATCGCCACCGCCGCCGCCGGCAGAATGGCGATGCTGTTGGGCTCCATCTGCTCCATCAACGCCTTGCGGCGGCGGGCATATTCGGCTTTCGGGATATGAATCATGGGCAAGTGCGGTTCTCCAGGAGGTGCGCTTCGGCCACCGCCGCACAGGGGCGGCATGGCCGAAGCGTCGATGACGCGCTATCAGTGCAAAGACGGTTTGGCTTCGTCTTCAGCTTCGGTTTTCTGATTGAACTCGGTGAACAACAGCAACGGCGCGACGCGCAGGTACTCCATGACTTCCATGTAGTCGCTCTCGCCGTCTTCGGACTCGTCCAGCGCGTCATGAACCTGAGCGATGGCGGCCAGGTCTTGCAGCACGTCCCTGGCATCATCGCTCAGTGACTGACCACCCACCCGGGCAAAGCCGCTGAGGAAACCCTGGCACCACTGGGCCATGGCGGCGGTACGAGCAGCGAGAGGCTCGTCATCGCCAGGCAATAGCAGCACGACGGTCATGTCGTCGCCGGTCAGTTCGGTTTTGACCATTGCCTGCAGGCCGATCAGGGCTTGGCGCACTTTGTCGTCAGGCTCTGTTTCGAGCAGCAGGTGGGCGTCGGCCAGCCAGTCGTCTGCATCGAAGCCTGCGCCGGCGCAACTGCGGCCCAGCAAAAGGCCGTGCAATTCGGCAGGAGATACATGATGACCACTGCTGGCGAGCAGGGTGGCGAAGCCGTTGTACGGGGAATTCTGAATAGGCATGGGCAACTAGGCGCCAGGCGGCGCAATGTCTAGAATGAAGGCCTTGTATCGTAGCACCGGCAGACGCGCCCAAGCTATCAGGCGATGCCCGGGGCGAATCCAGACGCCAGCGCCTGCACCACTCATCTGAAAGTATTCAGTGGAAAACAATGGAAGACAACGACCTGCAAGCGCTGATGGCTCGACTGGAGTTATTGATCAATCGTGTCGAGCAACTAAAAAGTCAAAACGGACTCCTATTAGCTCAGGAAAAATCCTGGCGCGAGGAACGCGCTCAACTCATTGAAAAAAACGAAATCGCCCGGCAAAAGGTCGAGTCCATGATTTCGCGCCTCAAGGCCCTGGAGCAAGACTCATGAGTAATGGCAACAGCATCACCGTGCAAATCCTCGACAAAGAATATTCGATCATCTGCCCGCAAGAGGAGCGCACCAATCTGGTCAGCGCCGCGCGTTATCTGGACGGCAAAATGCGCGAGATCCGCAGCAGCGGCAAAGTCATCGGCGCCGACCGTATTGCGGTGATGGCCGCACTGAACATTACCCATGACCTTCTGCACAAACAGGAACTGCCACCCGCAAAGGCCCAGGTCAATGGTGCCAACAGCGAGCAAGTTCGCGATTTGCTGGACCGCGTAGACCTGGTCCTTGCCACGGATTCGGATAAAGCACAAGGCTGATTGTTCGGACATGATTGGGTATACTTGCGACCGCTCCCTGGAGTGCTTGCCAGTCGGTCATGTCCCTGAGCCGATACGCACAACCACGGGGGTTGCACGTTGGGGTTGGTGTGCATGTCCGCTCGACGGAAAGCCTTAAAACCTCCTGCAATCTCCACCTTGAACTTTCGGGTTCAAGGGCTACACCGACAGCGGTTCGTCGGGGAGTCTCGAACCTTCTACCCATCGCCAGGCGTCCCGTCTGGCGGTGGGCATCGTGAATCTGCCTGATTACACGACATCACTTTTCAAAGCCTCACGGACCCGCCAGCATGACCTCATCCGGCGCCGCTCCCCCCCAGATCCTTCAACCCTCTCTCGACCACAGTTGCGTCGGCTGCTTCGCCATAATCGTCGCGCGCTCAGCCCGGCAGAACAACGACAGGCGGCACGGGGCTTGTACTGTCAACTTGCGCAAAACCCACTCTTTCGCCGCGCCCGGCACGTTTCTCTCTACCTTCCGATGGACGGTGAGATCGACCCGCGCCTGCTAATTCGTGCCGCTCAAAAACGCGGCAAGACCACCTACCTGCCGGTGCTCAGTGCGTGGCCGCGAACAAAAATGGTGTTTCAGCGCGTGGGCCCAAAGGAGAAATTCAAACCCAACCGGTTCCGCATCCCGGAGCCACGTATCAATGCCAAGCGACAGCGCAAGATCTGGACGCTGGACCTGGTGCTGATGCCGCTCGTAGGCTTCGATCCGCAAGGGGGACGTCTTGGCATGGGTGGCGGCTTTTACGACCGCAGCCTGGCTTATCTCGCGCGTCGTAAAACCTGGCGCAAGCCGGTGCTGCTGGGACTGGCCCACGAGTGTCAGAAAGTCGGAAAGCTGGAGGTCGCCAGCTGGGATGTTCCGTTGGCGGGAACGGTGACGGATAAGCATTGGTACAAGGCGTGAAGAAGTGCTGCTGACCTTTGTAGGAGCGCGCTTGCCCGCGAAAATTCTCCCAGACGCCGAATATTTATCAGGCGATCCGGACTCATCGCCGGCAAGCGAATCCCTGAAATGAACGCGCGCTGCGAAGAAGCGGTTTAGCGGCGAGGCTGTGGCTGCTGTTGCTGAGTGATTTCAACCGGGGCGTCTGCCTTGGCGGCCCACAGACTTTGCGCGTAACCGGTGGTGACGATTCCCAAGCCGAACAAAATTGCCAAAACCCACAGTACATCCGGCTTGCGTCGCATTCATAGTCCCCTTTGTAACGAATCAGAATCTAAAATCGATAACGTTTAAACAGGCTGCCAGATCGTGCAGCCCTTAAAATCCCGGCATTCTGCGGCAACGTGACGCAACACGCAAATACTGACGCCAGCCGACTGTCGGGTTGTCATAAAAACGTAGGACAACTTTCCCAAGACCTGTTCAGGAGCCTTATAAATGGCCTATTGGCTGATGAAATCCGAGCCCGACGAGCTCTCGATCAGCGGGCTGAAAAAGCTCAGGCAGACGCGCTGGGACGGTGTCCGTAACTACCAGGCCCGCAACTTTCTGCGCGCGATGGCCGTGGGCGATCAGTTCTTTTTCTACCATTCCAGCTGCCCCGAACCCGGGATCGCGGGCATCGGAGAAATCGTCAAGGCCGCGTACCCCGATCCCACCGCGCTGGACGACAAAAGCCACTACTTCGACGCTAAAGCCACCGAGGAGAAAAATCCCTGGAGCGCGCTTGATGTGGCGTTTGTGGAGGTATTTCCAAAGGTGCTGGGGCTGGGCTTTCTGAAGCAACAACCTGCCCTGGAGCAGATGCCATTGGTGCAGAAAGGCAGCCGCTTGTCCGTCATGCCGGTGACGGACGAACAATGGGCAGCCGTGATGGGCCTGCGCTGAGTTCAGAAGGCCGCGTGTTACTGGGCGATAAAGTTGTTGAACAGCAGATCATCAACCACGGGTTTGCCGGTTTCCTGGGTCAGCACTTGCTGGGTCTGCTTCAGCGCTTCCTGACGCAGTTTTTCCTTGGCATCGACGTTGCCCATGCTGTCGACCGTTTGCTGAGTGAACAACGCCACCAGCTGATTGCGAATCAGCGGCTCGTTCTGCTTCACCAGTTTCTGCGCCTCGGCGCCGGTCACGCGCAAGGCGACGTCGGCCTTATAGACGTGCAGTTTCGGGCTGCCATCCAGTGAGTAGTTGCCCACGAACGGTGGCGTCAACGCCACGTAGGAAACCTTGTTCGGATCTTCTTTCTCGCCGCCCTCTTCGGCCAGCGCAACAACAGGCATCGACAACGCCATCAACATCAGAATCCACGCTTTCACAGTCCGCTCCTCAATCCGCTTCGCCGCATAGCTTACTTCAGCTTATGCACACCTATCAGGCCGGGGCATGCTTATTGACCCCACAACCTCGCTACCTGTACTTATCGGCCATCCCCGAAAAAGGAATAGCCCTCGATGAAAGCCGTGCTTTGCAAAGCCTTCGGTCCCGCTGCAGATCTGGTGCTGGAGGACATTCCAGGCCCGGAGCCGAAGAAGAACGAGATTCTTCTGGACGTGCACGCTGCCGGGGTCAACTTCCCGGACACGCTGATTATCGAAGGCAAATACCAGTTCAAGCCGCCTTTTCCGTTTTCGCCGGGAGGTGAGGCGTCGGGCGTCGTGACGGCTGTCGGTGAAAAGGTCAGCCATGTGCATGTCGGTGACCGGGTGATGGCGCTCACAGGCTGGGGCAGCTTCGCTGAACAGATCGCCGTGGCCGGTTACAACGTCCTGCCCATCCCCGAAACGATGGACTTCACTACCGCCGCCGCATTCAGCATGACCTACGGCACGTCCATGCACGCCCTCACACAGCGCGCCAATCTAAAGGTCGGCGAAACCCTCCTCGTCCTTGGCGCGTCGGGAGGCGTCGGCCTCGCTGCCGTCGAGATCGGCAAAGCCATGGGCGCTCGCGTCATTGCCGCCGCCAGCAGCGCAGAAAAGCTTGAGGTCGCCAAAAACGCAGGCGCCGACGAGTTGATCAACTACAGCGAAAGCAATCTGAAGGATGAAATCAAACGCCTCACCAACGGTAACGGCGTCGATGTGATCTACGACCCTGTGGGCGGCGATCTTTTCGATCAGGCCGTTCGCGGCATTGCCTGGAACGGTCGATTGCTGGTCGTCGGCTTCGCCAGTGGTCGCATTCCCGAACTGCCGGTCAATCTCGCGCTGTTGAAAGGTGCCTCGGTTGTGGGTGTGTTCTGGGGCTCATTTGCCCAACGCCAGCCCCAAGACAACGCGGCGAATTTCCAGCAACTGTTCACCTGGTTCAGCGAGGGCAAGTTGAAGCCGCTGGTGTCCAAGGTCTACCCGCTGGAGCAGGCGGGTGAAGCGATTGAATCGTTGGCGCAGCGTAAAGCGGTGGGCAAGGTGGTGGTGAGCGTCAGGTAGCGTGCATCGGGATCGACCCCGTTCTGAATAGAACGGGATGACTTTGCGGTGTTCCCGCACGCGGTCACAGCATCATCCTCACCTGCTCGGGCAGCACATCTTTATAACGCAGCTCAGCATTTGCGCCGCAGCGCTGAATGATGCCCGGAGCGGCCTCTGCCAGCGCATCCCCTAGCGCGAACCGCTGTTCATCGGGCAGCTTCCGGTAAGTGGCGACCCTCGCCAGCACTTTGAAGGTGTGCCGGAACACGCTCATGTCGATCTCCTCAAGACCGGATGAGTTTTGCTGGAAATCCTCCAACCGCTTGTTGAATTTGGTGCAGGTCAGGTGACGCAGGCTGCGGTGAAGCCAGGTGACAGGACTGTTGCCTTCCCGCGGGTGGACAAAATAATGCTCGTGGCGCAGGGAAACGACTGCCGGGCGGTTGTCACTCACCGCCCAGGGCTTCACTCGCCATGTGGGCGCAATGTTTACGACCGCGCGGGCCAACAGGGGATGGGAGCTTTCCAGCACCTCGGGCTCGGAAACGCGACCGTCATGGTGAGCCTTGATGTCGAACAAGACCCACCCGGATACGCCTGACTTCAAGAGTGAATACGGCCAGGCCGGCGCCCTGCGGTAGTCATACTCCACACTGCCCTCATCCGCGCTTGCCGCGATACAAAGCGCACACATCACGCACAGAACCCACCTGCTTATCACTGTCGTCACCCGCGCCCGCTCCATTCTGCCTTTGCCTGGGTGCAAAAGCCTGGCGCGCATTTTGTGCGTTGGTCTGCGCCTGCAACAGCTCATGACTTCCCAAGGCTGCGTAGGACCAGTCCCAAAATCAACACCTCGTTAAACAACCCGCGACGGCGGCTGATGTGTTCCGTATATTTCACGGCCGATACATACCGAACACACCTTCATTCGGTATCGACTCCAATACAAATTGCGGACCCCGTATTGATGACCGTCACTCTGATTTTGATCACGTTGTATGCGCTGTCGATCGCGATATTTTGCCTCGCCACCCAGCGCCTGCCGATCCTCTCCCGAGACGCGCTCCACCGCGTTTCGTCGCTGGACGGGCTGCGTGGCGTGCTCGCAACCGCAGTCATCGTTCATCACTTCATCGTCAGTTATTACTGGCACGTCAACGGGGTCTGGGAAACCACGGACAGCCGCGTGCTGAACAACATGGGCACGGTGCCGGTGTCGTTGTTTTTCATGATCACGGGTTACCTGTTTACCGCGAAGATCTACCGAAGCGAGCCGAAATGGCGGCAGATCCTGTCGTCACGGTTACGGCGGATCTTCCCGATGTACCTCTTCAGCGTGACGCTAATTACGGCCATCGCGCTGTACCAGTCAGCGGGAATCAGCGCGCCGATCATAGACACCATCAAGTCGCTCGGCCGATGGGTGATTTTAATTGGCAGCCCCATCAATGCTTTTCCAGACACCGTACGTATCAACGCTTCGGTGCAATGGACGCTGCTCTATGAAGCCGTCTTCTATCTGTCGCTGCCGGTGCTGTATTGCCTGCTTCGGCGCAAGCTCCCCGGCATGGCCGTCGTCGTCTCGCTGATTGTGCTGGCGTGCCTGTGGGGCGAATACCACCATCACTTTCACAACCGGTTCATCAAACTGTTTGCTGTCGGCATTGCGGTGGCGGTCTTTGAGGACCGGATGCGCCGGTGGCGAATCGACTTCACGGGCGTGCGCTGCACGTTGGTTGCAGTCGCGATACTGCTGATCAGCATGAAGCTCAAATCGTACTCGACGCTGCAAATGCTGATTCTGGGGGTTCCGTTTGCGCTGTTCGTACTCGGCAACAGCCTGCACGGGGTGCTGGAGATTCGCGGGTTAAAGATTCTGGGCGAAGCCAGCTTCAGCATTTACCTGCTGCACGGCATCGTCATATACAGCGTTTTCAGCTTGATGGGTGCGTATGACTTCGCCACACCGGATCCGCTTAGCTACGCACTGTACTTACCGCTGATCATCCTGCTGACCAGCAGTATCAGCGTCGCGACGTACTGGTGCATCGAGCATCCGTTCCTGCGCAAGGCACCCCCGAGCGCCAGAGCAACCCCCCGAACGCTTGAGATTCGGTAACGGGTCACCGATGCGCGCTGGCCGACGGCGAACTGAACACCTCGTTCGCCCGGCTGGCCATGCTGCACCGGTGAGCAACTTCTTCGGCGAACATCCCGCTAATGAACGCTTCTGCGAAAACGTCAATCACTGACTGCCTCCCGACATCCCCGATGCGATGTTCGCAAAGGAATTACCTTTAGCCAACGTTTACGGCTTTTTATCCGATGAGAAGCCTTCCTATTTTCTGTAATGAAAATGTAATATTCGGATCCGCATAACAAAAAAATAAATGGAGTGTCCCGATGTTTGCCTTTTTCCGTCCTGCCGCACATCAGGCTCCGCTGCCTGAGGAGCGTGTCGACTCCACCTATCGCCGCCTTCGCTGGCAGATTTTCGCCGGCATCTTCTTCGGCTACGCCGGCTACTATTTGCTGCGCAAGAATTTCTCGCTGGCCATGCCCTATCTGATCGATGAGGGATACAGCCGCGGTCAATTGGGGCTTGCGATCTCGGCGATTGCCATTGCGTACGGGCTGTCGAAATTCCTGATGGGGCTGGTGTCGGATCGCTCCAACCCGCGTTACTTCCTGCCATTCGGACTGTTGATTTCTGCGCTGGTGATGTTCGTGTTCGGATTCGCACCCTGGGCGACGTCCAGCGTGACCATCATGTTCATTCTGCTGTTCCTCAACGGCTGGGCCCAGGGCATGGGCTGGCCGCCGAGCGGACGCACGATGGTGCACTGGTGGTCGCAGAAGGAGCGTGGCGGTGTGGTGTCGGTGTGGAACGTAGCGCACAACGTCGGCGGCGGCTTGATCGGACCGCTGTTCCTGCTCGGACTCGGCTGGACCAACGACTGGCACGCCGCATTTTATGTGCCTGCGGCGGTTGCCCTGTTTGTTGCGCTGTTCGCCTTCGTCACCATGCGTGATACCCCGCAGTCCGTGGGTTTGCCGCCGGTCGAGGACTACAAGAACGACTACCCGGAAGGATATGACGCGAGCCACGAAGAGGAATTCACCGCCAAAGAGATCTTCGTAAAATACGTCCTGCGCAACAAAATGCTCTGGTACATCGCGCTGGCCAACGTGTTCGTCTATCTGCTGCGTTACGGCGTGCTGGACTGGGCGCCAACGTACTTGAAAGAAGCCAAGCACTTCGACGTCGACAAGACGTCCTGGGCGTACTTCTTTTACGAGTGGGCAGGCATTCCGGGCACGCTGCTGTGCGGCTGGATGTCCGACAAGATTTTCCGTGGCAACCGTGGCCTGACCGGCATTGTGTTCATGGCGATGGTGACCGTTGCGACGCTGGTGTACTGGCTCAATCCGCCAGGCAACCCCACCGTCGACATGATTGCTCTGGTCTCGATCGGTTTCCTGATCTACGGCCCGGTCATGCTGGTCGGCTTGCAGGCGCTTGAGCTGGCACCGAAGAAAGCAGCCGGCACCGCAGCAGGATTCACTGGCCTGTTCGGATACCTCGGTGGCTCGGTCGCGGCCAGCGCGCTGATGGGCTACACAGTCGACCACTTCGGCTGGGACGGCGGCTTCGTGCTGCTGGTGTCCGCTTGTATCCTCGCGATGGCGTTCCTGGTGCCGACGCTGCGGCATACGCGGGTGGCGAGTCAATCGCGAGAGGAAATGGCTTAGGTCTCAAACGAAAAAGGCTTGATCAGTGCGCTGATCAAGCCACGTCCGTTCAAGGGTATTGCTGGCGGGCGTGAAGGACGCTCAGGATCTCGATCCGATCTGTTAGTCGGTAAATAACCAGGTAATTCGGATGGACAATGATTTCGCGGGTATTGACCACGCGACCTAAGCGGTAAAGGTAAGGATGCTCGGGCAGTGCTGAAGTAGCTCTCTCAATTTCAGCATAAAGCTCCTCCGCCGCTTGTGGATTTCGCTCATCAATATACTCAAGTATCTCCCACAGATCGGCGACTGCCTCCGGGCGCCACTCAACGATCATCGCTACGCTTGTCGCGCTTGGCGGCCAGTCTGGCTTTCAGTTGAGCCATGACTTCATCATGCGCGACGTTAGGTCTTGGATCGTCTACCGAAGCCTGCACCTTGGCATGGAGCCACGCGTCATAACGCGCAGCCTGCTCTTCTGATTCGAACTCCGACACAAGCGGAGAAAGCCGAGCACTCATGATTAACTCCTCAGGGGGTTTCGATGCAGTCTAGCGTCTCGCGCGCAAGCCTGATCGGAAGATCGTGACCAGATGCTATATCGCCAACAACACCGGCCTGCACCGTTTTAACCGCGCCTCCAGGCTCAAGTCCGGCATGGCGTGGGTGCGCAATGCGCGGATGGTTTGTTCGACGTATTCCCAGGTGGTCCCGTATCGCCCGCTGGCATTGGCCAGCACTTGGGTGAGCACGCTGTCGGGCAGGTTGCCGGCGTAACTGGGCAGATGCCGCTCCAGCACAAATCCCAACGCCTGCACTTTGGTGCCGTCTTCAAGTCGGCAGTTGAGCCAGTGTGGGCGGTAGGAGGGGAAAGGCATTTCTCTCTGCCACAACGCCAGCAGAGACTCGTCGATATTGTCTTCGGGCAATCTGTAGGCGAATCCGCTGCAGGACCCGCCGCGATCCAGACCGAATACCAGCCCTGGCTGCTCGGGCGTGCCACGGTGTTCGTGGGACCAGAGATAGAGACCGCGATGATAGCCGTGGACCCGACCGCGCTGACGCTCGACGGCGCTGCACTCGGGTCGCCAGATCAATGATCCGTACGCGAACAACCAGATCGGACCGCCTTGATGGCGGCTCATCGTGGCATGGATGGAGGCAAGCAGCTGTTCGCGGCTCAGTTTCGGCCCAAGATCGATGACCGGCGGGTAGGACAACCCCAAGCCGTCATGGACGGCTTCCGCCAGGATATTGATTTGATTCCCCATCTGGTTCCCCCCACCGGCAAGGCTGACGCCGGTGCAACGCTGAACACTCATAAAACGGGTCTGGCAACAACGAATGAACAATCAGACGGCATCGCAGGCAGTGTGACGTTGTGACTTGGCCACCGGCGCATAGGTCACGCCGGAAAAGCCGATATCTGACAAACAGTCATGCAATACGCTGTCCACATTCAGCTCGACGAGTGGCTACGCTTCAGGGCCTCGGCGCATACGCGAAAACATCGGCACGCATCTGATGCGCATCCATGCCGGCCAGCACCAGCGCATCGAGGGTCGAATAGACCATGGCCGGAGAACCGCTGGCATAGACATAAAGCGACTTCAGATCGCTGAAGTCCTCACAGACCGCCTCGTGCAGCATGCCGCAACGCCCTTCCCAACCGCATAGATCACTGACGATTCTGTGCAGGAAGAGGTTAGGCAGCGTCTGCCATTCATCCCAATGCGTGAGCTGGTAGAAATCTTCCGGACGGCGCATTCCCCAATACACATGCACCGGATACGGAAAACCCTTGGAGCGGCAATGCTCGATCAGGCTCTGCATCTGCCCCATACCGGTGCCTGCTGCAATCAATACCAGTGGACCATCGGGCAATTCGCCCAAATGAGTGTCGCCGAACGGCAATTCGACCCGCGCCATACCCTCGCGCTGCAACTGCTTGATCAGATTTTGCGCACTCGCCTCGCGGGCAAGGACGTGAATTTCCAGATCGCGACCGTTCTCCGGCGCAGACGCCATGGAAAACGCCGATTTTTCGCCGTCATCCCGATGGATCATCAGGTACTGACCGGCGTGATAACGCGGCGGTTTGCCCGCAGGCGCACGGAGCATCACGCGCCAGACATCGCCGCCCACTTCCACACACTCGCTGACCTGGCAGGCGAACGTGCGCACCGGCAGCTCGCCGAGCGCCAGCACGCTGTCCCACAGCACAACGCAGTCTTGCTGCGGCACCGCCAGGCAGGTGTAGATTTCGCCGTGGTTGCGGATCTCTCCCGCCTGTTCAACGCTGCCTTCAACCAGCAGCGCAGAACAGATGTGGCAATTGCCGTTGCGACAGCTCTGAGGGCATTCGTAGCCCAGGCGCTGAGCGGCGTCGAGGATCCGCTCGCCTGGCAATGTCTCGATGACTGCGCCCGATGGCTGCAAGGTTACACGCATCAATCAATTCCCAGCTGAGTCCAGAGTTCATCGATCCGGCGGGTCACCGCTTCGTCTTTGACGATAGCGCGACCCCATTCACGGGTAGTTTCGCCAGGCCATTTATGCGTGGCATCGAGCCCCATTTTCGAGCCGAGACCTGAGACCGGCGAGGCGAAATCGAGGTAGTCGATTGGCGTATTGTCGATCATCACCGTGTCGCGCTTGGGGTCCATGCGCGTGGTGATCGCCCAGATGACGTCATTCCAGTCACGGGCATTGATGTCGTCGTCGGTGACGATAACGAACTTGGTGTACATGAACTGTCGCAAAAACGACCAGACGCCCAACATCACGCGCTTGGCATGGCCGGGATACTGCTTCTTGATCGTCACAACCGCCATGCGGTAAGAGCAACCCTCGGGCGGGAGGTAGAAGTCGACGATTTCCGGGAACTGCTTTTGCAGAATCGGCACGAACACTTCATTCAGTGCAACGCCCAGAATGGCAGGTTCGTCAGGCGGCCGGCCCGTGTAGGTGCTGTGGTAAATCGGCTTGATGCGGTGGGTGATGCGCTCGACCGTGAAGACCGGGAAGCTGTCGACCTCGTTGTAATAGCCGGTGTGGTCGCCGTACGGACCCTCATCGGCCATTTCGCCGGGATGAATCACGCCTTCAAGGACGATCTCTGCACTGGCCGGGACCTGTAGATCGTTGCCACGGCACTTGATCAGTTCTGTCCGGTTGCCACGCAGAAGACCCGCGAACGCGTACTCGGACAGGCTGTCAGGCACTGGCGTAACGGCGCCGAGAATGGTGGCGGGGTCAGCGCCCAACGCCACGGACACCGGGAATGGCTGACCCGGGTGTTTGTCGCACCAATCCTTGAAATCCAGTGCGCCACCGCGATGGCTGAGCCAGCGCATGATCACCTTGTTGCGGCCGATCACCTGCTGGCGGTAGATACCCAGATTCTGCCGTTCTTTGTTGGGCCCGCGAGTGACCGTCAGGCCCCACGTAATCAGCGGGCCGACATCGCCGGGCCAGCAGGTCTGCACCGGCAGCATGCCGAGGTCGACGTCATCGCCCTCGATCACGATTTCCTGACACGGAGCGTCCTTGACGACTTTCGGCGCCATGGCGATGACTTTTCTGAAAATGGGCAGCTTGGACCAGGCGTCTTTCAAGCCCTTCGGCGGCTCGGGCTCTTTGAGGAACGCCAGCAGCTTGCCGATTTCCCGCAGCTCGGCCACTGACTCGGCGCCCATGCCCATGGCAACGCGCTCGGGTGTGCCGAACAGATTGCCTAGCACCGGAATGTCAAAGCCCGTGGGTTTTTCGAAAAGCAACGCCGGCCCCTTGTTGCGCAGGGTCCGGTCGCAAATTTCGGTCATTTCCAATACAGGGGAAACAGGTACCTGAATGCGTTTCAACTCTCCGCGCTGCTCAAGCTGCTGCACGAAATCCCGAAGATCCTTGAATTTCATTAACCCGGCCACTCACCAAATAGATGCACATCCTACCTGCTCTGACCGCGGAGGGCAGCTTGTGTCCAACTCAAATGCGCGGTGTTTCGCTGAATATCGGCGTGAACAGCGGCTGCATCTTCTCGCCGCCCAGATCCGACAAGTGATCTTCGTCCTTATACAGCGAACGCCCGTCAACTTCGGCACGGCAAAGGCCACCCTCGCACAGCAGCGGTTTTGGATCGATCAGGTGAACACCGGGATCCGCCTCGCTCAGGCGGGCGAACAGCTGATTGATGAACGCCTGCCGCGCATCGAGCTCCGCCAGTGGACGTCCAACCTGCGCAGCCGAGCGCCCGACCCTCGCCAGGCTGCTCAGTCTTTCGATGGCGCCCTTACGTTGCTGCGGCACTTCCTTGAACAGCCAGACCTGCGCGCCAGCTGCCCGAAATTCAGCGATCTGCGCTTTCAAGGCGTCGGCAAAATACGCTTCGTTTCGGGCAATCGATTCGTGTTTCAGCAGCACGTAGGCCTTGTCACCGCCCTCCAGGCCATAGATGTACAAACTCCAGCGCGCGGCCAGCGTCACGCCAGGAATTTTCTGTGTCCGGACGCGTTCCACGTTCAGCGTATTGAATTCCTGACAACGCTCACTGGTTGCGATGCTGACAAGGGGCGGACAGCCACTCATGCTCGCCAGCCAGACTGGCGCGTGCGCTTGCTCAGCCGCGGCTCTGACGCCAGGCCAAAGCGCCGCCGCATGGCTGTCACCCCAGATAAGATTGGACGGCGCGGCGTCCGCCTCCCCACCGGCCCGACAGAGCGTCTCCAGCCCCTTGCTCTTCTTTGATCCCAGCAGGAAGCAGTCCATCTGTCCGGCGTTCCACTTCTGCGATTGCGCGTACGCAAGCGCCTGACCGGACAGGCGCTGTGGCACGCCGTCACTGGAGCGCAACGCCTGCCCCATCAATGCCAAAACGGCCAGGGTCAGCAGGCCGCCAATCAGTACCGGTTTGCGGCCGGCGAGTACGCGGCGCTCACGGAACGGCAGCTCAACGAATCGCCAGCTCAGCCAGGCAAGAGCACCTGCCAGAAGGATCCAGCCGACCGCTTCCAGATCGGAAATACCGTCGGCAGAGATCGCGTTGGCGTAGACATGGATAGGCCAATGCCACAGGTACAGCGAGTAAGAGATAAGCCCGATTGCCACCAGCGGTTTGATGCTCAGCAAACGCCCGACCCATGACGCGGGATGACCGTTGGCCCAGATCATTGCAGTCGTGCCAAGCACCGGCAGCAGCGCCGCCCAGCCGGGGAATAGCGTGGCTTTGTCAAAACTCAGCATCGCCAACACGACCGCCGCAAAACCGCTCAGGCTGATCACCTGATACGCACCACTTGGCAGCGGGCGTTTGGGCGCAGGCGTGACGGCCAGCATGGCGCCGCACAGCAGCTCCCATGCACGCATCGGCAGCAGAAAGAACGCGGCCTCGGGTTTGTGCTTTATCGCCCAGATGTTCAGCCCGAACGACAGCACCAGCAAGCCGAGCAGCAACCAGCGCCAGTGCCGCACGTACCGCGTCGCCAGAACCATCAGCAATGGAAAGAAAATGTAGTACTGCTCTTCCACCGCCAATGACCAGGTGTGAAGAAGCGGTTTGAAGTCTGACGCGGAATCGAAGTAACCGTCTTGCCGCATGAACAGCAGGTTGGACATGAACATCGACTGGTAGCGCACTTCGCGGCCGAGCTCGGCGTAGTCCTTGGGCGTCAGCAGCAACCAGCCAAACGCTATAGTCGCCAACACGACGACAGTGACGGCAGGGACAATGCGCCGCGCGCGACGGGCCCAGAAATCGACGAAGCTGAATCGCCCCGCGCTGATCTCGCGGAAAATGATGGACGTGATCAGGTAGCCGGAGATGACGAAAAACACATCGACGCCGACGAAGCCGCCGCTCAGGCCAAGACCGAAGTGAAACAACAGCACCGGGACCACGGCCAAGGCCCGCAGTCCATCGATATCGCGACGATTGCCAAACGTGTGCATGACGCTCCGAGCCTCAAATTCGAGGCAAAAAAAATGGTGTCCAAAAGGACACCATCTTTCTACATTCGGTTCAGCGCGGTGTTACTTGCGCTTCATCGACAGGAAGAACTCATCGTTGGTCTTGGTCTGTTTCAGCTTGTCGATCAAGAACTCGATGGCTGCGACCTCATCCATAGGATGCAGCAGCTTGCGCAGGATCCACATGCGCTGCAGCTCGTCGTCGGCCGTCAGCAACTCTTCGCGGCGTGTGCCGGAACGGTTGATGTTGATGGCCGGGAAGACGCGCTTCTCTGCGATCTTGCGATCCAGAGGCAGCTCCATGTTGCCGGTACCTTTGAATTCTTCGTAGATCACTTCATCCATCTTCGAGCCGGTTTCAACCAGCGCGGTGGCGATGATGGTCAGCGAGCCGCCTTCTTCGATGTTACGTGCCGCACCGAAGAAACGCTTTGGCTTCTCGAGAGCGTGCGCATCGACACCACCGGTCAGGACCTTGCCGGAGCTTGGAATGACGGTGTTGTAGGCGCGAGCCAGACGGGTGATGGAGTCGAGCAGGATAACCACGTCTTTCTTGTGCTCGACCAGGCGCTTGGCCTTTTCGATCACCATTTCGGCGACCTGCACGTGACGGGTAGGTGGCTCGTCGAAGGTGGAAGCAACTACTTCGCCGCGCACGGTACGCTGCATTTCGGTTACTTCTTCCGGACGCTCATCGATCAGCAGAACGATCAGATGGACTTCAGGGTTGTTGCGCGTGATGTTCGACGCGATGTTCTGCAGCATGATGGTCTTGCCCGCTTTTGGCGGAGCAACGATCAGACCGCGCTGACCTTTACCGATCGGGGCACACAGATCGATGACGCGACCAGTGAGGTCTTCGGTGGAACCGTTACCGGCTTCCATCTTCATGCGAATGGTCGGGAACAGCGGCGTCAGGTTTTCGAACAGAATCTTGTTCTTCGCGTTTTCTGGACGGTCGAAGTTGATGGTGTCGACCTTGAGCAGTGCGAAGTAACGCTCGCCTTCCTTTGGCGGACGGATCTTGCCGACAATGGTGTCGCCCGTGCGCAGGTTGAAGCGGCGGATCTGGCTGGGCGAGACGTAAATGTCGTCCGGGCCGGCGAGGTAGGAGGCGTCTGCAGAACGAAGGAAGCCGAAGCCATCCTGGAGGATCTCCAGCACGCCGTCACCCGAGATTTCCTCGCCGCTTTTCGCGTGCTTCTTCAGCAGGGAGAAAATCACGTCCTGCTTGCGCGAACGGGCCATATTTTCTATGCCCATCTGTTCGGCCATTTCTAGCAGATCGGTAATAGGCTTTTGCTTGAGTTCAGTCAGGTTCATATAGGAATGACGTAATCATGTATGGAGGGGGAAATTAAGCTTTTGGCTTAATGAGGCCGCGCCGCAGAGAAGGCGACAGGATCGCGTGCAAATCGAAAGGAGACGGTCGGCGACGGCTAGCAGGGGGCAACGGAGAAGCCGTTGCGGGGCCGAATGTACCACTTGATTTTCTAAGCGTCTAGTACGACGCCCGAAAAAAACCCCGCGATTTGCGGGGCTATATCGTCATCAGATGTTGGCGTCGAGGAACGCCTGCAACTGCGACTTGGACAGTGCGCCGACCTTGGTCGCCGCGACTTCACCGTCCTTGAACAGCATCAGGGTCGGGATACCACGAACGCCGTGCTTGGCCGGGGTTTCCTGATTGTCGTCGATGTTCAGCTTGGCGATGGTCAGCTTGCCCTCGTAGTGGGTAGCGAGGTCATCCAGAACCGGAGCAATCATTTTGCATGGGCCACACCATTCAGCCCAGTAATCCACCAGTACAGGACCAGTAGCCTTCAGGACATCGGCGTCGAAGCTCGCGTCGCTGACGTGTTTGATCAGGTCGTTACTCATGAGATTTCTCCGAGGTCATAGGCAAAAAAACGTGGGCCATCATAACTGTGTCACGCGGTGACAGGAAGACGAGGTTCATTGTCTCTAGCTATGACCTGGCACGGTTGCCTTAATTGCAGGTGCCTAACCGGAGGGTGCAACGAATACGATGCCGGTACGCAAGGCAGCGCCGCGGATGTGCTCCTGCATGGCTTTCTGCGCCGGGCCAGACGCGTTTCGCGCCAGCGCCCGCAGGATCTTGCGGTGCTCCTGCCACGTTTCCATGGCCCTGCCCGCCCGAATAAAAGGCAGTTTCTGGCTCTCCAGAAAAATGTCGGCGCTGGTGGTGATGATCCCCAGAATCGCCTGATTGCCGCTGGCAACGAGGATGCGCCGGTGAAAATCAAAGTCCAGCCGGGCCGCGCAGTCAAAATCCCCTGCCTTTAGCTCAAGGCGCATGGCCTCGACGTTGTCTTCAAGCACATCGCGCTCGTCCGCCGTCAGCGTGACCGCTGCAAGCCCGGCGGCAAACCCTTCCAGCGCATAGCGCAGCTGAAAAGTCTCCGCAGGCGATGCGTGCGCTGCATATGGCCAGGAAAATCCACCCGTGCTCCGTTGTGGTTCAGAAACGGCCTGCACGAATACGCCCTTGCCGGGCTGCACACTGACTAGCCCCAGAGCGCTCAATGAGGACAGTGCCTCGCGCAACGAAGCACGACTGACGCCCAGACGAATCGCCAAATCCCTCTGCGAAGGCAGGCTGTCGCCGGGGACATAGCCCTGCTCGGCGATCAATTTGCGGATCGCCTGGAAGGCGGCTTCAGGCACAGCGACAGGGCTCGGATGCATAGCGATCAAGGTGCATAAACCGTAGGAAAACTCCCTTGTATCGCCATCGGAGGCATCCGGCAAGTGACGCCCAAGCGAGGGGCGCCGGGCCTTTCAAGCGCGCCAAAGCGGGGCGGCCCGCCCACTCACTGTTCAGACCAGTTAGACCAGATCAAGCCTGCGGCCCGCATTCCATGGTCGCAAACCAGCCGCTGGCATGGGCTGTGCACTGGTGCTTGGCCATTACTCGGGCTTCGCCTGCACATTGATCGATTCGGAGACACCCCATGACCCAGCGTTACAGCGCCCTGCTCGCCGCCCTGTTTGCCAGCCTCATGCTCGGCCAGGCCCCCGCCCACGCTAATGGTCTGGATGATGTAACCGCTCGCGGCACGTTGAAAGTCGCCGTTCCGCAAGACTTTCCGCCCTTCGGTTCGGTCGGCCCCGACATGCAGCCGCGCGGTCTGGACATCGACACGGCAAAACTCATTGCCGACCAATTGAAGGTCAAACTTCAACTGACGCCGGTCAACAGCACCAACCGCATCCCGTACCTGACCACTGGCAAGGTTGACCTGGTCATCTCCAGCCTCGGCAAAAACCCCGACCGCGAAAAGGTCATCGACTTCTCCCGCGCCTATGCCCCGTTTTATCTCGCTGTCTTCGGTCCGCCTGAAGACGCGATCAAAACCGTGGACGACCTGAAAGGCAAAACCATCAGCGTGACCCGTGGCGCCATCGAGGACATCGAGCTGACCGCCGTTGCGCCGAAGGAAGCGACGATCAAACGCTTCGAAGACAACAACTCGACCATCGCAGCCTACCTGGCCAAGCAGACCGACCTGATCGCCAGCGGCAACGTGGTGATGGTCGCGATCAGCGAGAAGAACCCCAAGCGCATCCCCGAGCTGAAAGTGAAGCTCAAGGACTCGCCGGTCTACGTGGGTGTGAACAAAGGTCAGCCTGAGTTACTCGCCAAAGTGAACGAGATCCTCGAAGCGGCAAAGAAAGACGGTTCGCTGGAAAAGAACGCGCAGACCTGGCTCAAGCAGCCATTGCCTGCCGACCTCTGATCATCGACCGCCGAGGCGCCTAAATGGCTTATCAGTTCGACTTTATCCCGGTCCTGCAAAACACTGACCTGCTCCTGCGCGGCGCACTGTTCACGCTGGAACTGACCGCGATCGGCACCCTGCTCGGCGTCAGTCTCGGCGTCGTCGGGGCGATTGTCAGGGCGTGGAAAATCCAGCCGTTCTCGGCCATTTTTGGTGTCTATGTCGAGCTGATTCGCAATACACCGTTTCTGGTGCAGTTGTTTTTCATTTTCTTCGGGCTACCGTCCCTGGGCCTGCAGATATCGGAGTGGCAGGCCGCCGTGCTGGCGATGGTCATCAACCTCGGCGCCTATTCGACGGAGATCATCCGTGCGGGCGTGCAGGCAATTCCGCGCGGCCAGATCGAGGCGTCGGCCGCGCTGGCGATGACCCGCTTCGAGACCTTCCGCCACGTCGTGCTGGTCCCGGCGCTGGGCAAGGTCTGGCCGGCATTGAGCAGCCAGATCATCATCGTGATGCTCGGCTCGGCAGTCTGTTCGCAGATCGCCACCGAGGAGCTGAGCTTCGCCGCGAACTTCATTCAATCGCGCAATTTCCGCTCGTTTGAGACGTACATCATTACCACGCTGATCTACCTGTGCATGGCGCTGCTGGTGCGTCAGTTGCTGGCGTGGATCGGCCGACGCTACATCGCGAGGAGCCGCTGATGGATTTCACCCTGTGGGACGTCGTGCGCAACTTGCTGACCGGGCTGCAATGGACACTGGCGTTGTCGCTGGTGGCGTTCATCGGCGGCGGTGTGATCGGGTTGCTGGTGATGACCATGCGCATCTCCGAGAAGGCAGCGCCGCGCAGGCTCGCGCGCTGCTATATCGAGCTGTTTCAAGGCACCCCGTTGTTGATGCAGCTGTTTCTGGTGTTCTTCGGCGTGGCGCTGATGGGCATCGACATTTCGCCCTGGCTTGCGGCGGCGCTGGCGTTGACACTGTTCACCAGCGCGTACCTGGCTGAAATCTGGCGCGGCTGCGTGGAGTCGATTTCCAGCGGCCAGTGGGAAGCTTCCGCCAGCCTGGCGCTGACGCCTTTCGAGCAACTGCGCTATGTGATTCTGCCCCAGGCATTGCGCATCGCGGTGGCGCCGACGGTCGGGTTCTCGGTGCAGGTGGTAAAAGGCACGGCAGTCACGTCGATCATCGGCTTCACCGAGCTGACCAAAACCGGCGGCATGCTCGCCAACGCCACGTTCCAGCCTTTCATGGTCTACGGCTTCGTTGCCCTGGGCTACTTCCTGCTTTGCTATCCGTTGTCGCTCAGCGCGCGCTACCTGGAAAGGAGACTTCATGCCTCTGCTTAGAATTTCCGCCCTGCACAAGTATTACGGCGACCACCATGTGCTCAAGGGCATCGACCTCAGCGTCGAGGAAGGCCAGGTTGTGGCGATCATCGGGCGCAGCGGTTCGGGCAAAAGCACGCTGCTGCGCACCCTGAACGGGCTTGAGTCGATCAACGATGGGGTGATCGAGGTCGACGGCGAATACCTTGACGCCGCACGGGCTGATCTGCGCAGCCTGAGACAGAAAGTCGGCATGGTCTTCCAGCAATTCAATTTGTTTCCCCACCTAACGGTGGGCGAGAACGTGATGCTCGCGCCGCAGGTGGTTAAAAAGGTTTCCAAAGCCGAAGCCACCAAACTGGCAAAGGAAATGCTCAATCGCGTGGGCCTGGGCGAGAAATTCGACGCCTTCCCTGACCGGCTGTCCGGTGGTCAGCAACAGCGCGTGGCGATTGCCCGTGCGCTGGCGATGTCGCCCAAAGTACTCCTGTGCGACGAAATCACCTCGGCGCTCGATCCGGAGCTGGTCAACGAAGTGCTCGCGGTCGTTCGCGAGCTGGCCAAAGACGGCATGACGCTGATCATGGTCACCCACGAAATGCGCTTCGCCCGGGAGGTGGGCGACAAGCTGGTGTTCATGCATCAGGGCAAGGTGCATGAAGTGGGCGACCCGAAAGAACTGATGGCCAACCCGAAGACGCCCGAGCTGGCGAATTTCATCGGGTCGGTTGAGCAGGGGTGACTGTGGGACTGGCTGTGGCCCAAACTGTGGGACCGGCTTTAGCCGGGAAGGCGTCAGGCGTCACACCGCAACATTGATGGCGCACAAACCGGCCCCTTCCCGGTTGAAGCCGGTCCCACTGAATACTGCGCAAATACGTTGCCGGTTTGGCGACGGTGATGGATCGTGGCACGATGTCGGGGTTATCGACCGAGACCTTTTGACCATGCCGCTATCCACAGCCAAAAACCTCTCGCTGATCGCCGCGATCGACCTGGGCTCCAACAGCTTTCATATGGTTGTCGCCAAAGCCAATCAGGGCGAAATTCGCATCCTTGAGCGGCTCGGTGAGAAAGTGCAGCTGGCCGCGGGGATCGATGACGACCGCCGCCTCAGCGAAGAATCCATGCAACGCGGGCTCGACTGCCTTAAGCGTTTCGCTCAACTGATCAACGGTATGCCGCCCGGCGCCGTGCGCATCGTCGGCACCAACGCCCTGCGCGAAGCCCGCAACCGCAACGAATTCATTCACCGCGCCGAAGAAATCCTTGGCCATCCGGTCGAGGTCATCTCCGGCCGTGAAGAAGCGCGCCTGATCTACCTGGGCGTCTCCCACACCCTGGCCGACACGCCCGGCAAGCGCCTGGTCGCCGACATTGGCGGCGGCAGCACCGAATTCATCATCGGCCAGCGCTTCGAGCCTTTGCTGCGCGAAAGCCTGCAAATGGGCTGCGTCAGCTTCACTCAGCGTTACTTCAAGGACGGCAAGATCACACCCGCGCGTTACGCCCAGGCTTACACCGCAGCGCGGCTGGAAATCATGAGCATCGAGCACGCACTGCATCGTCTGACGTGGGATGAGGCCATTGGCTCGTCCGGCACCATTCGCGCCATCGGCCTGGCACTGAAGGCAGGCGGCCATGGCAATGGCGAGGTCAACGCCGAAGGGCTGGCCTGGCTCAAGCGCAAGCTGATGAAGCTGGGCGAAGTGGACAAGATCGATTTCGAAGGCCTCAAGCCTGATCGTCGGGCGATCTTCCCGGCGGGACTGGCGATTCTCGAAGCCATCTTCGACGCCCTCGACCTCAAGCGCATGGACCACTGCGAAGGCGCGCTGCGTGAAGGCGTGCTGTACGACCTGCTCGGCCGTCATCACCACGAGGACGTGCGCGAACGCACCCTCAGCTCGCTGATGGAGCGCTACCACGTTGATCTCGAACAAGCCGCCCGTGTCGAGCGCAAGGCGCTGTCAGCGCTGGAACAAGTGGCGAAAGCGTGGGAGCTTGAAGACAATTCGTATCGCGAGCTGCTGAGTTGGGCCGCCAAGGTGCATGAAGTGGGTCTGGACATCGCCCACTATCACTACCACAAGCATGGCGCGTACCTGATCGAGCACTCGGACCTTGCCGGCTTTTCCCGCGAGGACCAGCAAATGCTCGGGCTGCTGGTGCGCGGTCACCGCCGTAATATTCCCAAGGACAAGTTTGCCGAGTTCGGCAACGAAGGCGTGAAGCTGATTCGTCTGTGCGTGCTGCTGCGCTTCGCGATCCTGTTTCACCACATTCGCGGCACCCAAGAGATGCCGCAGCCTGTGCTGACCGCCAACGATAACCACCTGGACATCGTGTTCCCGGATGGCTGGCTGGAAAACAACCAGCTGACTCAGGCCGACTTCGCGCTCGAAGCGGAGTGGCTGACCCGAGTCGGCATCATCCTCAACGTACGCTGAGGACCGGGTTGCTCAGCTTCTCAAGCAGACTCGCCTGCACATTGCGGGGGTTCTGGTTGCCGGTCGGGGTGCTGCGGATGTAGCGCCCGTCCGGCTGCAGCAGCCAGCTATGGGTGTTGTCGGTCAGGTACCCTTCCAGCTCTTTCTTCACACGCAAGATCAGCTTCTTGCCTTCCACCGGGAAGCACGTCTCGACACGCTTGTCGAGGTTGCGCTCCATCCAGTCGGCACTGGAGAGGTACATCTGCTCGTCGCCGCCATTCAGGAAGTAGAACACCCGCGTGTGCTCAAGGAAGCGGCCGATGATCGAGCGCACCTGGATGTTGTGTGACACGCCCGGCACGCCAGGACGCAGGCAGCACATGCCGCGCACAACGAGGTCGATCTTGACGCCGGTCTGACTGGCCTTGTACAGCGCGCGAATGATCTTCGGGTCGGTCAGCGAGTTGAACTTGGCGATGATGTGCGCAGGCTTGCCCTCGGACGCGAACTGGGTCTCGCGGGCAATCATGTCCAGCATGCCTTTCTTCAGGGTGAACGGCGCGTGCAGCAGCTTCTTCATGCGCAGCGTTTTACCCATGCCGATCAACTGGCTGAACAGCTTGCCGACGTCTTCGCACAACGCATCGTCCGAGGTCAGCAGGCTGTAGTCGGTGTAGAGACGCGCGTTGCCAGCGTGGTAGTTGCCGGTACCCAAATGCGCGTAACGGACGATCTCGCCGGCCTCACGGCGCAGGATCAGCATCATCTTGGCGTGGGTCTTGTAACCGACCACGCCGTAGATCACCACGGCACCGGCCGCTTGCAGGCGGCTGGCCAGTTGCAGGTTCGACTCTTCGTCAAAACGCGCACGCAGCTCGATGACGGCGGTCACTTCCTTGCCGTTGCGCGCGGCATCGACCAGTGCATCGACGATTTCCGAGTTGGCACCGCTGCGGTACAGCGTCTGGCGCACGGCGAGCACGTGAGGGTCTTTCGCCGCCTGGCGCAGCAGATCGACGACCGGGGTGAAGGACTCGAACGGGTGCAGCAGCAAAATGTCTTGCTTACTGATCACGTTGAAAATGTTTTCGCTGTTCTGCAGCAGCTTCGGAATCGCCGGGGTGAACGGCATGTACTGCAGCTCGGGATGGCTGTCCAGGCCCGTGATGCTGAACAGGCGCGTCAGGTTCACCGGCCCATTGACCTGATACAGCTCGCTCTCGCTCAGGTTGAACTGCTTGAGCAGGTAGTCCGACAGCAGTTTCGGGCAGGTGTCTGCCACTTCCAGACGTACCGCATCGCCGTAACGACGGGAAAACAGCTCGCCACGCAACGCGCGGGCGAGGTCTTCGACGTCTTCGGAGTCGAGGGCCAAGTCAGCGTTACGGGTCAGACGGAACTGGTAGCAGCCCTTGACCTTCATGCCTTGGAACAGGTCATCGGCGTGGGCGTGGATCATCGACGACAGGAATACATAGTTGTCGCCCGTGCCGCCTACGTCTTCCGGCACTTTGATGATGCGCGGCAACAAACGCGGTGCCGGGATGATTGCCAGACCGGAATCGCGGCCGAAGGCGTCAATGCCTTCCAGCTCGACGATGAAGTTCAGCGACTTGTTCACCAGCAGCGGAAACGGGTGCGTCGGGTCCAGCCCGATCGGCGTGATGATCGGCGCGATCTCGTCACGGAAATAACGGCGTACCCAGGCTTTGATCTTGGCATTCCAATTGCGACGGCGAATGAAGCGCACCTGATGCTTTTCCAGCTCCGGCAACAGGATGTCGTTGAGAATGGCGTACTGGCGATCCACGTGCCCGTGCACCAGTTCGCTGATGCGCGCCAGGGCTTGATGAGGCTGCAAGCCGTCAGCGCCAGCCTGTTCGCGGGCGAAGGTGATTTGCTTCTTGAGGCCGGCGACGCGGATTTCGAAGAACTCGTCCAGGTTGCTGGAGAAAATCAGCAGAAACTTGAGCCGCTCAAGCAACGGATAGGACTCGTCGAGCGCCTGTTCCAACACGCGAATGTTGAACTGCAGCTGCGACAGCTCGCGGTGAATATAAAGACTGCTGTCATCCAGATTGGGCACCGCGAGGGCATGCGGGGCAGGATGATGCGGTTCCAGCGCGGGCACTACTTCAATGGTCGGCTCGACCACCGGAGTCACCTCTGGGTTGACGGGCTGCTGGTTGACAGGCTGAGGGTCAAGCTCGACTGCGGCTTCGGTAGATCCTTCGGTGCTCATGAATAATCCTGTAAGGCAATTGGCCTTGTAACAGTTGGGCCGCGCATACGGCCGATGTCGGAATGCCGCTTGCGCCACAACAGTGGTGACGTACAGCGTGAGACAACGGTCACGCCCAGGGCGTGGCGGTTCTGAAAATGCTTGTGGCCTGACTCTGAATTGTGCAGCGGGGCGACGAGCGTCAGGCAAGATGCTGTGAGCGGTTTGACTCTCCACGCTACGGATTTCTCCGTGGGGTGCAACACCTTATCCGCCCAAGGGCCGTTGGCACCTTGTCGCGCCGGCAGGGCTCCATGCCCTGGAACACACGGGGATAAAGGGAACCGCGGCCACAGCGGGCATTTATAAGCGGCGATTATGACACTGGCGTGACAAGTGTAATTGCGACGTAACGTGTACGACACAAACCCTCTCTTCGCGCGAATATTCGCTACCGAACGTAGGAAACTTTAACGCGGTGACACATTTGCATACTTTCCTGAATGCCTTGGGCGCGTTAGGCTGCGCGTTCATTTCGCCAGCACCTAAATAATGCTCCAGCATTTTTTACAAGAATTTGGCTACTTCGCCCTTTTCCTCGGGACCTTTTTTGAAGGCGAGACCATTCTGGTGCTTGCCGGCTTTCTTGCGTTCCGCGGATACATGGATATCAATCTGGTCGTGGTGGTTGCCTTCTTCGGCAGCTACGCAGGCGACCAGCTCTGGTATTTCATGGGTCGTAAGCATGGCCGCAAGCTCCTGGCGCGCAAGCCGCGCTGGCAGTTGATGGGCGATCGCGCGCTGGAGCATATCCGCCGACATCCCGACATCTGGGTGCTGAGCTTCCGCTTTGTTTATGGCTTGCGTACGGTCATGCCGGTTGCCATCGGCCTGTCCGGCTATCCACCGGGGCGCTACCTGCTGCTCAACGGCATCGGCGCAGCGGTATGGGCAGCGGCGCTGGGCGCAGCGGCGTACAAGTTCGGCTCCGTGCTCGAAGGCCTGCTGGGCAACGTCAAGAAATACGAGCTGTGGGTCCTGGGCGCACTGCTGGTGATCGGTGTGCTGCTGTGGATTCGCCGCCGCATCAAAAACGCACGTATCGCCCGGGAAGAGAAGCTGGCCGTGGCGGCCAATGCCGAAGCCAGCGTAGAAGCCAGGAACACCCCTGACGAGTAAATCCTCGGCGCATGCCCACGAAGCTGGAGACATTCGCTAACGGCGTTGTCCTAGGTTCATGGCTTGCGACAATCAGCGCAATGCTGACCTGCGTAACCGGTTACTGGCCGGAGCGCCTGAGAGAGGAACACGCGAATGACCAAAAAAGTGGCCGTTATTCTTTCTGGCTGTGGCGTTTACGACGGTGCGGAAATCCACGAAAGCGTGCTGACGTTGCTGCGCCTTGATCAGCGCGGCGCAGCAGTGAAGTGCTTTGCACCCAATATCCCTCAACACCACGTCATCAATCATCTGACCGGCGAAGAAATGCCCGAATCGCGCAACGTGCTGGTTGAATCAGCCCGCATCGCCCGTGGCGCCATCGAAGACATCCGCGAAGCCGACGTCACCGAATTCGATGCATTGATCATCCCCGGCGGCTTCGGTGCCGCGAAAAACCTGTCGAACTTCTCTACCCAAGGCGCTGGCTGCAAGGTCCAGGCTGAAGTGCTGGCGATGGCTGAAGCCTTTGCCGCAGCCGGCAAACCCATCGGGCTCATCTGTGTATCGCCGGCGCTGGCCGCAAAAATCTATGGCCCGGGCGTCACCTGCACGATCGGCAACGACGCCGACACCGCCGCAGCGATCACCCGCATGGGCGGCACCCACCAGGAGTGTGAGGTGACTGAAATCGTCGAAGACAAGGATCGCAAGTTGGTGAGCACCCCGGCTTACATGGTCGCCACGTCCATCGGCGAAGCAGCATCCGGGATCAACAAACTGGTGGATCGGGTTCTAGAACTGGTGCAGGAAAACGAGGATCGCCTTCCCGACTGACTTTTAGAAGAGGGGCTGGCGACGGACTTACCGCTTACCAGCCTTCAGCCCTGCGGGTTTTCGACTGCGGGCTGCGGCGGATACTCTCGCGCCAGCCGGGTCAGTATCCGGTCGAGGCAGTTGGCAAACGCCTGTTTCTCCCGTTCGCCATAGGCGCCCTGCCCGCCACTGGCCTGGCCTTGCTCACGCAGATCCGTGAAGAGGTTACGCATCGCCAGGCGCTGGCCCATGTTCTGCGCATCGAACTCCTTACCCCGTGGGTCGAGCGCTGCAACGCCATTCTTCACCAGCCGATCAGCCAACGGCACATCGCTGCAGATCACCAGTTCGCCCGGCACGGCGTGCTCGACCAGATAATCGTCAGCCGCATCCGGCCCGCTGGGCACAACGATCAACTTCACCAAGGTCAGGCTCGGCTTGATCTGGCTCTGCCCCGCCACCAGCACCACCTCATACTTGCGCTTGAGGGCGAACTTGATGACGAGGTCCTTGGCAGCCTTGGGGCAGGCGTCGGCATCGATCCAGACGCGCATACGCGACTCCGATTTCAGAAAGTGAATTTAGGCAGTGGCCGCGCGGCGCTTCTCAGCTATCCGGCTGCGACCATACAGCACCACAATCGCCAACAACGCTATGGCTTGCGCGCCAAGGGAATAGGCATCGGCGTGAATGCCCAGCCATTCGAAATCGAAGAAAGGCACCGGACGCGTCCCGAAAATCCCGGCCTCCTGCAACGCCTTGACGCCATGGCCGGCGAACACCACCGACAGCGCACACAGCAGCGCAGCATTGATGCCGAAAAACAGCGTCAGCGGCAGCTTCGCAGAACCCCGCAGGATCACCCACGCCAAGCCGACAAGCAGCACCAGCGCCGTGGCGCCTCCGGCCAATACGGCGTTGTGGCCGGCAGGGCCTGCCTGCAGCCACAGGGTTTCGTAGAACAGAATGACTTCGAACAGCTCGCGATAGACCGAGAAGAACGCCAGCACCGCAAAACCGAAACGGCCACCGCCGCCAACGAGACTGCTCTTGATGTAGTCCTGCCAGGCAGCGGCATGACGCCGGTCGTGCATCCACACCCCCAGCCACAGCACCATGACGCTGGCGAACAGCGCGGTCGCGCCTTCCAGCAGCTCGCGTTGCGAACCACTGACATCGATGACGTACGCTGCCAGCGCCCACGTGCCCAGGCCTGCCAGCAAAGCCAGCCCCCAACCGACGTTGACGCTGCGCACCGCCGATTGCTGACCGGTGTTGCGCAGGAACGCGAGAATGGCGGCGAGCACCAGAATCGCTTCCAGCCCTTCGCGCAGCAGGATCAGCAGACCGGAGATGAAGCTCAATGAGGTGCTCAGGCCATCGCTGCCAAGCAGATCGGCCGACTCCTTGAGCTTGACCTTCGCATCAGCGAGCTTCTGCGCCGCTTGGGCTGCGGGCAAGCCATCCTGAAGCGACTGCCGATAGGCCATGAGCGCTTTTTCGGTGTCCTTGCGCACGGCGGCATCGACGTTGTCGAGTGAGCTTTCGACCAGCTCGAAACCCTCCAGGTACGCCGCGACGGACAGGTCATACGCCTGTTCGCGATCACCTGACTGGTACGCGGCCAGACTTTTGTCGAGGGTTGCGCTGGTGTAATCGAGGAGCTGAGCCGGGCCGCGTTGAACCTGAGGCGGCTGCGCGCGCTGGGCACGGAAGCTTGCAGTGGCTTGCGGTCCTTCGCTGGCACCGACTTCAGCCGGCGTCTGCCGCGCCAGATCAGCGAGGTTATAGAGTTTGTCCTGCTTCGCAGCGGAATCCGCGCTGAAGCCTGCGATGTAAGTCGCGACGTCCCAACGCTGACGGTCATCCAGTTGGTCCGCGAACGCTGGCATTTCAGTGCCTTCAATGCCCAAGCCGAGTGTGTTGTAGATGTCGTACAGACTCAGGCGGTCGAGCCGCGCCGGGTCTCGCAAATTAGAGGGAGGCGGAGAGAGACCAATCCCGGCCGGGCCATCGCCTGCGCCCACATCGCCATGGCAGACCGAACAATACTGCGCATACAAGGGCGCGCCACGCGCGGGATCCGGGGTAATCACCGGCGCCTGACTGACTTCGTACGCCACCGCGAGCTTCGCGCCGAGCTGACGCGCCTGACGGGCTACTTGAGCGCCGTCCTGCTTCTGATTGACCGCATTCAACAGCGATGAGACTCCCTGCTCCAGCTCTGCGCGCTCTGGCTTGGCCGGCAACGCGGCGATCGTGCCCTGCAACGCCGTGAGAAACTCGACCTGCTCGCGGTATTCGCCCTCATCAACGACCTTGCCGTCCGCGACCGTCGCCGGGTAGTCCGCCCCGACGTAATCGAGCAAATGCAGAGCCTGAGCCGCGTCCTCGGCAGGCGCTGCGCAGGCACCGACGCTGAACAGGCTCAACAGCACGAGGCTCAGCCAGGTCAAAAAGCGGGAGCGGAACATGGGGGTGGATCTCAAATAGGAATGCGAAGGGTTGCCATTGTTCATGTTCGCCGCTGAGGACTCAAGCGCTGCGTTGATGGCTGGGACCCAATTGCAGGACCGGCTTTAGCCGGGAAGACTTCGGTCCCCTTTTAACCACGTTGTCTGACACACCGCTTTCGCGAGCAAGCTCACTCCTACAATTTCGTGTGCGCGCCCGACATCCGCGTTGAACGCAAATCCCCTGTAGGAGCAATCGGAGGTTACGACGGTCGCGAACGCGGTGGGCCTGTGACATGGACGGTGACTGACACAATGCATTCCCGAGCAAGCACTGCCATTTCCACTGGACGAGCGCGATGCTTTTAGTGGGACAGGCTTTAGCCGGGAAAACGTCTGTGTTCACAACGCAAGAGTGAGGGTGCTGCCTCTGGCCGCTTCCCGGCTAAAGCCGGTCCTACGGATGAGGGTTTAAACCGGTTTCCCAGCCGAGCGCAGCCAGTGAGACCGGCTGTGACTCAACTATGGGAGGGCTCTTGCCGAATCAGGCGCGATGCAAGGTGGCGAGAAATGCCGCTGCGCTGACGAACAATCCGGCAAAGGTGCGGTTCATCCGGCGTTGCTGTTTGGGGGTTTTGAGGGCGCGGAGCACTTTCGAAGCCAGGCCGGTGTAGCCCGCCATGACGATCAGATCCACGCAGACCATGGTCGCGGCGATGATCAGGTATTGCGGCAGCAGCGGCAGGTGCGTGTCGATGAACTGCGGCAGGATCGCCAGAATGAACACCAGCGCCTTGGGGTTGCTGATGTTCACCAGAAAGCCACGGGCCATGAGCACGAGCGGCTTGCCCACCGGGCGTACAGCCGACTCATCCGCCAGATCGCTCGGCAGCGCACGCCATTGCTTGATGCCCAGATAGACCAGGTAGGCGACGCCAAACCATTTGATCAGGGTGAACGCCAGCGCCGAAGTGGCCAGCACCGCGCCAAGCCCGGCGGCGACCACGGCGATCTGCACGACGAGGGCGACCTGAAGGCCCAGCGCATTCCAGTAGCCGCGCCAGAACCCGTATTGCAGTCCGCTGGACATCGAGGCGATGGCGCCCGCGCCCGGAGACAGACTGATAACCCAGCAAGCGGCGAAAAACGCCAACCATGTTTCGAGCGACATCACGAACCTCAGGCAACGAAATCTTCGCCTAACCTAGTGTTTCCGGGCCTGTAAAGGCCAGTTATTTCTGACTGTTGCGGCGACTTGGCAGACAGCTGTTCCGGTCGCCTGCGTTACACGGCAACGCAGGCGATGCTATCAGGACAAGGCTTCCAGCTCGGCTTGCATCGACTCCAGCAATTCCAGTGCTTCCATCCACGCTTCTTCAAGCTCGGATTCACGGGATTTAAGCTTGGCCTGGTCGGCCAGCAGGTCGCGCAGTTTGTCTTTGTTGGCGGCCTCGTAGATGCCACTGTCGCCCAAAGCTGTTTCGATCTTCGCCAGCTTCTCGTGCAGCGTGCCGAGGTCCTTCTCAAGCTTGTCGGCTTCGCGCTTGTGCGGGGCGAGTTGCTGGCGCAACGCGGCGGCCTGCTGTCGCTGGGCTTTCTTGTCGGTCTTGTCGACGTTCACCGGCGTATTGCTGGCCGGTGCATTGCGCAGGCGGTAGTCCACCAGCCAACGCGCATAGTCATCCAGATCGCCATCGAACTCTTGAACCAGGCCATCAGCAACGAGCAGGAAGTTGTCAGTCGTGCTTTTGAGCAAATGTCGATCGTGTGAGACCACCAGCACCGCGCCACTGAACTCCTGCAGCGCCATGGTCAGGGCCAGTCGCATTTCCAGATCCAGGTGGTTGGTCGGTTCGTCGAGCAGCAGCAGGTTGGGTTTGTCCCAGGCAATCAGGGCCAAGGCCAGCCGCGCTTTCTCGCCACCGGAGAAATTCAGCACCGGCTCGTCGAGACGCGCGCCGCGGAAGTCGAACCCGCCCAGGAAATCCCGCAGTGCCTGTTCGCGCTCTGTGGGCGCAATGCGTTGAAGGTGCAGCAACGGACTGGCCTTGGCGTCCAGAGAATCGAGCTGATGCTGGGCGAAGTAGCCAACCACCGTGTTTTCGCCACGCACCATGCGCCCGCTCAACGGCTCGAGTTCGCCCGCGAGGTTTTTGATCAGCGTGGATTTACCGGCGCCGTTCGGGCCCAGCAAGCCGATGCGTGCGCCCGGCGTCAGTTGCAGCTTCACCTTTTGCAGGATGGCCTTATCGCCATAGCCCAGTCGCGCGTCAGACAAATCCATCAGCGGGCTGGAGATCTTGTTCGATTCGCGGAAGGTGAAGTCGAACGGAGAATCGACGTGGGCCGCCGACAGCTCTTCCATGCGCTCAAGCGCCTTGATCCGGCTCTGGGCCTGCTTGGCCTTGGTGGCCTGGGCCTTGAAGCGCGTGATGAATTTCTCCATGTGCGCGCGCTGGGCCTGTTGCTTGTCGTAGGCCTGCTGTTGCTGGGCCAGGCGTTCGGCACGCGCGCGTTCGAAAGCGCTGTAACCGCCGCGATAAAGCGTGATCTTTTTCTGCTCGACATGGGCAACGTGATCGACCACCGCATCCAGAAAATCGCGGTCGTGGGAGATCAACAGCAGGGTGCCCTGGTAGCTCTTGAGCCAGTCTTCAAGCCAGAGAATGGCATCGAGGTCCAAGTGGTTGGTCGGCTCATCGAGCAGCAGCAGGTCCGAGGGACACATCAAAGCCTGGGCCAGGTTCAGACGCATCCGCCAGCCACCGGAGAAATCGCTGACCGGGCGCTCCATCTGTTCGTTGGTAAAGCCCAGTCCTGCCAGCAGTTTGCGTGCCCGCGCATCGGCGGTGTAGCCATCGGCGCTGTCGAGCTCAGAATGCAGACGGGCCTGCGCGGCGCCGTCCTGGGCGGCCTCGGCAGCAGCGAGGTCATGCTGCACCTGGCGCAGACGCAGATCACCGTCGAGAACGTAGTCCACCGCCAGACGGTCGAGGGTATCGACCTCCTGACGCATGTGGGCGATGCGCCAGTCGGCGGGCAGCAGGCAGTCGCCGTTGTCGGGGGTCAGTTCACCCCGCAGCAGCGCGAACAGGCTGGATTTACCGGCGCCGTTGGCGCCGATCAGACCGGCTTTCTGGCCGGCGTGCAGGGTCAACTCGGCGTCTTCTAGCAGACGTTGCGGACCACGCTGTAAGGTAAGGCTTTGAAGTCTGATCATAATGGCGGCGGAGTCTACCAGCTTCGCCCAAAACAGGTAGATGACGATGCGTTCGGACCTTTGGAGCTTCACCCTCGATTTCTATGCTCGCCCAGGCGTCGAGCAGGCGTGCCTGAACCTGCAAGCCAACGGCGCCAATGTCTGCGCGCTGCTGTGCGGCGTCTGGATGGACCGGCGCGGTGTGCAGTTCGACCCGGAGCGGGCACGACAAATCGGACAATTGGCCGACCCTTGGCACGAGCAAGTAGTGGGGCCTTTACGGGATATTCGGACACGCTGGAAGGCCGACGCGGCAGAAGACGAAGAGCTGAATGCGTTACGCGACAGGCTGAAAACCCTTGAGCTGGATGCCGAGCGTGAGTTGCTGGTGCGACTGCAGCGGCTGACCAGAGACTGGCCTGAGCGAGACGCTCAACCTACGGGTGTGTGGCTGGAAGCGCTGGCGGGAGGTGCTGCTCAAGCCAGTCCCGACGCGTTGCAGATTCTGCTTCGCGCCGGGACCGATATCGCTTAAGACGCGCTGTTCGACGTCGAATCAGCGGCCGGCGCAGGGGACGCTGCCGGAGCAGCAGGCGCTGCGGCCGCTGGCTTGGCTGTCGCGGAGACAACAGGCTTGGCGGCCGGTTTTGCCGCCGGCTTCGCTGCGACTGGCTTGGCAGCAGCAGGCTTGGATGCTGCTGGCTTGGCGGCAGGCTTGGCGGCTACTTTGCTCGCGGCAGGCTTCGCGACGGCACTGGTGGCTGGTTTTGCAGCAGGCGCTTTAGCTGGAGCAAGTTTGGCAGCAGCTTTCACAGCGGCCGGTTTGGCAGCGGTGGTCTTGGCTACAGGCTTAACAGCCGATTTCGCGGCAACAGCGGTTTTGGCAGCGGGCTTGCTTGCGGCGCTGGCGGCGGGTTTGGCAGCAGGTGCCTTGCTCGCAGCAGGCTTGGCGGCCACGGTTTTCGCAGTCACTTTGGCAACGGTTTTTTCAGCAACGGCTTTGACTGCAGTTTTAGCAGCAGGCTTTGCCGGTGCTGCCTTGGCCGCAGGCTTTGCAGGTGTTTTCGCAGGTGATTTTGCCACGACAGGCTTGGCAGCCGCTGGAACAGGGGCTTTAACAGCGCGATCATTCAGCGCTTTACCAACGGCTTCCTTCACGCGGCCAATGCCTTGGGCCAGCTTCAGGCTTTCCTGAGCATCACGCTTGAGGTTGAGGATGTAGCTGCGGGTTTCGGTCTGACGATCTTTCAACGCGTCGAGCAACGATTCGAGCTCGGACACGCTGTCTTTGGCCTTGCCTTGCGCCTTGGCTTTACCAGCGGCGGCGGCGTCCTGCAATTTGGTGCGCGACTTGTGCAGTTTTTCCTGCGCCTTGCCACGTTGTTTCTCGAGCTTGGCGAGCAGTTTTTCAGCGTCAGCCAATGCTTGAGAGCAGGCATTTTCGAGATGTTCGAGCAGGCTGCCCGAAAGCTGTTGAAGCAAATGCAACGGAGTATTTACTGGCTTCTTGGTGGCCGACATGACTTACCTCCTGGCTGATTTGAGTGCGGCCATACTAGACCTCCGCCCGCACCGCCGCTAGGGCATCTTGACACTACAATCCCCGCTCTGTTGCAAGACGCCGAAAAACGCGGCAATACCCGTCACGCTCGGGCTTCAGCGCTGGCATAATCGCTCACTTCCCAGGCCGGAGAGCATTCATGTCGCGCTACCTGTTTATGTCGTTGTTCCTCTTGGTACCCCTTGCTCACGCGACCGATGCTCCGGCGTCCGACAACACACACGACCTTTCCTATAGCCTCGGCGCAAGCCTGGGGGAGCGTCTGCGCCAGGAAGCACCTGACCTGCAGTTGCCGGCGCTGCTCGAAGGCCTGCAGTCGGCGTACCAAGGCAAGCCGCTGGCGATCAAACAGGAACGCATGGAGCAGATTCTCAGCGACCACGACGCCGCCCTTGCCCAGGCTGAAAACTCCGGTCAGACCGAGCCGCAGACTGAAGCGGCGCTGAAGGACGAGCGCAAGTTCATGGACGCCGAGAAAGCCAAACCGGACGTTCGCCAACTCGCGGACGGCATCCTGATGACCGAGCTGACGCCGGGTAACGGTCCTAAACCCGACATCAATGGTCGTGTGCAGGTGAAGTATGTCGGACGTCTGCCGGACGGCACGATCTTCGATCAAAGCCAGCAGCCGCAATGGTTCCGCCTGGACAGCGTCATCGCCGGCTGGACCACCGCCCTTGCCGACATGCCAGTGGGTGCCAAATGGCGGCTGGTCATCCCCTCGGCTCAAGCGTATGGCGCAGAAGGCGCGGGCGATCTGATCGATCCATACACGCCGCTGGTGTTCGAAATCGAGCTGCTCGGGGTGTCGCAGTAACGCCGGAGCTGGCCAGGGCTCGGGCGCAACAGATCACAAAAACAGATCATAAAAAAAGGGTGCCCAGGGCACCCTTGCTTACATCAGCGGCCTTCTCAGACCTCTTCCTCAACCTGTTCCTTGTGCGCGTTGTGCAGCACTTCGATCAGGCAGTCTTCCAGCTCAAAGCGCTCATGCAGCAAGCCGCCCAATTCCTGGAATTTCTCAGTCACGCACTTGCCTTCATCGCAGAGATCGTTGAACGCCAGCAGCTTCTCGGTGATGACGTCGAGGCGAGGATAAATCGTGTCAGCCAGATCGAGGCCGCGCTGGTTATTGAACGCCTTGGCTTCGTTGGTCAGTTGCTCGTAGATTTCGAAATGACCCGCCGACACGTAATCGACCAGCGTGCCGCAGAATTCTTGCAAGGGCGCGCGCTTTTCCGAAAACGCTCCCGGCTCTGCACTCAAGGCGTAATAAGCCGTGATCAACTCGTTGCGCTCCAGCAACCAGCGGTCAATCAGCTTGTGAACCCCACCCCAGCGTTCCTGAGCGTTCTGACAACTTTCCAGCATGATGTTCTCTCTTCCCTTCAGGGGCATGCTGCTTCAAGCGCTTTCTGGTTCGGTCCGAGGGTTGTCGGAACCGGCCTGGCAAAGCGTCGACAGCAGCATTGATCCGATGTACGTGCGGCCCACATTATGCCCGCATGACTAGCCCTTCAAGGTACGCAGGACAGAAAGTTCATACAAGTGTTTAATCCGGAGTCCCCACATCCATTGATCTGAATCGGCGAAACTCGATAAAAAGGTAATAGAGCGCGAACAGGCACAAGCCGGAAAACGCGAGCAGGCTCCACTCCGGCAAGCTGATGCCGAACAGCGACCAGTTGATCTCGGAACACCCTGCACTTCCCGCCAGCACCATCATCAAAACTTTCACGTAGGTTTGCGTTTCCATCAGGTAGTGAAGGTTTTGAATGCACGCGGCCATGTTCTCGGGCGGCGAAGCCTGCAACCAGACCTGACGTGCCGCGACGCTTGCCCCCAGAGCGGAAAACAGGAAAAGAATCCCTGCGTAGATCCGCCAGCCGGACTTGCCAGGCGCATGCAGCGCGGCGAGCAGGCACACACCCGCTGATAACGCCATGAGCACTCGCTGAAGCAGACACATCGGGCATGGCGCCGCATCAACCACTGGGCCGAGATAAAGCGTCGCTCCCACAATCGATGCGCAGGCCAGAAACGCCAGAGAGAACAAGGAGCGCGTACGAGCCAGCTGCATGGAAAATCCGTAACAAAAGACGAAGGCGGCTACGGTAGAGGAAAGCGCGAGTCGCTTTCAAGGCACCTAACGGAGGATATTTCTTTGTTGATGTAGGTAAATCCCGACGCCGTGCTTAAGACGTTATACCGGTAGCTCGAAGATCCTCTCAACAAGCCACACAAAGCACAGAAACGTCCTACACAAAACAAAGAATCAGACACTGAAGAGGCCCGCAATCGGGCCTCTTCATGTTCAAGTCGGACGCCAGTCTAGACGCGTGTCAGCGCTGGCAACGGACGGGCGAGCAAGCGCTCATCCAGTAGACCCAGACCTTCCTGAAACAGCTGATTGCTGCGATCGGTCTCGCCCAGTTGCGCAAGCAAACGAGCCAGTTCGGCACACGCTTCCGGGTTGCGCTGCAACCTCAAGCTGGACTCGAGATAATCACGCGCTTTACCCCACAAGCTGCTTTGCAGGCAGAGACGGCCCAGGGTCAATAGCAAGCCTGGGTCATCGGTATGACTTTTCAGCCAACCTTCAGCGGTCTGCAGTTGTTTGGCAGGATCGGCGCCGCGCACCAGCCCGTAAAGCCGCGCAAGATGAGTGTTGTAGTCGCGCTTCATGGCCGTGCGCAAGACTTCCTCGGCCTGAACGTCGGCGCCCAGACGACGCAGCTGTTCGGCATACGCCAATACCAGAGCGGGCTCCTGGCGCTGGGCCGAGGTCAGTTGCTGCCAGGCGTTTTCCAGCGAGGGAAGACCCGTACCGATGCTATCGCTGTCGGATTCACGATGGGCCGCCAGCGAGAGGTTTTCGCCCCAGGCGCGTCTTTCCAGCTCGGCCAGCTCTTGCGCCGGGAGCACCTTGTCCTTTCGCAGCTCGGGCATCAGACGAATCAACTCTGCCCACTCGCCGCGCTCACGATACAGGCGCTGCAACTGGCGCAACACCTGAGGGTTATGCGGATGGCGTTCTTGCATGGCCTGCAAGGTCGCCAGCGCTCCGTCGAGGTCGCCACGATCGACCTGCAATTGCGAGTGGCTCAGCGCGATGGCCAGCTCGGCGTGCGGCTGACGTTCCAGTGCGCGCTCCAGCAGGTTATCGCTTTCCTCGTAGCGGCCCTGTTCGTTCGCTGCCCGGGCTGCGCCGAGGTAGTACAGCAGTGGCTGACGTTCCGCCTCGGCGGCGCGATGCAGGTTGCGTTGCGCACTGGCCCAGCGCCCTTCGGCGAGGTCCAGCTGCCCTTGCTCGATCGCGTTCTGCACACGACGGCTGCGGTTGCGGCGCGACCACGGATTGACCACGCCGCCGGAAGTCGTCAGCAAGGTAATCAGCACGCGCACCAGCCACAGAATGAAGAGGACGGCGACAAGTAATGCCAGCGCTGCCCAAATGCTCGATTCGTAGCGGAAAGTGTCATAGGAAATCAGCACGTAGCCGGCATGACGAGAGATCGCGACGCCTATCAGCGCCGCCGCCACGACCAGCACGAAGAGGATGACGTAAGCGCGCTTCATGGCTGTTTCCCGGGCTGCGCCTCGTCAGTGCGTTTCTCCAGCGCACCGCCAACAGGCGTATGACGCTGCTCGAGATACGCCTGAACCGCAGCCAGACTTTGTGTCAGGTCAGGGGTTGCCACGGAGACCGGCTGCTTGCCCAGCTCATCCAGACGCTGGCCGAGGGCTTTGCTCTGTTGGTTATCGCGATTGAAATTGTTGTCCAGAACGCTTCGGGCTTCGGCCATGGCCTTTTCATAGACCGGGGCCTGGCCGTTAAGCGCGGCCCATTGCGCCTGCTCGATTGCCAGGCTCAGCGCCAGACGGACTTGGGTCAGGCTCTGGCCTGCCAGCAACGGACGAATATTCTTGTCTGCGTGAAAATCGATCCGCACGAACCGGGAGATCTTGTCCCACCACTTGGCCCAATAGCTGTCCTCGCTCCCATCGGTCAAACCGAACAGCGAATCGCCCTTGTCGACATATTCCGGCGCCAGCTCATTCAACTGCGCGACCTGATCACGCACGGCCGCCAGCTGCAGGAACAATCCGGTACGATCCGGTTGGTCGACGCTGCGCAGCGCGGTCAGGCTCTTGGCCAATTGCTCACGGGCCGCGAAGGCTGCCGGATCGTCCTGCTCGCGCAGGATCTCGTCAGCGCCCTGGACCAGCGCTGCCGCACTGTTGATGTCTTGCAGAGCAGACAGCCTCAAGCTCGCCAGGCGCAGCAAATGCTCCGCCTCGGCGAGACGCCAATCCTTGCGGCTGGCACCGAGCACAGTCTCTACACGCTGGCTCAGGCGCTGCTGATCACCCTGCAACTGCGTGACCAGGCGCCGGCGGTCCTCGAGCTCTTGGGCCGGAGGCAACTGCGCGAGACGCGCGGCGATCTGTTGCTCGCTCTGCTTAAGCGCTTGAGTTTGCGAGCCGATGTCCTGCAACTGACCCGACTGCTCCTGATGACCGGCCTGCATGGCGCGCAGTTGCCAAACGCTCCAGCCGCCAACGGCAACGCCCGCAGCGCCCAGCAACAGCGCCAGTATAGCGAGCCCGTTGCTGCTTCGGCGATTCGACGGTTCTTTGTACGCTGGATCCGGCAGCGGCTCAGGTTTGGCCAGTACTGGTTCAACGTCATCTTTTGGCAAGACTGTTTCGCTCACGTGTCCATCCTTTGCATTTGGGGCGTCGCGTAATCCGACTGATCGAGCATTACGCCTGTGAGGCAGGCGCGGGGAATTCGCGCAATGCTGCCAGCAAAGCCGGGGCGCTGGCGCCACGGCAGTCCACTACGTTAAGAGCCCCGGCGGCACGCGCCATTTCGGCGACCCGGGGGCTTGGTACAAACAAAGGCACCTGCGCAAGCGTAGGCCAGGCGTCGCCCGCCAACTCACGCAGATGCTCGAAACCCTGTCCACTGCTGACCACCAGCCCATTCAAGCGTTCCGCTTTAACCGTATCGGGCAACGCGAAAGCCGGGTATTGCGGCAGGTGGCGACGATACAACGGTAGGTAATCGACCACCACACCAAGCTCACGCAACCGCTCGGCGAGCAGCTCGCGGCCGTCTTCGCCACGCATGATCAGCACTTTGGGGTCGTAGCCCGAGAGGGCCTGTTGAAACTGTGGCAGGTCGAGCAACGCTTCGCTGTCATCGCCCTGCTCGGGGAAGAAAACGTGCAGGCCATAGTCATCGAGGATCTGCGCGGTGGCCGCGCCGACAGTGAACCACTTCTGCATGGGCGGCTGCGGCCAGACTTCATCGAGCATCGCCAGCCCCAGACGCGCGGCCGGTTTGCTGACGACGATGACGGCGCAGTACGCCGCGAGGTCGTAGATGATCGAGCGGCTGGCTTCCGAAACCGGCAGAGGCTCGATCTCCAGCAACGGAAGGCTGGCGCTGTACACGCCGACCTCAGCCAGGGTCTGCGCGAGCGCCTGCGATTCCTCGGCGGGACGCGTCAGCAACAGGCGCCAGGCTTTCACTCGCCGTCCGCCTCGCCGTATACGGCCTTTAGAATTTTCGCCGCACCCTGAGCCAACAGCGCTTCGGCCACTTGTACGCCCAGCGTCTGGGCATCGACTTGTGGCGCGCGTGCTTCGGCGTGCAGCAGCACGGTACCGGAGGGATCGCCCACCAGACCGCGCAGCCAGAGTTGTTCGCCTTCCAGCACTGCGTAGCAGGCGATCGGCACCTGGCAGCCCCCGTTGAGGTGTTTGTTGAGCGCACGCTCAGCGGTAACCCGCACGGCGGTGTCGTCATGGTGCAACGGGGCCAGCAAGGCATGAAGTTCGATGTCGACGCTGCGGCATTCAATGCCCACCGCGCCCTGCCCGCCTGCCGGCAAGCTGTGGTCGATGCTGATAGGGGCGGTAATGCGGTCTTCGAAACCCAGGCGGATCAGGCCGGCGGCGGCAAGTATAATCGCGTCGTACTCACCCGCATCCAGCTTGGCGAGGCGCGTGTTGACGTTGCCGCGCAGAAACCGGATTTGCAGGTCAGGCCGACGCGCCAGCAACTGAGCCTGCCGACGCAGGCTCGACGTCCCCACCACAGCGCCGGCGGGCAGATCATCCAGACTGGCGTAGGTATTGGAAACGAAGGCATCTCGCGGGTCTTCGCGTTCGCAGATGCAGAACAGCCCGAGCCCCTGAGGGAAGTCCATCGGGACGTCTTTCATCGAGTGAACGGCGATATCGGCGTTGTGCTCCATCAGGGCTGTCTCCAGCTCCTTGACGAACAGACCCTTGCCACCGATTTTCGACAGCGGCGAGTCCAGCAGCTTGTCGCCGCGACTGACCATCGGCACCAGCGTCACGATCAGGCCGGGATGCGCCTGCTCCAGACGCGCCTTGACGTATTCGGCTTGCCAGAGGGCCAGAGCGCTTTTGCGGGTGGCGATGCGGATTTCGCGAGAAGACATGAACCGGTCCGTGCTGAGTGAATGCGGCGAATAATAACAGCTCGGCCAGATCGGGCCGAATGACTGTATTCAATCTGCGCGCATCATGATCTCAATCAACCTGCGTACGCCATGCGACGGCGTGTCGCCCACATGACATGCTCCTCGCGGCACTCGCTTACAACTGCTGCATCATCTTGCGCACACCGGCAACGTGCCGGCGGCTGACGATCAACGCATCGCCGTTTAGCCCTTTCAGGAACAACTGGAAATGACCCAGCGGCGTGCGCTGCAAGCGTTCGATGCGTTCCCGTGCGACCAGCGCATTGCGGTGGATACGTACGAAGCGGTCGCCGAATTCGTCTTCCAGGGCTTTAAGCGGTTCATCCAGCAGCACTTCACCGCCTTCGTGGCGCAGGGTCACGTACTTGTGATCAGCGATGAAATAGATCACCTCGGCCAGCGGGATCAGCTCAATGCCCTTTCGGGTACGTGCGCTGATGTGGCTGCGCGGGCCGGTGCCGCTTTCCGCAGCAGGCCGGGTCATCGCCGCCAGTTGCACACGATTCGGCCGCTCGGCTTTGCGCAACGCCTCGAGCAAATGCTCGGAACGAACCGGCTTGACCAGATACCCCACGGCGCTGACCTGGAAGGCTTCCAGCGCAAATTCATCGTGGGCCGTGCAGAAGACGACGGCAGGCGGGGTGTCGCGCTCGCACAGTTTTGCCGCGACCTGAAGTCCATCCAGGCCAGGCATGCGGATATCCAGCAACACCACGTCGGGCTTCAAATTTTCAATCAGCTGCAATGCTTCTTCGCCATTTGTGGCGCTGGGTTCCAGAACCTTGTAACCCTCGAGCTCACTTACCATACGGCTGAGGCGGTCTCGGGCTAGGGGTTCGTCATCAACGATCAGGACATTCATATTGCTCTGGCTTCCTGCGTGAGTCTCGCACAAGGATAGCGTAGACAGGTGAAGTGACGACCGTCTCGGCGCTCCACGCTCAGACTGGCGTGAGGTCCGAAAAGTGCCGTGAGTCGAGCGCCGATGTTTACCAGGGCCTGCTGAGTGCCGCCTGGATTTTGCTGTAAGACGGCCTCATCGTAAGGATTACTGACGCGCAATATAAATACTCCCCGTTCGTAGTCCGCCTCAACTCTGACCACGCCGCCTTCGACACGGGGCGCGATGCCGTAAATCAATGCGTTTTCCAATAATGGCTGCAAGGTTAGCTGGGGAATTGGCAAGTCGTCGGGAATTGCACTTACGGCCCAGTCCAACTGTAGACGCTCGCCAAGTCGATATTGCTCAATCGATAAATAGCGTTTCGCCAATTCAAGCTCTTCGCGCCATGTCGTCAGGCTGCCGGGCTTGCCCAGACTGGCCCGAAACAGGTCGGACAAATCAAGCACCGCCTGCTCCGCCTTAAGCGGATCGCTGGTGACCAGGCTGGCGATGCTGTTGAGTGTATTGAACAGAAAGTGCGGACGGATACGCGCTTGCAGGGACTCGATCCTGGCCTGGAGTTCGGCCTGCTGCTGCTTGCGCCACTGACTCTGCAGGTAAAAGTAGCGCAGCATTAACGCGGACATGATCAAAGCGATCAAAGCGTAGCGCAGGTACCGTTCGATGACGCCATCGAACGAAGTCGGGGGATTCACCTGGTAGTAGTCAGTCACAGCGGTGCACATCAGCGTCACCGCCACCACCAGCAGACAACCGATGCAGCCGGCCACGCCAGCACGCAGGCGCGCCAGCCAGGGACGCAAGCCGCACAGCAGCGCGGCGGACAGCAGCACGATCCACTGCACGAAAAGAGAAATCAGCGCCAGCCGCACCCAGTCGAAATCCGGCCGCATGGGTTCGATGAGCACGAGCACGAACACCAGCAACTCGGCCAGCACGACCAGCATCAGTAGCGCTTGGGGCAGGCACAGTTCCGGGAGGAAAAACTCTTTGCCGGGCGCGCTGCTCTGGCCCGGTTGTTTGCGCTCGATTTGCATGGCCGCCAGTCTCTTCGCTCGTACCGTTGCGGGCAAGCCGCCGGGGATAAATAAACGGCAATGCTGTTATCATCGCCCGCGTCTTTAGAATCGGCCGGCGCCGGTTTTTCATCAGTTTCAGCCACCAGCAAAGCAGCGAGCGAATCATGAGCACCGACAAGACCAACCAGTCCTGGGGCGGCCGCTTCAGTGAACCCGTCGACGCCTTCGTCGCACGTTTCACCGCCTCCGTGACCTTCGATCAGCGCCTTTATCGCCACGACATCATGGGCTCCGTCGCCCACGCCACGATGCTGGCCAAGGTCGGCGTGCTGACCGACGCCGAGCGCGACACCATCATCGACGGGCTGAAGAGCATTCAGGGCGAGATCGAGGCCGGCACGTTCGACTGGCGCGTGGACCTTGAAGACGTGCACATGAACATCGAAGCGCGCCTGACCGATCGCATCGGCGTCACCGGTAAAAAGCTGCACACCGGACGCAGCCGCAACGACCAGGTCGCTACCGACATCCGCCTGTGGCTGCGTGACGAAATCGACCTGATTCTGGCTGAGATCACTCGCCTGCAAGAAGGTCTGCTAGGCCTGGCCGGGCGCGAAGCCGACACCATCATGCCGGGCTTCACTCACCTGCAAACCGCACAACCAGTGACCTTCGGCCACCACATGCTGGCGTGGTTCGAAATGCTCAGCCGCGATTACGAGCGTCTGGTCGATTGCCGCAAACGCACCAACCGCATGCCCCTGGGCAGTGCCGCGCTGGCTGGCACCACGTATCCGATCGACCGCGAACTGACCTGCCAGCTGCTGGGTTTCGAAGCGGTCGGCGGCAACTCGCTGGACAGCGTTTCCGATCGCGACTTCGCCATCGAACTCTGCTCCGCCGCGAGCATCGCGATGATGCACCTGTCGCGCTTCTCCGAAGAGCTGGTGCTGTGGACCAGCGCGCAATTCCAGTTCATCGACCTGCCTGATCGCTTCTGCACCGGCAGCTCGATCATGCCGCAAAAGAAAAACCCTGATGTACCCGAACTGGTCCGAGGCAAAAGCGGCCGTGTATTCGGCGCATTGATGGGCCTGCTGACCTTGATGAAGGGCCAGCCGCTGGCCTACAACAAGGACAATCAAGAAGACAAGGAGCCGCTGTTCGACGCTGCCGACACCTTGCGCGATTCGCTGCGGGCCTTTGCCGACATGATCCCGGCGATCAAACCCAAGCACGCCATCATGCGCGAGGCCGCGTTGCGCGGTTTCTCCACGGCAACCGACCTCGCCGACTACCTGGTCCGTCGTGGCCTGCCGTTCCGTGATTGCCACGAAATCGTCGGTCACGCGGTGAAGCATGGCGTTGAGACCGGCAAGGACCTGGCCGAAATGACGCTGGACGAGCTGCGTCAGTTCAGCGACCAGATTGAACAGGACGTCTTCGCGGTGCTGACGCTCGAAGGTTCGGTCAACGCCCGCAACCATATCGGCGGCACGGCGCCGGATCAGGTCAAGGCAGCGGTCGTGCGTGGCCAGCATTTGCTCGCCACCCGCTAAACGCATAAACGGGGTCGCCCGGTGCGGGCGATTCCATCCAATTGGCAGGACATCGAGAACGACATGAGCGACAACATCGAAAACGACGAAGAAGAGTTCGCTGAAGCGACGCTGATTGAAGCCATCGAAAATCAGATCGAGAGCGACAACCCTCCAGCGGCCCGGGCGACGTACAACAAGCTGACGCTGGTGGGCACCGATCGCGATGAGATTCTTCAGATGATGGCCCACATTCTGGCGTTGGAGATCGACGGGATCCTGGCCGACGATCGCCCGTTCAATACCGTCTGGTACGAAGCGGCCCTGCGTGCACTGCCCGACATGCCGCCCGGCGTGCGACTGGCGGAAGACGAGTAAAGTCCGCCACAAATGCCGGTCGCTCAACCGACCTGACGACCGGCCAGATACTTCCTGCAAAATCCCCAGACCTGACTACACTCCAACAGCCTCGCTGCCGCATGGCGATGGGGCCGTCACGCCTGCGATTCTGATCGCGGTGTATCCACTGGAAAAAGTCTGGAGCACCTATGTCGTTTACCCCTGAATTGGTTGCCGAGCTGGAAATCCTGTCGCTGTTCAATCTGAGCAACACCAAAGAGGGTCTGAAGGTTCACCATCACACTGCGGCACCCACTGCCGTCGCTGCCGCCCAACGACTCTTCGACAAAGGCCTCACCACGCAAAGGGACGGAGGCTACTTGACCAGCCTGGGGCTGGATGCCGCCGACCACGCGCAATCGCTGCTGATCATTCTTGCCACAAGCCAGGAAGCTGCCTGACTTCGTCCCTCGCGAAACCTTTGCCTGGACGCATCAAATAAAGGTTTCGCGAATCCTCCATTTCGACGATGCTGCGCCGATAAAATAATGGCGCCATAAAAAAGACGCGCAGTCGAGCCGTACCGGCCTGACGCCCAGCTGTCTTGATTATCGCTACACCCTCACATCATGCAGTGCCGCCCGCCGGCTTCGAGTCGCGATGACGCGTAGTTCCGAAATTCGCCCGGATCTGGATGAGGGCATTGATCGCAAGGTCCTCGCTCAGTTACGCAGCCGCTTCCTGGCCCTGAGCGAGAGTCGACTGGCGCGCGCGTACGAAGGCCTGTCGACCCGTCAGCAAAGCGTGCTCTCGCTGCTTCCGCTGTTTTTCCACGTCAATCATCCTCTGTTGCCGGGCTATGTGTCGGGCTCAACCCCTGCGGGCGTTTCACATTACGAGCCTGACGCCCAGGCCCTCGCTGAGGCGCAACGCCTGACGCGGTCGTTCTCCTACAAACCACGCCGGGTGAATCCACCGCAGCCGATTCACGGCATCTTCCTGATGGGCAGCCTTGGCACCCTCGCCCAGGCCGACCAAAGCGACATGGACGTGTGGATTTGCCACGACCCGCTGCTGTCGGCAGACGAAATCCAGGAACTGCGCAAGAAATGCCAGTCACTCGAAAGCTGGGCGGCAAGCATGGGTGCCGAGGCGCATTTCTTTCTCGTCGACCCGGAGCGTTTTGTCGTCGGCGAGCGCGACGCGCAGCTGAGTGGCGAGGACTGCGGCACGACGCAGCACTATTTGCTGCTCGACGAGTTTTATCGCACCGCCATCTGGCTGGCCGGGCGCACGCCGATGTGGTGGCTGGTGCCGGTCTATGAGGAAGCGCGCTACGCCGAATACACCCATACCCTGCTGTCAAAGCGTTTTATTCGCGCTGACGAGGTGCTGGACCTCGGCAACATGTCGCACATCCCGCCAGGCGAATTCATCGGCGCAGGGCTGTGGCAGTTGTTCAAAGGCATCGAATCGCCCTACAAATCGGTGCTCAAGCTGCTGCTTACGGAGGTCTATGCCAGCGAGCACCCGCAGGTGCAGTGCCTGAGCATGCGCTTCAAGGAAGCCGTGTTCGCCAACCGCGCCGACCTCGACGAACTGGACCCTTACGTGATGGTGTACCGGCGCATCGAAGAATACCTGCTGGCGCGGGGTGAGCCGGAGCGACTTGAGCTGGTGCGTCGAAGCTTGTACCTCAAGGTGAACAAGAAACTCACGGGTGCCACTCGCCACCGCAGCAACGGCTGGCAACGCCTGCTACTGGAGCGGCTGGTGAGTGAGTGGAATTGGGACGAGCGTCAGCTGGCGCTGCTCGACAGCCGCAGCCAGTGGAAAGTGCGTCAGGTTGCCAGCGAGCGCCGCGCACTGGTTGGCGAGCTCAACTTCAGTTACCGCTTTTTGACCCAGTTCGCTCGCGCGCAAAAGGCGATCAATTCGATCACCAAGCGCGACATGAATGTGCTCGGGCGCCGTCTGTACGCAGCCTTTGAACGCAAAGCCGGCAAAGTGGAATTTCTCAATCCGGGCATCGCGCCGGATCTGGCGGAAGACACGCTGACGCTGGCGCAGCTGCCGAACAAGCGCGAGCCCGGCAGGTATCAGTGGTGCCTTTACAACGGCAGTCTGAGTGCCCACGAGCTGGAGACATTTGCGCCGATAAAACGCAGCCGCGAGTTGCTGGAGCTGCTCACGTGGTGCCAGCGCAACAACGTCATCGACAGCAGCACGCGCCTGGCGCTGCACCCCGGCATCAGCGATCTGACCGAGTTCGAGCTGTTCAATCTGCAAGGCGCGTTACAGCAGAGCATTGCCCTGCCGCCGGGCATGGTCGAGGAAGAGGTACTGCTGAGCCCGAGCGTGCCCCGCGAAATCCTGCTGTTGGTCAACGTCGGCATCGACCCGCTCAGGCACCACAAAGACCTGAACATCCTGATGACCACCGAGCGAACGGACTCGCTGAGCTACGCCGGTGTCCGCGAAAATCTGGTGCTGACCTTCGATCAGATCACCCTCAACAGCTGGAACGAGGTGCTGGTCAATCGCTTCGACGGCCCCCATGCGCTGCTGGACTGCCTGACAGAATTGTTCAACGGCATGCCGGAAAAGTCCGCCAGGCCTGTCATCCGCGTGCGCTGCTTTTGCCACAACCGCGCTCAGGCCATCGCCCAGCGCGTGGAGGAGCTCATCGGCACGGCACAACTGCTGCTGGACCGGCGGCTGAATCATCGCTATCTCATCCAGGTCGAGCAGCGCTATCACGTGCTGGAAATGATCCCCAGCCAGGTCAGTCACATCACACTCGAACACTTGCCGGCGCTTTTCAGCTATCTGGGGGAAGAGCTTAGCGCCTACAGCCCGATTCATCTGGACCCCCAGGCGCTGGAGGACTCGGACTTGTCGCTGCTTATCCCTTACGGGCAGCCCGAGTGCATTCAGGTTTTTTACCGGATCAACGAACCCAATGCCGACCTGTACGTGCTCGATGAGCGCAATGCGCTATGGCATCAGCAAGTGCCTTATCACACTGAATCCAGCCTGCTGGTGCCGCTGCAGCGCTTTTTTCAATCGTTGATATACCGGCGGGTGGCGTTGCTGCCGCTGGACAACCCGCTGGAATCAACCTCGCTGGAGGCTTTGTATTACCGCATAACCCCCGATGGATCCGGGCGGGCCCGTCGCGTTGAGCAGCGCCCGACCCCAGCGATGCTTATCGATAAATCGTTTTTCGAGGTACAGGCGATCATCGAGGAGGCATCCCCGGGCCAAGTCAGCGTGACGCTGTATTGCGACGGGATGGAGTTTTCCGAGCTGGAGTATGGCGATCGGCTGTTCAGCGTCGTGGCGCAGCGGATTCTCGAGCAGCGCCGCGAGCCGCAACGTTACCGCTGCTACATCACCGACCTGGACCTGTCCGGGATACTGGGGGAGACACGCGGGCAGACCATCCTGTTCCTGCGCTACAAAGCCGAGCTGGAACAGTCATTGAATGCCGCGATGGATGAGGCTTGACCTACACGCGATCGGAAGTCGCACTGCGACGCTGATCCGCCTGTCGCACGATCTCGCGCCGGCGCTCATCGGTCGCCGCCCGCCACTCGCGAATGTCTTCGACGTGGCGCTGACACCCCGTGCAGACTTTGTCCTCGTCGAGCCGGCAGATGCTGATGCACGGCGACGGCACAGCCGGGCTGACGTTGCTGAACAGCGGCTTTGGCGGTTTGACCGGCGTTGCGCTAACGGTCACTGGCGGTTGCCATCGCTGCCGTCGAGGGCGTCGAAGTCGATCTCTTCCCCAGCCTGTTGTTTCGCCAGACGGTAGAGCATCTCGCTCAACAGCTCTTCGCTCTTGTCGCAGATCCAGTGCTTCGCTTCTTCGTCGTAATCAAAGTGAAAACCACCCGATGCAGCCGCCAGCCATAGCTGACGCAGTGGCTCTTGGCGACTGAAGATGAACTGCGAGCCGTTTTCGAACTTAACGGTCAGCACACCGGCCGAACTCTCAACGTCCAGATCCAGACCGCTCTCGTCGAAGATGTCCTGGAGCTTTTCTTGGGTGGCATCGACCAGGTCGTGAAAACGGGCTTCGGTCAAACTCATTACATGAACCTCAAAAGTGTCAGCGGATGGCGCAGCGACGCACGATACGGTCGCTCCACGGCAAATGCAAAGCCTACCCGCCCAACTGCAATACTGGGAGCGGCTTTGGCCCGAAAGGCATCAAGCGTCTCGCTCCACCGCAGGCTGCGTCAGAAATCCGCGCGCGCTGCACCGTCTAATTGCGCAGCGGCGTCAAACCCCCGCCGGACGGGAACTCCAGCGCATAGGCAATCTGTCGGGTGGTCGGTATACTCGGGCGCAATTAATGCTTATACAAAGGATTTCGCCATGAAGCGCCTGATTTCCTCCCTGGCCGCACTGCTTGCAGTTGCGTGTCTGGTCTCTGCCTGCGGTCAGAAAGGTCCACTGTATCTGCCCGACGACGACTCGTCCGCCGACGGCTCCAGCCAGACCAAGTCGCACTCGCACAAGCATCAGACTTCGACCTACTAGGAATCAGTCATGGACGCCTTCAACTACCGCGACGGTGAGCTGTTCGCGGAAGGAGTGGCGTTGTCTGCCATCGCCGAACGCTTCGGCACGCCGACATACGTCTATTCCCGCGCGCACATCGAGGCGCAGTACCGCGCTTTCGACGATGCACTGAGCGGCATGCCGCATCTGGTCTGCTTCGCCGTAAAAGCCAACTCCAACCTGGGCGTTCTCAATGTCCTGGCGCGCCTGGGCGCCGGTTTCGACATCGTTTCCCGTGGCGAACTGGAGCGCGTGCTGGCTGCAGGCGGTCAGGCTGACAAGATTGTCTTCTCCGGCGTCGGCAAGACCCGCGATGACATGCGCCGTGCGCTTGAAGTCGGCGTGCATTGCTTCAACGTCGAATCCACCGACGAGCTTGAACGCCTGCAAGTCGTCGCCGCCCAGATGGGCGTGCGCGCTCCGGTTTCGTTGCGCGTCAACCCGGACGTCGACGCCGGCACCCACCCTTACATCTCCACCGGCCTCAAGGAAAACAAATTCGGCATCGCCATCGCGGACGCCGAAGATGTTTACATCCGCGCCGCGCAGCTGCCGAATCTCGACGTCATCGGTGTCGACTGCCACATCGGCTCTCAACTGACCACGCTCTCGCCTTTCGTTGATGCACTGGATCGCTTGCTCGATCTGGTCGACCGGCTGGGCGATTGCGGCATTCTGCTGAAGCACATCGATCTGGGCGGCGGTCTGGGCGTGCGTTATCGCGACGAAGAGCCGCCACTCGCGGGCGACTACATCAAGGCTGTGCGTGAACGCCTCGATGGCCGCGATCTGGCGCTGATGTTCGAGCCCGGCCGCTTCATCGTCGCCAATGCCGGCGTGCTGCTGACCCGCGTCGAGTACCTCAAGCACACCGAACACAAAGACTTCGCCATCGTCGACGCCGCCATGAACGACCTGATTCGTCCGGCGCTGTATCAGGCGTGGATGGACGTAACAGCGGTCAAACCGCGAGACAGCGCAAAACGCACCTACGACATCGTCGGCCCGATTTGCGAAACCGGCGATTTCCTGGCCAAGGAGCGTGAACTCGCGCTGGCTGAAGGGGACCTGCTGGCGGTGCATTCGGCCGGCGCCTATGGCTTCGTAATGAGCTCCAACTACAACACCCGTGGGCGTACGGCCGAGGTGCTTGTGGATGTTGAGCAAGCCTTCGAAGTGCGTCGCCGTGAAACCGTGACTGAGCTGTTTGCCGGCGAAAGCCTGCTGCCGGAGTAATCCCATGCTGCTGCGTTTTACCAAGATGCATGGCCTGGGCAATGATTTCATGGTGCTGGACCTTGTCAGCCAACACGCGCACATTTTGCCCAAGCACGCCAAGCAATGGGGCGATCGCCATACCGGTATCGGTTTCGATCAGTTGCTGCTGGTCGAGGCGCCGAACAATCCGGACGTGGACTTCCGCTACCGGATTTTCAATTCCGACGGCTCCGAAGTGGAGCAATGCGGCAATGGTGCGCGCTGCTTCGCCCGCTTCGTGCTGGACAAGCGGCTGACGGCCAAGAAGCAGATTCGCGTCGAGACCAAGGGCGGCATCATCGAGCTGGACATCCGCAACGACGGCCAGATCAGCGTTGATATGGGCGCGCCGCGTCTGGTGCCGGCGGACATCCCGTTCGAGGCGCCAGAGCAGGCCGTCAGTTATTCCCTTGATGTCGATGGCGAGACCGTAGAGCTCGCGGCCGTGTCCATGGGCAACCCCCACGCTGTGCTGCGCGTCTATGACATCAACAACGCGCCCGTTCATGTGCTGGGACCGAAGATCGAACACCATCCGCGCTTTCCGGCTCGGGTGAACGTGGGCTTTCTCCACGTCGTCGACCGCCAGCGCGCGCAACTGCGAGTGTGGGAGCGTGGTGCCGGGGAAACCCAGGCCTGCGGCACCGGTGCCTGCGCGGCAGCGGTCGCGGCCATTACTCAGGGCTGGATGGATTCGCCGATGCTGATCGACCTGCCGGGCGGGCGCCTGTCCATCGAGTGGGCCGGCCCCGGCCATTCCGTGGTGATGACTGGCCCGGCTGTCCGGGTGTATGAAGGCCAAGTACGTCTATGAGTGAGAGTATCCAATGACCGACCAGCCTCAGACTTCAAACGACACGCCCGGCCAGTCCCCTGCCGAGAACGCAGTGCCTGCCCTTGAAGCCGAGGCGGTTGCGGCGTGGCTGCAACAACACCCTGATTTCTTCGCCGAGCACGACGAACTGCTGGCAATGATGCGCGTCCCGCACCAACGGGGCGATACCGTCTCGCTGGTCGAGCGCCAGCTGAAACTGCTGCGCGAGCGCAACATCGAGATGCGCCACCGGCTGTCGCAACTGATGGACGTTGCTCGGGACAACGACCGGCTGTTTGAAAAAACCCGCCGGCTGATTCTCGATCTGATGGACGCGACCAGTCTGGAAGAAATAGTCATCTGCGTGGAAGACAGCCTGCGCCAGGAATTTCAGGTGCCCTTCGTCAGCCTTATCCTTTTCAGCGACAACCCGATGACCGTCGGCCGCTGGGTCAGTGCCGCGGACGCGCAGAAAGCCATCGGCGGGCTGATGTCCGGCGGCAAAACCCTGTGTGGCGCACTGCGTGAGCATGAACTCGAGTTTCTGTTCGGCAGCGAGCAAAGCAAGGAAGTCGGCTCCACGGCCCTTGCCCCCCTCACCCATCAAGGACTGCACGGCGTTCTGGCGATCGGCAGCCGTGATCCGCAGCACTACAAGAGCTCGGTCGGCACGCTGTTTCTCAGTTACATCGCCGACGTCCTCAGCCGCCTGCTGCCACGCTTCACCCATTCGCTGCGGTCGGTTCGCTAGTCATGGAGCGGCAATTGGACGCTTACTGCACGCACCTGCGCAGTGAGCGCCAAGTGTCGAGCCATACGCTTGAAGCCTATCGCCGCGACCTGAACAAGGTTCTGGCGTTCTGCGAAAAGCAGCACATCGACAGCTGGAAAGCGCTGGATATTCGGGCCATGCGCAGCCTTGTCGCTCGCCTTCACCAGCAGGGTCAGTCATCACGCAGCCTCGCCAGGCTGCTGTCGGCCGTTCGCGGCTTCTATCACTATCTCAACCGCGAAGGCCTTTGCGATCACGACCCGGCCAATGGCCTGTCACCGCCCAAGGGCGAGCGACGCTTGCCGAAAACCCTTGATGCCGACCGTGCCCTGCAACTGCTAGAAGGCGGCGTCGAAGACGATTTTCTGGCTCGGCGTGATCAGGCCATCCTCGAGCTGTTCTATTCGTCAGGCCTGCGCCTGTCCGAGCTGACCGGGCTGAACTGTGCAGACCTGGATCTGGCGGACGGACTTGTGCAGGTCCTCGGCAAAGGCAGCAAATCCCGCGTTTTACCGGTTGGCAGAAAGGCCCGGGAAGCGCTGGAGGAATGGCTCAAACAACGGGCGCTGGCCAATCCGCAGGACGATGCGGTGTTTGTCAGCCAGCAAGGCCGCCGTCTGGGGCCGCGCTCGATACAGCTGCGAGTCAAAGCTGCCGGTGAACGCGAGTTGGGCCAGAACCTGCACCCGCACATGCTTCGGCATTCATTCGCCAGCCACTTGCTGGAGTCGTCCCAGGACCTGCGCGCCGTGCAGGAACTGCTGGGCCACGCCGACATCGCCACCACTCAGATCTACACCCATCTGGATTTCCAGCATCTGGCAACGGTGTATGACAGCGCCCATCCACGGGCCAAGCGCAAAGGTAACGCCGATAATGAACATTAAGCTGATCACCTTCGATCTGGACGACACGCTGTGGGAAACCGCACCGGCGATTGTCAGTGCCGAGGCCAAGCTGCGTGAGTGGCTGGCTGCCAACGCGCCAAAACTCGGGCCGGTTCCGGTCGAGCATCTCTGGGAAATCCGCTCGCGACTCATCGAAGAGGATCCCACGTTCAAGCACCGGATCAGTGCGTTGCGCCGCACGGTGCTTTTTCACGCCCTGGAGGATGCCGGCTATGGTCATGCCGAAGCCCATGAGCTGGCGGACCAGAGCTTTGAAGTGTTCCTTCAGGGACGGCACCAGCTGGATATCTTCCCTGAAGTGGTTCCGACACTGGAGATCCTGGCAAAGTCCTACACCTTGGGCGTCGTGACCAACGGCAATGCCGACGTACGCCGCCTGGGCCTGGCCGATCATTTCGCCTTCGCGCTGTGCGCCGAAGATTTGGGCATCGGCAAGCCTGACCCTGCGCCCTTTGTCGAAGCGCTGAAGCGCGGCAATGCCGATGCCAGCCAGGCCGTGCATGTCGGCGACCATCCCGGTGACGACATCGCCGGTGCTCAGCAGGCCGGCATGCGGGCGATCTGGTACAACCCCGGCGGCAAAGTCTGGGAGGCTGAAAAAGCGCCGGATGCCGAGATCAACAGCCTGGCGCAGTTGCCAGAGGTGCTGGCGCGCTGGGATTGATCCGCTTCCTGCGGAGGGAACGCCGCTCCTGCAGCATTGCCCGACGCCAGTGCCTGACCCACTAAACGACCCGAATCGCAGGCAACAAAAAACCCGCAGCGACAGCGGGTTTTTCATCAAGCGAACAGCCAATCCGTTAGATAGGACGGCTGCCGTACTTGTTGTCGGGCTTCTTGGGCGGGTCGGCGACCACATTGGCCTCCACTTCCACGACCTTCCCACCGCGAGAGAGGAATTCTTCCATCGCGCGAGCCAGAGCATCACGCTCTTTATTTTTGGCTTCCACGCTGGGCAATTCGTCAACCGAGACGGCGGCCTTGGCCTTGCCTTTGGCCGGAGTCGCAGAGGCTTCAGCGCTGTCGTCGACCTCCACTGCATCTTCATCGGAAGCCGCAGCGAGGCCCTCGCCGCCCTCCTCGTCTTCCAGCTCGTCTTCCAGACCTTCTTCGATGTCGTCGTCGCTCATGTTCTACCTCATGACTTGCGAAAGCAGATTAGTTATAGCCCAGCCGGGCTTGATTTCTTGGGCAGCCGGAAAAAATTCAACTACCGCGTACCCTTAGCGGTCGTGCCCCTCACCCTGAAGCGTGACGAGCACCTTACTGGCACCGCCAGCATCGCGGTGCTCGCCCAGATAAATACCTTGCCATGTGCCCAACGCCAGCTGTCCATTTGTTACCGGCAATGTCAGCTGGCAGCCAAGTAGACTGGCTTTGAAATGCGCAGGCAGATCATCGGGCCCTTCGTCGTCATGCTCATAGCCGTCGCGCCCCTGAGGCACCAGACGGCTGAAGAAACGCTCGAAGTCGCGACGTACCGCCGGGTCGGCGTTCTCGTTGACGGTCAGCGAGGCCGAGGTGTGTTGCAACCAGATATGCAGCAGGCCGATGCGGCATTCGCGTAATTCGCGAAGGCCCGCGACGATCTCGTCAGTCACCAGATGGAAACCGCGAGGCCTTGCCCGCAGCGTGATCAAGGTCTGTTGCCACATACCGTTCTCCGCCCTTCGGCGCGCATTCTAACGCGCTGGAAAAAAAAACAAAGTGGGTAATGAGCGACGATTTTCACGAGCGCTGAACAAGGGCATTTATGCCCTTACAAGCGTCCAGAATCGTCAGGTTTGTCCGGACATGGCAGCGGATGCTCCTGCCTGGAACCCCTGCCCCCTGTGCCGACATCCCTATCGACAAACGCCAGACAAAAAAATGCCCGGAGACCCGGGCATTTTTTGATGGGTGGATTACAAGTTGTAGCCACGTTCGTTGTGTTGCGCCAGATCCAGGCCGACCGCTTCTTCTTCTTCGGTGACACGCAGGCCCATGACCATGTCGAGCACCTTGAGAATGATGAAGGTCACGATCGCGGTGTAGATGACCGTGAAGCCGACGCCTTTGCACTGAATCCAGACTTGTGCCGCGATGTCGGTCACGGTGCCGAAGCCGCCCAGCGAAGGTGCCGCGAACACGCCGGTCAGGATCGCGCCGAGGATACCGCCGATACCGTGAACGCCGAAGGCATCCAGGGAGTCGTCGTAGCCCAGTTTGCGTTTCAGGCTGGTGGCGCAGAAGAAGCAGACCACGCCTGCCGCCAGACCGATGATCAGGCCGCCCATTGGGCCAACAGTACCGGCAGCCGGCGTAACCGCAACCAGACCGGCAACCACACCCGAGGCGATGCCCAGAGCGCTTGGCTTACCGTGGGTCAGCCACTCGGCGAACATCCAGCCCAGCGCTGCAGCAGCGGTAGCGATCTGGGTGACCAGCATGGCCATACCGGCGGTGCCGTTGGCCGCAGCCGCGGAACCTGCGTTGAAGCCGAACCAGCCCACCCAGAGCATGGCCGCGCCTACCAGGGTGTAACCCAGATTGTGCGGAGCCATCGGAGTGGTCGGGAAACCTTTACGCTTGCCGAGTACCAGGCACGCTACGAGGCCAGCCACACCGGCGTTGATGTGAACAACGGTGCCGCCCGCGAAGTCGAGAACGCCCCAGTCCCACAACAGACCACCGACGCCGCTCCAGACCATGTGCGCGATTGGCGCGTAAACCAGGGTGAACCAGATCGCCATGAAGATCAGCATCGCGGAGAACTTCATGCGTTCTGCGAAAGCGCCGACGATCAGGGCCGGGGTGATGATGGCGAAGGTCATCTGGAAGGTCACGAAGACGGCTTCCGGGAACAGCGCCGCAGGACCAGTAATGCTCGCTGGGGTGATGCCTGCCAGGAACGCCTTCGACAAACCGCCGACGAAGGAGTTGAAGTTGACGACGTTGGCTTCCATCCCGGTGGTGTCGAACGCCATGCTGTAGCCGTAAACGACCCACAGGATGCTGATCAGGCCGGTAATGGCGAAGCACTGCATCATCACGGAAAGAATGTTTTTCGAGCGGACCATGCCGCCGTAGAACAGCGCCAGACCGGGGATGGTCATGAACAGCACCAGCGCGGTGGAGGTCAGCATCCAGGCGGTGTCGCCGGAATTGAGTACAGGGGCTGCCACTTCGTCTGCCGCCATGGCCAAGCCAGGGGTTACGAGGGACAACAGGGCTCCTAGCCCTGCGAATTGACGCAGAGTCATATTGTTTTCTCCTGGGGCGTTGGGGTTTGGCGGCTTAGATTGCGTCGGTATCGGTTTCGCCGGTACGGATGCGGATGGCCTGTTCCAGATTGACCACGAAGATCTTGCCGTCACCGATCTTGCCGGTGTTGGCCGCTTTGGTTATCGCTTCGATAACGCGGTCCAGATCCTTGTCGTCGATCGCAACATCGATCTTCACTTTGGGGAGGAAGTCGACTACATACTCCGCACCGCGATACAGCTCGGTGTGGCCTTTCTGACGGCCGAAGCCTTTGACTTCAGTGACCGTGATGCCCTGCACGCCGATTTCGGACAGCGACTCGCGTACGTCGTCCAGCTTGAACGGCTTGATGATGGCAGTGACTAGCTTCATGAAACTTTCTCCCGAATTGGTGGACTTGCCCCAGGAAAACAAACCCGACTCAAGTCTAAGCGCAGTGCCTGGCTTTGTAACGCGTCGTGGTCCGAATCAGACCTGACCAACTCCAGAAAACCGCTTCTGACGAAACATTCCCCGCTCCGCCTGCCGCACTGCATTCGTCTACAGCGACTGCATCAGTGCATGGGTTACAAGCCACTAAGCAGAAAGCTTGCCATCTCATCGATCGGCGTGAATTTCGGCACTTCTACCGATGATTCATGCTTCAGCGTAGTCGTCGATTGCCATCACCGCACAACAACGGTGCGCGCGCGCCCGGGGCCATGCGCGAAAAGCGTGCAGCGCATACCTAGCTCCAAGCGCCCAAAAGCTGCGTGCTACACTCGTCCCATCTGATTCCGGAATTTCATCATGCTCGCCCCCAAAGCTTTTCTCGATGCCCTGAGCGGTCACGCTTCCCGCCTGTTCAACGGCGAAACCCCGGTTCCCCGCAGCGAATTCGAAACCCAGTTCAAGGCGCTGCTGCAGAGCGGCTTCAGCAAGCTGGACTTGGTCAGCCGGGAAGAATTCGACAGCCAGATGATCGTCCTCGCCCGCACCCGCGCCCGACTTGAGGCACTGGAAGCGAAGATGGCGGAAATGGAAGCGCAGTTGGCCACGCAATCAAAAGCGTCAGGGGCTGAGCAACACGATTGAGCGTTGAACCCTGACGGTGCTCAGGCGCAGTGCGCAATGCGCTGAACCTGGGCCTTGATGGCCTGCCCTCGCTCGATCTCTGCTTTGCGCAGGTCGTAGGTAAGTTGCAAGTTCAGCCAGAACTCCGGAGTGATCTCAAAACCGGGCGCCAGCCGTAACGCCATGTCGGCGCTGTCCTATGAAGGATTTGTTCAGTTACCCACTGACGGGCAGCCTTGAGCAGCGTGCCGAGCATAATAATTATCAAATTCGCCAGCTTCGACGAACTGAAAACCATGACGAGTGTAGAACCGATTTGAAGCGCTTTCCTTCAGAGCCCCAACGTATAACGTCAGTGCCGCCGCATCTGTTTCCGTAAAGATCTGACGAAGGACAATCGAACCTATTCCTGATCCTTGTGCGCCTGGCTTGATGTAGAGGTGATCGAGCAACAGTCCGTCGATACGCGGCTTGACCACGACAAAACCCACCCGCTTTCCGGCAACCAAAACGTGACGAGTAAACTCGGGGGAAAAGCCTTCACGAAAACGCTTTCGGGCGCGCACGGGATCAAATCGACCAATGCGCTCAAGACTCTCACGCATGGCGTCGATCCGGATGGCAACAAGCGCCTCGAAGTCACAGGCTCGGGCCCCGGCGAACGTCACCTTAGTGGCCAACGGCTCGAGAAACTCCTCGCTTGGAATTTCCCCTGGATGCACGGGCCCTTCTCCATTACTGGTCATCACTCCTCCCTCCTTCCATTCATACACATGCCGTAGAACATGCATGGGGGCACGCGTTGGAGCAATGACTATCCTTAAGCTCGCCGCAGGAAGCGGTGCTGCCTTCAAGGAAAGACATGTCCCTCGCGATCGTTCTGAGCCGTGCCCAAGTTGGCGTTGAAGCGCCTGCCGTGACCGTCGAAACCCATCTCGCCAATGGGTTGCCCAGCCTGACGCTGGTGGGTCTGCCGGAAGGTGCGGTGAAGGAAAGCAAGGATCGGGTGCGCAGTGCGATCCTCAACTGTCGGCTGGAATTCCCGGCGCGGCGCATCACCTTGAATCTGGCGCCTGCCGATTTGCCCAAGGACGGCGGACGCTTCGATCTTGCCATCGCGCTTGGCTTGCTGGCCGCCAGCGCGCAGGTGCCGACCCTTGCGCTGGAGGGCATCGAATGCCTGGGGGAGCTGGCGTTGTCGGGAGCGATTCGGCCCGTGCAGGGGGTGCTCCCGGCGGCACTGGCTGCGCGTGAGGCGGGCCACACGCTGATCGTGCCGGCGGTGAATGCCGAGGAAGCGTGTCTGGCGTCAGGCCTGAAGGTGATCGCGGTCAGTCATCTGCTGGAGCTGGTGTCGCACCTGAATGGACACACGGTTATCTCGCCCTATAAATCCAATGGCCTGATCCTGCAGACGCAGCCTTATCCCGACTTGAGTGAGGTGCAAGGCCAGATCGCTGCCAAACGCGCGTTGCTGGTGGCCGCAGCTGGCGCGCATAACCTGCTTTTCAGCGGTCCTCCCGGCACCGGTAAAACGCTGCTCGCGAGCCGTTTGCCCGGGCTATTGCCGCCGCTGGATGAGCTCGAAGCGCTGGAGGTGGCGGCGATTCAGTCGGTCGCCAGTCACGCGCCGCTGACCAGTTGGCCCCAGCGCCCTTTCCGCCAGCCTCATCACTCGGCATCAGGTCCTGCGCTGGTTGGGGGTGGCAGTCGCCCGCAACCTGGAGAAATCACCCTCGCGCACCACGGCGTGCTGTTTCTGGACGAGCTTCCGGAGTTTGATCGACGTGTGCTGGAGGTCCTGCGCGAGCCCCTCGAGTCTGGCCACATCGTGATTTCCCGGGCGCGGGATCGGGTGCGCTTTCCGGCGCGCTTTCAACTGGTCGCGGCGATGAACCCCTGCCCGTGCGGTTATCACGGCGAGCCAACCGGGCGCTGCCGTTGCTCAACCGATCAGATTCAGCGTTACCGCAACAAGCTGTCCGGCCCATTGCTCGACCGGATTGACCTGCACCTGACGGTCGCCCGCGAAACCACGTCTTTAGCGGCCACGCCCGACTGCAAGGGTGAAAGCGCCAGCGCAGCGGAGGTGGTATCCGATGCACGCCAGCGCCAACAACGACGTCAGGGCTGCGCCAATGCATTTCTTGATCTTCCTGCGCTGCGTCAGCACTGCGCGCTGTTGCCGGAAGACGAAGCCTGGCTCGAGAACGCCTGCGAACGCCTGAACTTGTCTCTGCGCGCCGCCCACCGCCTGCTGAAAGTCGCGCGCACGCTGGCTGATCTGGAGAAGGTGGACGCAATCGCCCGATGCCACATTGCTGAGGCTTTGCAGTATCGGCCTTCGTCGAATTAAAGATCTCCGTTGCGCGTATCTCAAATGAGATACATAGTGATCTTTTTCAGGAGTAGTCCTCATGACAACCCAAACTTCAATGCTACATGTGAGGATTGATCAGGCACTTAAAAACCAGGCATCGGAGACCTTGGCCAACTTCGGCCTCACCATTTCCGATGCAGTGCGTATTTTGCTCACTCGGGTAGTCCGCGAAGGTGGTTTACCTGCAGGCCTCGGCGCACACCCGGACGCTTACGATCAATGGTTCAGGGCCAAGGTGCGTGAAGCCATGGAGGACTCGGGGCCGACGCACTCGCACGAGGATGTCATGGCTGCCGCCACCGAATTACTTGATAGGAAGCGCGGTGCTGACAATTGAATGGAGCAAGTATGCCAGGGACGATTTGCTGGCGATCCTTGAATACGTCGCCGGCCATGACGCCAAAGCAGCGTGGCGCTTGAAGGAGGAGATCGATGTTCGCATCGGCCACCTCCCTCGCCATCCAAGGCTTTATAAAGCCGGGCGGGAAGCGGGAACCAGGGAGATCGTAGTGGCTCCGAACTACTTGGTGGTGTATGCCGAAACCCCCACGACCCTTCTCATTCTTCGGGTTTTACATGCCGCACAACAGTGGCCCCCGAATGCCTGATCGGTGCACCCTCAAGCGCCACCAGTCCTCCCGCCTCACCGAAACCGATCGACTTCCTTCTGCAAGTCAGCCGCCACGGCGTTCAGCTCTTGAGCCGTAATCGCCAGGTTGGACACGACTTCGCGTTGCTCGCTGTTCGCCAGGGCGATGCTTTGCAGGTTGGCGCTGAGCAGCGTTGCGGTGTTGCTCTGCTCTTGGGTCGCGGTGGTGATCGACGTGAATTGCTCGCCGGCCGAGCGGCTCTGTTCGTCGATCTGGGCCAGCGCTGCCGCGACTTTGGCGTTGCGCGACAGGCCTTCCTGCATCAGCGCGTTGCCTTGCTGCATGGTGTTGATGGCATTGCTGGTCTCTTGCTGGATGCTGCTGATCATGCCGGAAATTTCATCGGTGGCCTGACGCGTACGTGATGCCAAGCTGCGGACTTCATCTGCTACCACCGCAAAACCTCGGCCTTGCTCCCCGGCGCGTGCGGCTTCGATCGCTGCGTTGAGCGCCAGGAGGTTGGTCTGCTCGGCGATCGAGGTGATGACGCTGACGATCCCGCCGATCTCTTGCGAGCGCTGGCCCAAGGTATCGATCACCGTCGCAGTGCTGCTCAGCGAGCCTGCGATTTGCTCCAGCGAGGCCGACGCCTCCTCCATCGACGTACGGCCGATGCGCGTCTGCTGGGCATTGCCCTGCGCCATGCGCTGTGTGGTGCCCATGTTGTCGGCGATGGTCAGGGCCGTGGCGCTGAACTCCTCCACTGCACCAGCCATACTGGTGATTTCGCCGGATTGCTGCTCCATCCCGTCATAAGCGCCGCCCGACAAGCCGGAAAGTGCGTTCGCACGGCTACTCACTTCCAGCGCGGCCGTGCGGATGTGGGACACCATGGTTTCCAGCGCCTGGCCCATCTTGTTGAAACTGCCTGCCAACTGACCAATTTCATCATGGCTGGAAATGTTCAGACGCACGCTCAGATCACCTGCGCCGAGGGCTTCTGCCTGACTGACCAACGCCGACAGCGGCCGCAGCTTGCTGCGCAACAGCCAGATCGCGGCGCCGACAGCAATCAGCATTGCCAGCAGGCTGCCGATAGCCAGTTGCGTGCCGACGCTCCAGGTCACTGCGCTGATTTCATCCTTGGGCATCGTCGCCAGAACCGTCCACGGGCCGCCGGCAAACTTCTCGCCGACGGTGTAGAAATCTTCACCGGCGTCCTGCCAGAAACGGCCAACGCTCGGCGTCTTGGCGAACTCGGCCAGCGTGGTGCTCGCCTGATCCAGGTCCTTCACGCCCGCAGGCGGCACCAGCCATTTGTTCTGCTCATCGAGCAGGGCCAGCGAGCCGGTGGAACCGATGCGGAAGTTCTTCAGGTTGTCGAACTGCGCCTTCTGCGCGTCGGTGTAGTCGAAGCCAACAAACAGCACGGCGATGACCTTGCCGCTGGCGTCACGCACGGGGCTGTATTGAGTCATGTACAGACGATCAAACAACAGCGCGCGACCGACGTATCCCTGACCGGCGAGGAGCTTTTCATAAGCCGGATGCTTGTGATCCAGCGAGGTCCCGAGGGCCCGCGAGCCGTCCTGCTTGCTCAGGGAAGTGCTGACGCGCACGAAGTCGTCGCCGCTGCGCACGAAGACCGTCGCCACGCCGGCAGTCATGTTTTTGAAGTCGTCGACTTCAGTGAAGTCGTTGTTCAGCGCGTTGCCGTTGAGCAGCAACGCAGGGGTCTGCACGCCCGCGACCGCAACCTGCTGATCGCCCTGCAGGCTCAGGCCGCCCGAAAAGCGCTTCTCGAACAGGCCGCTCAGACGCAGGGTGCTGTCACGCAACGTGCTGTGAAAAGTGTTCAACTGGTCGGCGAGCAAACGAGCTTCGCTGCCCATGTGCTCTTCACGGATGACCAGGTTTGCCGCGTCCAGTGAGCGCAGGGCGAACAGGGTGCTGCCGCTGATGACGACGGCCAGAATAACGGCCAGGGCAATGCCGAGTTGCGAAGCAATTCGGGCGCGAGGCTGAGGCATTGGGGCTCCTTGCCGAACGACTGGGCCGTCCTGGATCTCAGGACACCATTCGGACGAATTTTAATAGAGGGAATCGATGAACCGATTGAGGTGAAACGGCTCTGCAATACCAATTCGGCCGGCAAACGAAAAACTTAAGTCCTACGCCGTTTCAGGACGGAATTAATTCTCTTTTTGGCGGTCTCGCGTCCTCCTTCGGTGATGCAGCGTTCTACGGCTCACTCCAGAATCGTCACGTCCGGCAATTCCATCGCCTGCACTTCGCCCTGCAAAAAGTCGCTCAGCCGGCGCATACGCTCGCCGCCCGGACGGGTCTTGGGCCAGACGAGGTAGTAGTTTTCGCCACTGACCACCGCCGTGCGCCACGGCAGGCTGAGTCGGCCCTGAGCGACGTCCTCGGCCACCATCAGCAGATCGCCCATGGAAACGCCGTAACCCCGGGCCGCAGCGATCATGCCCAGCTCCAGCGTGTCGAAGACCTGCCCGCCCTTGAGCGAGACCCGATCAGACAAGTCCATGCGCTCCAGCCATCGGCGCCAGTCGCGACGGTCGGGCGTGGGGTGCAACAGTTCGGCGCCGGCCAGGCGCTCGGCATCCCACGGCGCGTCATCCAGCAGCGTCGGCGCGCCCACGGGAATCAGCCATTCCGGGAACAAGTACGTCGCCTCCCACTCCGGCGGAAAGTGCCCATGGCTGAGCAGCACCGCGCAATCGAACGGCTCCTGGGTGAAGTCCACGCTGTCGATGTCCATCCACGCACTGGTCAGTTGCACCTCGTTGCCCACCTGCAGGTGGCGAAAACGACTCAGCCGCGCCAGCAACCAGCGCATGGTCAGGGTCGAAGGGGCCTTCATGCGCAAGATGCCCTCCTCCGCCATCAACGCGCTGCACGCTCGCTCCAGGGCTGAAAAGCCTTCACGCACGCCCGGCAGTAATTCCCGCGCGGCCTCGGTGAGCTGCAGATTGCGACCGTTGCGGCGAAACAGACGGCAGGCAAAATGCTCTTCCAGCGTGCGGATATGCCGACTGACCGCGCTTTGGGTGATCGACAGCTCTTCAGCGGCGCGCGTGAACGAGCTGTGTCGCGCAGCGGCTTCGAACGCGCGCAGGGCATACAGAGGCGGAAGCGTGCGAGACATCGGCGGGAATTCCTCAAGCAGTCGGACAACTGCCGTCACTCTACTTCAGAAACCCCAGAATGAGTTTTACTCATGCCAATGATCGGATTTATCCCTTTGTGCATCCCCGCCTGAATCCCCACAATGACCGGCCTGCCAACACCCGAAAACCCGAGCGCAAAGACCATGCACCAGTACGCCTTCAAAGAACTGTGGATCATCCTGCGTCTGGCCGCGCCGCTGATAGCTTCGCAGATGGCGCACATGCTGATGGTGTTCACCGACACCGTGATGATGGGCAAGCTGGGACCGGAATCCCTCGCCGGTGGCGGGCTGGGCGCGGCGAGCTACAACTTCGTGTCGTTCTTCTGCGTCGGTGTCATGGCAGCGGTCGGTACATTGGTCGCGATCCGCAAGGGCGCGAATGATCACGCTGGCGTCACCCGTCTGACCCAGGCCGGTTTGTGGCTGGCATGGGGCATGGCGCTGATTGCCGCGCTGATCCTGTGGAACCTGGAGCCAATCCTTCTGCAATTCGGGCAGGACGAAGCCAACGTGCACATGGCCAGTGAATTCCTGATCACCCTGCCATTGGCGCTGCCCGGCCTGTTGAGCTTCATGGCACTGCGCGGATTCACCAGCGCATTGGGGCGTGCGACCCCGGTAATGGTGATCAGCCTGGTCGGAGTGGCGCTGAACTTCGGACTCAATTATGCGTTTATCCACGGGCTGTTCGGCCTGCCGCACTGGGGCCTGATGGGGATTGGTCTGGTCACGGCCATTGTTACCAATGCCATGGCCTTTGCCCTGGCCCTGCACATTCGTTATCACAGCGCCTACGCGGCGTATCCCCTTCACAAAGAACTGATGAAGCTCTCGCGCAGTTGCCTGAAAGAGCTGTGGCGTCTGGGCCTGCCCATTGGCGGCACGTATGCGGTGGAAGTCGGGCTGTTCACCTTTGCGGCGTTCTGCATGGGCGCCATGGGCAGCACCCAGATGGCCGCGCATCAGATCGCCCTGCAATCGGTGTCGATGGCGTTCATGGTGCCGGTCGGGATTTCCTACGCAGTGACCATGCGAATCGGTTTGCATTACGGGGCCGGCAACCTGCTGCTGGCGCGCACCGCCGGACGCATGGGGATTGGTTTCGGCGGACTGCTGATGCTGTCGTTCGGCATTCTGTTCTGGGTCGCGCCCCACGCCGTCATCGGCCTGTTCGTGGACGTCAACGATCCGAAATACCAAGGCGTCGTCGAGCTGGCGGTGAAGCTGCTGGCCATCGCCGCCTGGTTCGAGATTCTCGATGGCACGCAGACCATCGCCATGGGTGCGATTCGGGGATTCAAGGACGCGAAAACCACGTTCCTGATCGGCTTGGCGAGTTACTGGGTGGTCGGCGCGCCCTTGGCGTGGGGCCTCGGGTTTCTGGCGAACCAGGGGGCGGTAGGCGTCTGGTGGGGATTGGCGATCGGCCTGCTCTGCTCAGCGGTGGCACTGACCTGGGCGTTCGAGCGCAAGACTGCGCGGCTGTTACGCAAAGAGGCGACGGGCGTTGTGGTGATGGGATAGGCAGTGATGGCGTTGGTCAAATGGTAGGAGCGTGGCTTGTCCCGCGATCTGCCGCGCAGCGGCAGCAAACAAGCGAACGCGGTGCATCAGGACAAACGGAGTCGTCAGATTTACGACTGCTGCGCAGCCGATCGCGGGACAAGCCACGCTCCTACGGGTTTTGCACTACCACTCTTTAAATCCCCTGCAATCCCTTTCTCTGCACCTGATCCATCGCCAGATAATTCATCAGCTCCGGCAGCGCCAGCGGGTGGCTGATGAGAAAGCCCTGAGCCTGATCGCAGTTGAAGCTGCGCAGCAAAGCCAGTTGCTCGGGGGTTTCGACGCCTTCGGCCACCACTTCGAGGCTGAGGTTGTGGGCCAGGTTGATCATCGCGTGGACCAGCTTGCGGTTTTCCTCGCGCTGCTCCATTTCACCGACAAAGCTCTTGTCGATCTTCAGCAGCGTGATGGGCAGGCTGTTGAGGTGCACGAAAGATGAAAAACCGGTGCCGAAATCATCCAGCGAGAAGCGCACACCCAGCCGGCCCAGGGCGTCCATGGTCTGCTTGACCAGATCACTGCGGCGCATGACGGCTGTTTCGGTCAGTTCAAATTCCAGCCACTGCGCGTCAATGCCGCGATCGGCGATCAAGCGGCTGAGCGTTGCGAGCAACTGGTTGTCCTGGAATTGACGGAATGAAAGGTTGATCGCCATGTGCAGCGGTGGCACGCCTTTCTCGCGCAGCGTCTGCATGTCACGAAGGGCCCGGGCAATAACCCAATAACCCAGCGGCACGATCAGCCCGCTTTGCTCGGCCAGCGGCACGAACTCACTCGGCGGCAACAGCCCGCGCTCGGCGTGACGCCAGCGCACCAGTGCTTCCAGCCCCAGAATGTGCCCGGTGTTCAGACACAGGCGCGGCTGGTAATGCAGCTCAAACTCGTCGCGACGCAAGGCCCTGCGCAATTCACTTTCCAGGTCGGCGAGGCTGCGGGCGTTGCGGTTGATGCGTTCGTTGAAGACGTGAAAGGTACAGCCATGGGTGCCCTTGGCCTGTTGCATGGCGATGTGTGCATGCCACATCAACGGATCGGCGCCGCCGTTGAGGCGCGCATAGGCGATGCCCAGACTGCACCCGATCAACAGGCTTTCACCATCGATCCAATACGGCTCGGACAAGGCTTCGGTGATGCGCTCGGCAATGGACTCTGCGCGTTCAGGGGCGCGTCGAGTGTCGATCAGCAGGGCGAATTCATCGCTGCCCAATCGCGCCAGTTGATCGCACGCCTCCAGTTGACCTCTCAGCCGGGCGACCACTTGCAGAATCAGTCGATCGCCCGCCTGATGACCCAGCGCGTCGTTGGCGCGCCGGAAGTTGTCCAGATCCAGATGCCCAAGCGCCAGGCCACGACCATCGAACTCGGCCAGCCGGGCGGCCAACAGCGTCTGAAAGCCCTGTCGATTGGCGATGCCGGTGAGAGGATCCTGCTCGGCGAGGCGATTGAGCGTGGTTTCCAGCACGCCCCGTTCGCGCACATGACGTAGACAGCGGCGCAAGGCTTGCGGGGTAAGGGCGTCGCGCACCAGCCAATCGCTGACGCCGACAGGCTCTTCGTCCGGCTCTGTCTCGAAAAGCAATACGGTGGGCCAGCGGCATTGGCCGGCGGCGGGCTGAAGGGCTTCGGTGGTGAAAAGGATTCCGGGGACGGCGAGGTCTATTTGATCGCCAGCGGCAGCCCAGCTGGGCGCGCAGTCAAGGACGGCGGCGTCTCCGATCGGTGCCAGGCACTCGCGCAACGATGCCGGCCATTCGGGCGAGTCCGCCAGAAGCAGCAAACGCAAGGGTTCGACAGGCGTAGACAAGCTAACTCCCCACACAAACGTAAAGACCTTGGCGCACCCCCGAATGAGGGTGGTCAAACGCGAGAATCATCCGCAATACGCAAATGTAACAAAACGGCGAAATATAGATAGCGCGGCGAATCACAGTGTCGGACGGTGGCTGCACAATCCGCTGACCCTGTTAAAATGCCCGCCCTTTTCCAGGCGACCCCATTTTTCCCCATGTCCCGACTCAATCCCCGGCAACAGGAAGCCGTGAACTACGTCGGCGGCCCTCTTTTGGTGCTCGCTGGCGCTGGCTCCGGCAAGACCAGCGTGATCACACGCAAGATTGCCCACCTCATCCAGAACTGCGGCATCCGTGCCCAGTACATCGTCGCCATGACCTTTACCAACAAGGCGGCGCGGGAGATGAAAGAGCGCGTCGGGACGCTTCTGCGCAGCGGCGAAGGGCGGGGCCTGACCGTTTCGACGTTCCACAACCTGGGCCTGAACATCATCCGCAAGGAACACACCCGGTTGGGCTACAAGCCCGGTTTCTCGATCTTCGACGAGACCGACGTCAAAGCGCTGATGACGGACATCATGCAGAAGGAATACTCGGGCGACGACGGCGTCGACGAGATCAAGAACATGATCGGCGCCTGGAAAAACGAACTGATTCTGCCGCCCGAGGCCCTCGCCAATTCGCGCAATCCCAAGGAGCAGACCGCCGCCATCGTCTACAGCCACTACCAGCGCACGCTGAAGGCGTACAACGCGGTGGATTTCGACGACTTGATTCTGCTGCCGGTGAAGCTGTTCGAGGAGCACGCCGACATTCTTGAAAAGTGGCAGCACAAGGTGCGCTACCTGCTCGTCGACGAATACCAGGACACCAACGCCAGCCAGTACCTGCTGGTGAAGATGCTCATCGGCACGCGCTGCCAGTTCACGGTCGTGGGCGACGACGACCAGTCGATCTACGCCTGGCGCGGCGCGCGACCTGAAAACCTGATGCTGCTCAAGGACGACTACCCGTCGTTGAAAGTGGTGATGCTGGAGCAGAACTACCGCTCCACCAGCCGCATCTTGCGCTGCGCCAACGTGCTGATCGCCAACAACCCCCATGCGTTCGAAAAACAGCTGTGGAGCGAGATGGGCCACGGTGACGAAATCCGTGTGATTCGCTGCAAGAACGAGGACGCCGAAGCTGAGCGCGTCGCTATCGAAATCCTCAGCCTGCACCTGCGCACCGACCGGCCGTACAGCGATTTTGCGATCCTCTATCGCGGTAACTATCAGGCCAAACTGATCGAGCTGAAGCTGCAGCACCACCAGATTCCGTATCGTTTGTCCGGGGGCAACAGCTTCTTCGGACGCCAGGAAGTGAAAGACCTGATGGCCTACTTCCGCCTGCTGGTGAACCCGGATGACGACAACGCTTTCCTGCGCGTGATCAACGTCCCGCGCCGGGAAATCGGCTCGACCACCCTTGAAAAGCTGGGCAACTACTCGACCGAGCGCAAGGTGTCGATGTACGCCGCGACCGACGAGATCGGCCTGGGCGAGCATCTGGATGCCCGCTTCACCGACCGCCTCAGACGCTTCAAGCACTGGATGGACGGCGTGCGCCAGCAATGCGCGACGCAGGACCCGATTGCCGCTTTGCGCAGCATGGTCATGGACATCGATTACGAAAACTGGATTCGTCAGAACAGCTCCAGCGACAAGGCCGCCGACTACCGCATGGGCAACGTGTGGTTCCTGATCGAGGCGTTGAAAAACACGCTGGAAAAGGATGAAGAAGGCGGCATGACTATCGAGGAGGCCATCGGCAAGCTGGTCCTGCGCGACATGCTCGAACGTCAGCAGGAAGAGGAAGACGGCGCCGAAGGCGTGCAGATGATGACGCTGCACGCCTCCAAGGGCCTGGAGTTTCCGTACGTGTTCATCATGGGCATGGAAGAGGAAATCCTCCCGCACCGCTCCAGCATTGAGGCCGACACCATCGAAGAAGAACGCCGCCTGGCCTACGTGGGCATTACCCGCGCGCGGCAGACGCTGGCGTTCACCTTTGCGGCCAAACGCAAACAGTACGGCGAAATCATCGATTGCCTGCCAAGCCGGTTCCTCGACGAACTGCCGCCGGACGATCTTGCCTGGGAAGGCAACGATGACACGCCCGTTGAAGTCAAAGCCGTACGCGGCAATACAGCCCTGGCGGACATACGCGCCATGCTGAAAAGATAACGTTCATTTCGCGCACATTGCGCTCTGAGGACCACCCACGTGGAAGCACTGCACAAGAAAATTCGCGATGAAGGCATTGTGCTTTCCGACCAGGTATTGAAGGTCGACGCGTTTCTCAACCATCAGATCGACCCGGTGCTGATGCAGCAGATCGGCGACGAATTCGCCGCGCTGTTCGCCGACTCGGGCATCACCAAAATCGTCACCATTGAGGCGTCGGGCATCGCGCCTGCGGTCATGACCGGTTTGAAGATGGGCGTTCCGGTGATCTTCGCGCGCAAGCATCAGTCGCTGACCCTCACTGAAAACATGTTTTCCGCGTCGGTGTACTCGTTTACCAAGCAGACCGAAAGCACCATCGCCATCTCCACCCGTCACCTGAACAGCAGCGATCGGGTGCTGATCATCGACGACTTCCTGGCGAACGGTAAGGCGTCCCAGGCGCTGATCTCGATCATCAAGCAAGCGGGCGCAACCGTCGCCGGCCTGGGTATCGTGATCGAGAAGTCGTTCCAGGGCGGCCGCGCCGAGCTGGACGGCCAGGGCTATCGTGTAGAGTCACTGGCACGCGTGCAGTCGTTGAAAGATGGCGTTGTGACGTTCGTTTGATACCCAACGCCTGCATTTGGTACGCCGCACTTCCTGTAGGAGCGCGCTTGCCCGCGAAGACGCCGTAACCGTCGACCTCCGCATCACAGACACACCGCAGCATTCCTGTACCGGCAACAAAGGAGAGCACCATGATCATTGGCGAAAAACTGAGCGTAGAGGCGTTCTTCGACCCGCAGACCTCGACCATCAGTTACCTGGTCACTGACCTCTCCACGCTTCAGGCTGCGCTGATCGACAGCGTGCTGGATTACGACCCGAAATCCGGGCGCACCAGCACGCAGTCTGCGGACAAGCTGGTCGACAGGGTCCGCGAGCTGGGCGTGTCGGTGCAGTGGATTCTGGAAACCCACGTCCACGCCGATCACGTCTCGGCGGCGGCCTACCTGAAAGAACAGCTCGGCGGCACCGTCGCCATTGGCAGCCACATTACCCGCGTGCAGAAAGTCTTCGGCACGCTGTTTAACGCCAAAGGCGACTTCGCCCGTGACGGCAGCCAGTTCGACCGGCTGCTGGAAGACGACGCGCATTTTCAGATTGGCACCCTGCAGGCCCGCGCGATGCACACCCCCGGCCATACGCCGGCGTGCATGACGTATGTGATCAAAGCGGGCGACGAAGCCGTCGCGTTTGTCGGCGATACGCTGTTCATGCCCGACTACGGCACAGCGCGTTGCGACTTCCCTGGTGCCGATGCGCGCACGCTGTATCGCTCGGTCGGCCGGATTCTCAGCCTGCCGCCGCAGACACGCCTGTTCATGTGCCACGACTACCTGCCCAACGGCCGTGAGCTGATGTTCATGACCACCGTCGCCGAGCAACGCGCCAGCAACATCCACGTGCGCGAAGGCATCGACGAGGACGCGTTTGTCGAAATGCGCGAGAAGCGCGATGCCACCCTCGACATGCCCATGCTGATACTGCCTTCGGTGCAGATCAACATGCGCGGCGGCAATCTGCCGGAAGCAGAAGACAACGGCGTGCGCTACCTGAAGGTTCCGATCAATGCGCTGTAAATCCCGCCGAGCGCGCCGATCCAGCGCGCTCACATACTGAACAGCCACCTCCGGACAGACCCACGGGACTTGCTCACTTAACATGAATGAACACGAACTGATCGGAGCCGGCCTCGGTACGATCATTGGAGCTGTATTGGCGTTGACAGGCGCGGGTGGCGGCATTCTTGCGGTGCCGTTGCTGGTATTCGGGCTGGGCCTGACGATGATCGAAGCTGCGCCGGTGGGTCTTCTGGCCGTAGGGCTGGCTTCGGCGGTCGGCGCAGCGCTTGGGTTGCGTCAAGGCATCGTCCGTTACCGCGCGGCCATTTTCATCGCGATCATAGGCATTGCGCTGTCGCCGGTAGGGTTGTGGCTGGCGCACCAACTGCCCAATACGCCGCTGGCGTTGGGGTTTGCGGTGATCCTGTTTTATGTGTGCGGGCGGATCTACCGCAAAGCCGCTCACGAACTGCGCCATGGCAAGCCGCCAGAGCGGGGCGCGTTCAGGCCCTGCGTGGTCAATCCGCTGGTGGGTCGCCTGCGTTGGACGCTGCCATGCGCCCGCTCACTGGCGGCAACCGGCGCATTGGCCGGGCTGTTATCGGGTTTACTCGGTGTGGGTGGCGGCTTTGTCATCGTGCCGGCATTGACCCGGTACACCGACCTCGAGATGAAGAGCATCGTCGCCACGTCGCTGGCGGTGATCGCACTGGTCTCGACCGGCAGCGTGATCACCGCCAGCGTCAGCGGCGCGATGCACTGGACGGTGGGTCTGCCATTCGCCGCCGGGGCCGTCGCCGGACTGATGGCCGGCAGGCAGGTCAGCCGTTACCTGGCCGGCCCGAGATTGCAGCAGTTGTTTGCGGTCAGTGGCTTCTTTGCCGCCGTGCTGCTGGTGATCAAAACCCTCGGTTGAGTGGGTGCAGTTCGTGAAGGCGGTGGGTCTAGGACATCCATGTCGGCTGACCCACTGGGTTCGTCCGGATGCGGCCCAGACCAAGCGCGCTCCTACAGGTTCGCGGCGTGCCAAACATCTGGGTTGGACACAAATCCCAGTGTAGGAGCGTGGCTTGTCCCGCGATCGGCCGGGAAACGGTCGTGGAATCTGTGCACGCGGTGGATCAGGAAAAAATCGGTGGCAGGCCTGCTGCCGCTGCGCGCCAGATCGCGGGACAAGCCACGCTCCTACCGATTATTTGCATACGCCGGACGTGCTGCGACTGACATAGATCGGGGTAGGAGCGCGCTTGGTCTGGGCCGCATCCGGACGAACGCGGTGGGTCTGTGACATCGATGTTGGCTGACACACCGCAATCGCGAGCAAGGTGGAGCGCCACCCCGGTCACTCCTACATTCCCATGAAACATCGGCCCTAGGCAGTTGCCTGCAATCCCGCCAATACCAGCCGCTGATACAGCTCGTCGCGCAGTCCCTGCGGATGATCAAGGCCCATGCGCTGCAAGTGCTCCGGATACGCGCTCGCGTCAGGCGCTTCCAGCGTGGCTTTACCCAGCTCGATGATTTCCGTGAGTTTGAATTTGCTCTTCAACCAGTTCAGCGCGCGCAATAAATCGCGCTCTTCAGCGGTGAAATCGCTGCCCAGTGGGTACTCGATGAACAGGGACGGGAACTGGTCGCGGATGTCCTTCAACCGCTCGGGCGTGTTCTGGCTGAACAGCGGATCGAGGCGGAAATCCTTGGGCAGCTTGCCGGCCTTTAGCGCTTGATCCATCAGGCCCGGCTGGAAGCGTGAATCGCTGATGTTGAGCAGCGCCTCGATCACTGCGGAATCGGTCTTGCCGCGCAGATCAGCGATACCGTATTCGGTGACGACGATGTCGCGCAGGTGCCTGGGGATCGTCGCGTGCGCATAGTCCCAGACGATGTTGGAACTGACCTCCCCGCCCGACTCACGCCAGCTGCGCAGGATCAGCACTGAACGCGCGCCTTCGAGCGCATGGCCCTGAGCGACGAAGTTGTACTGCCCGCCAACACCGCTGACCACCCGGCCATCGGCCAACTGATCGGAGATCGCTGCGCCCATCAAGGTGACGGTGAAACAACTGTTGATGAATCGCGCATCCCGCCGTTGCAGGCGCTTGAGCGTCTCGTTGCCGTAGAGCTCGTTGATGTAGCTGATGGCGGTCATGTTGATCTGCGCGATCTGCGCCGGCGTGAATTCCCGCAATCGCTCATAGAAGCTGCGTGGCCCAAGAAAGAAGCCGCCGTGAATCAGCACGCCGTCGCCGTGGACCGACTCGTCGAGCACCCCGGCGTTGGCCATTTCCTGCAGCTCGATGTTGGCATACACCTTGCGGCGGATGATCCCCGCATCCAGCAGCACCAGCAGGCCGTTGACCAGCATTTCGCTGCAGCCATAAAGCCCGGTGGCAAAGGGCATTACCCCGCCTTGCGCCTCAATCAGCGGCTTCCAGGTAGAGATACCGTCTAGCTCGGCCAGGCACGCGCGGTAGGTTTCGTTATCGGCCTGGCGCGCAAGCAAGGCGGCGGTGAGGGCGTCGCCCATCGAACCAATGCCGATCTGCAACGTGCCGCCGTCGCGCACCAGCGTGCTCGCGTACAGGCCAATGAAGTGATCCTGAACACCGACCGGCATGTTTGGCGTCGAGAACAGCGTGCTGCGCTCTTCGTGCTCAATCAGCAGGTCGAAGGTGTCGGCGCTGACTTCGGCATCACCCTGCATGTACGGCAGATCCGAGTGGACATGGCCAAGCATCAGAATGCGCTCGCCTGCCGCGCGGCGTTTTTCCACCAGGGGCAGCAGGTCGAGGGTGATGTCCGGGTTGCAGCTCAGGCTTAGGTGATCGGGCCGTTGCGGGTCGCGGGCGATCAGTTGCGCGATCAGGTTCAGGCCATTGGCGTTGATGTCCCGCGCAGCGTGGCTGTAGTTGCTGCTGACGTAATCCTGCTGCGCTTCGACGCTGCCGAGCAGGCTGCCGGGCTGCATGAAGAACTGCTGGACGTGAATATTGGGCGGAAGGTCGTCCCGGCGCAGATCGGAGAGGAAATCCAGTTCCGGGTAATCGTCGAAGACGCGCTCCAGAAACGGCTCCAGAAACCGACCCTGCAAACCGTCGCCGCCATCGGGCCGCCCGAGGCACAGCGCGGTGTAGATGGTCAGATGCCGATCGGGCAGCGACTTGATTCGGGCATACAACGCGTTGGCGAAACGATTGGGCTTGCCCAACCCCAGCGGCATACCCATATGAACATGCGCCGGCAACTCGGCCAGCACGTGATCGACAGCTTGCTCGATCGAGCAGGAATACGGCATCCGGCCTCTCCTGATTTTGTTATTTGATAGCGGTTGGACCGGGCCTTCCGGGAATTTGCTGCATTACGCCGCTTGCGCCCTCAAAAAACGACTGCCAGTCGCCGACTCAATCCCGCTTAGTCTCGATTTCTACCAGCTTGTCCTCGACAAACCGCAGGTGTTGTTTTGCGCCGTTGCGGGGGCCGTATATCCACAAACTGACCTTCGCAGTGCCAAGTTTGGGAACGCCGTTGCTCCTGAGCGCAGGCATTTGATCAACACTGCTGTCAGGCGCGCCGCACTTCTGGCGGACCACATCGGCGGTGTCGCCCAGACTGATAAGCGCCGTGCCGCAGCGCATGGTGGCGTCAGCAGTATCGGCGAAGAGCAATCCGGCCAGCCCGAGGAAGATCAGTTTTCGCTTAATCATATCGCTGATCAGAAATTCGCCGGCGTGGCAGCGCTGATGAGCCGCGCAGGAACGTCGTAGGGGTTGCGAAAGCGATGCGGTCGGGAGCTCTCGAAGTAGTAACTGTCGCCCTCTTCCAGCACGTAGGTATCAAGACCGACCACTAGTTCAAGACGGCCCTCGACTAGAATTCCGGTCTCCTCGCCCTCGTGCACGAGCATCTCGACGCCGGTGTCGGCACCCGGCGGGTAGACCTCGGAAAGAAACGCAATGGCACGGCTGGGATGGGATTTGCCGACCAGTTTCATGGTCACTGCACCGTCCGAGATATCGATCAGTTCACTGGCTTTATAGACCACTTGGGTCGGGTTTTCGGGTTCGAGCTCTTCGGAAAAGAACTCCACCATGGACATCGGTATGCCGCCCAGCACCTTGCGCAAGGAGCTGATCGAGGGGCTCACGCTGTTCTTCTCGATCATGGAGATGGTGCTGTTGGTCACGCCCGCTCGTTTGGCGAGTTCACGCTGGGACAGACCTTTGAGTTTACGAATGGATTGCAGTCGTTCACCGACGTCCAATGCGGAAGTCCTCCTGATGATCAAGTTGGGTCAAGTGGCCGTCATCATGGCAACAGCGTTCAGTATTTACAACACTTGAGCCCATGGCCGAATCAGCAAAGGGACTGGCGGCCATCACGGGCCGCGAAGGGGTGATTTGCAGGGGATAGGCGAGTGGCCTTCAGGTTCCGGAATAGAGCCTTGGCACGCGTTTCAGGTTGCACAAAATCTGGTACGGAATCATGTCCGCGCTCGACGCAACGTCACTGATGAGGATGTTCTTGCCCCACAGTTCGACGCGGCTGCCCAGCCCTGCGCCCGGCACGCCGGTGAGGTCGACGCAGAGCATGTCCATCGACACACGCCCGAGCAACTGGCTGCGATGACCGTCGACCATCACGGGGGTGCCGGTGGGCGCTTGACGCGGATAGCCGTCGGCGTAACCCATCGCGACCACACCGATGCGCATGTTGCTCTCGGCAACGAATGTACCGCCGTAGCCCACTGGCTCACCGACGGGAAGGTCACGCACGCAGATCACCCGGGACTCGAGGGTCATGACCGGCTGCAAACGATCGGCGACCGATTGCGACTGATCAAACGGCGTCGCGCCGTAGAGCATGATGCCCGGACGCACCCAGTCACTCGGCACGCTGGGCCAGCCCATGACGGCGGGGGAATTGCGCAGGCTGACTTCAGCGGCCAGCCCGGCACGCGCCGATTGAAAAATCGCCACTTGCTCGTCGGTGCGCACGCTGTCGAGTTCGTCGGCGCGGGCGAAGTGGGTCATCAGGACGATCTTTGCGGCCTTGCCGCTGTTCAGCAGCCGCTGATGCGCCGCCTGAAAATCCGCGGGATAAATGCCGACGCGGTGCATGCCCGAATCCATCTTCAGCCACACATTCAGCGGCTTGCCGAGGGCGGTTTGTTCGATGGCATCGAGTTGCCAGAGGGAATGCACCACGCACCAGAAATCATGCTCGACGATCAGCGCCAGTTCGTCGGCCTCGAAAAAGCCTTCCAGCAGCAGAATCGGAGCGTTGATCCCGGCCTGACGCAGCTCCAGCGCTTCTTCGATGCACGCCACGGCAAAGCCGTCGGCGTCGGATTCCAGCGCCTGCGCAACCTGCGCCGCGCCGTGGCCGTAAGCATCCGCCTTGATCACGGCAAGCGCTCTGGCACCGGCTGTGTCACGGGCCAGTTGGTAATTGTGGCGCAGGGCTTGAAGGTCAATAAGGGCGCGGGCTGGACGCATGGCGGGGCTTCTTGGTCAGGGTTTCGGAATCTGTAGGAGCGCGCTTGCCCGCGAAAGATGGGTCAGCTGCATCACGTCGCTTGATACACCGCAATCGCGGGCAAGCGCGCTCCCACAAGAACGATGTTGCGTAAGGTTTCAGCGGCACACGGGCGTGCAGCGTGCAAATGCTACGGCAGCGCCGCAACCACCGACAGTTCAACCAGAATCTCCGGCTCGCAGAGCTTGGCTTCAACCGTCGCACGCGCAGGGGCCTGGCCTTTCGGCAGCCAGGTGTCCCAGACGCTGTTCATGCCGGCAAAGTGCGCATCGATGTCTTTCAGGTAAATCGTTACCGACAGGATGCGGGTCTTGTCGGTACCGGCCAGGTCCAGCAGTCGCTCGATGTTGTGAAGCGTCTCGCGGGTCTGTTGCTCGATCCCCGCTGCCATGTCGTCGGCCACTTGCCCGGCAAGGTAAACGGTGCCGTTATGGACGACCAACTGGCTCATGCGCTCATTGGTGAGCTGGCGCTGGATGGACATGTTTTGCGATCTCCTTGGAACTGCCGTAACGGGAAATATCGAGGCCTTCAGCGCTGATCTGTGGCGTTTTGCGAGCGATCAGGTCAGCCAGCAATCTGCCTGAACCGCAGGCCATCGTCCAACCCAACGTGCCGTGGCCGGTGTTGAGAAACAGATTGCGGTAAGGCGTTGCGCCCACGATCGGCGTCCCGTCCGGCGTGGTCGGGCGCAGGCCGGTCCAGAAGCTGGCCTGCTGCAGATCGCCGCCGTGAGGATAAAGGTCGTTGACGATCATCTCCAGGGTCTCGCGGCGACGCGGATTGAGCGACAGGTCGAAGCCGGCGATCTCGGCCATGCCGCCTACGCGAATACGGTTGTCGAAGCGGGTAATCGCGACCTTGTAGGTCTCGTCGAGGATGGTCGACGTCGGCGCCATCGCCGGGTTGGTGATCGGCACCGTCAGCGAGTAGCCCTTGAGCGGATAAACCGGCGCCTTGATGCCAAGCGGCTTGAGCAGTTGCGGCGAGTAGCTGCCGAGGGCCAGCACATAGCGGTCGGCGGTTTCGAGCTTGCCGTTGATGCGCACGCCGTTGATGGTGTCGCCCGCGAAATCAATGGACTCGATGGACTGGCCGAAGCGGAATTCCACGCCCAGCTTCACGCACATCTCGGCCAGACGCGTGGTGAACAGCTGGCAGTCGCCGGTTTGATCGTTCGGAAGGCGCAGCGCGCCGCTGAGGATATTGCTGACGCTGGCCAACGCCGGCTCGACCCGGGCAATGCCTTCGCGGTCGAGCACTTCATAGGGCACGCCGGCTTGTTCGAGCACGGCGATGTCCTTGGCGGCGTTATCCAGTTGTTCCTGCGTGCGGAACAACTGGGTCGTGCCGAGGCTGCGGCTTTCGTAGGCAATGCCGGTCTCGGCACGCAGCTCATCGAGGCAGTCGCGGCTGTATTCGGAGAGGCGGACCATGCGCTCTTTGTTCACCGCATAACGGTTCTGGGTGCAGTTGCGCAGCATCTGCGCCATCCACAAGTATTGATCGATATCGGCTGTTGCTTTGATGGCCAGCGGCGCATGGCGCTGCAGCAACCATTTGAGGGCCTTGAGCGGCACACCCGGCGCGGCCCATGGCGAGGCGTAACCCGGCGAGACCTGCCCGGCGTTGGCGAAGCTGGTTTCCATGGCCGCGGCCGGTTGACGGTCCACGACAGTCACCTCGAAGCCCGCACGGGCCAGGTAATACGCACTGGTGGTACCGATTACGCCACTTCCAAGGACCAGAACGCGCATGTTGATTCCCTCATCGCGGATATCCGCTGACGTTTTCAAGTTTTAAGCATGGATGTGCGCAGTATAAAAAGGCCCGAGCAGTGCTTTTGACTATATAAACGCCTATATTCGGCATTTCTTCTCGGCAACCGACGCTTTGGCAGAGGGCTCTTCGATGCGCACCCAGCACCAGTCCAAACGTGAGCTGGACAAGATCGACCGCAACATCCTGCGCATCCTGCAAAACGACGGCCGGATCTCATTCACTGAACTGGGCGAACGGGTGGGGCTGTCTACCACGCCGTGTACAGAACGGGTCCGGCGCCTGGAACGTGAAGGCATCATCATGGGCTACAACGCCCGCCTCAATCCGCAGAACCTCAAAGCCAGCTTGCTGGTGTTCGTCGAGATCAGCCTGGACTACAAGTCCGGCGACACCTTTGAAGAATTCCGCCGCGCGGTGCTCAAGCTGCCCCATGTGCTGGAATGCCATCTGGTGTCAGGGGATTTCGACTATCTGGTGAAAGCGCGGATTTCCGAAATGGCGTCGTACCGTAAGTTGCTGGGCGACATTCTGCTCAAGTTGCCCCATGTGCGGGAGTCCAAGAGCTACATCGTGATGGAAGAGGTGAAGGAGAGTTTGTGCCTGCCGATTCCGGAATAAGCATCCGTAACTGGCTCACCGCGACCGGCTCCGGCTAAACCAGCACCTGCCGCGTCGAGGCGATGAACTCATGCACCTGTTTCTCGGCGCGAGGGTGAATCAAGACGTCAGGGCGGCGGCCGTTGGGGCACGGCAAGGTTTTCGTGGTGCCAAACAGACGGCAAATCAGCGGGCGCTCATCGTAGACGGTGCAGCCATTAGGCCCCAGGTGTACGCAGTTCAGCTCGTTGAGCGCTGCTTCTTGCTCGGCCGGTGTCTTGCGTGGCAAACGCGACATTTCTTCGGACGACGTGGTCACCGGCCCACAGCAATCGTGGCATCCCGGCACGCATTCGAAAGACGGAATCTGCCGCCGCAGATCGCGGATTTTCTCGCTGTTGCAAGCCATCGCGGCAGTTTCCCCTGTGAAAGATGCTGATTGTGCCCCAGCAGCGCTGTCACTTATACACAGGTGATCGCCTGCAGCCCTGACCTTGCCCGAATATCCTCACCCCGCTACCCTCCGTAAAATTTTCCAAACAGCGCTCTCGGGATATTCAACATGAATGCTCGGTCTCCCCAGCCCGGATTGTCTGATCACGCGGCCTCTTACTACGCCGCCACCCGCCATTCCCAGCCTGACTCCCCTGCCCTGCACGGCGAGATCAAAACCGACGTCTGCATCATCGGCGCCGGGTTTTCCGGGCTGAACACAGCGATCGAGCTGGCTGAACGCGGTTTGAAAGTGGTGCTGCTAGAAGCGCACAAGATCGGCTGGGGCGCGAGTGGGCGCAACGGCGGGCAACTGATCCGCGGTGTCGGCCATGACGTGGACCAGTTCAGCAATGTCATCGGCGAGGACGGCGTTCGTCAGCTCAAGCTGATGGGCCTTGAGGCGGTGGAAATCGTTCGTGAGCGCGTAGACAAATACCAGATCGACTGCGACCTGACCTGGGGTTACTGCGATCTGGCGAACAAGCCCAAGGAATTCGAGAGCTTTGCCAAAGACGCCGAAGAGCTGCGCAGCCTGGGTTACCGACACACGCTTGAGTTGATTGAAGCGGGCAACCTCAGCAGCGTCATCGGCTCACCCAACTATGCCGGCGCCATGCTGGACATGGGCTCGGGCCATCTGCATCCGCTGAACCTGGCGCTGGCAGAAGCCGCCATCGCCCGGTCATTGGGCGTGCAGGTGTTCGAACACTCGGCGGCGACTCGGCTGGAATACGGCGCAGAGGTCAACATTCATACAGCCCACGGGGGAGTGCGCGCCAGCACGCTGGTGCTGGGCTGTAACGCTTATCTCAATGAGCTCGATGGGGAGTTGAGCGGCAAGATATTGCCCGCCGGCAGTTACGTCATCGCCACCGAGCCGCTGAGTGAAGAACTTGCCAGCCAGCTGATTCCACGCAATACCGCGATGTGCGATCAGCGCGTGGCGGTGGATTATTTTCGGCTGTCGGCTGATCGGCGCCTGCTGTTCGGCGGCGCCTGTCACTATTCAGGCCGGGACCCGAGCGACATCGCTGCGTACATGCAGCCGAAGATGCTCAAGGTGTTCCCTCAGCTCAAAGACGCGAAGATCGATTTTCAGTGGGGTGGAATGATCGGCATCGGCGCCAACCGCCTGCCGCAGATCGGGCGACTGCACAAGCATCCAAACGTGTTTTATGCCCAGGCGTATGCGGGGCACGGGCTGAACGCAACGCATCTGGCCGGCAAACTATTGGCTGAAGCCATCAGCGGCCAACACAGCGGCGGGTTCGAGCTCTTCGCCAAAGTCCCTCACATCACCTTCCCGGGCGGCAAACACTTGCGCTCGCCGCTGCTGGCGCTGGGGATGTTGTGGCACCGCTTCAAAGAGCTGGTGTAACCGGACTCGCCCTGTGCGGCCGACTGCGTAACAGGCCTCATTCGCGCCAGAAAGGCTTGAGCCCTTCATGGCGCGCCTGCTCACTGCTCAAGCCAATATCCCGCAACTGCTCGTCAGTCAGTTTCAACAACGCGCGCCGACTGGCTCGGCGATGCTGAAGCAGCCCCCACATCCCAAGCCCTTCCGGCGCGTTGATGCGAGAGCCCGCTTCATGGTCACGGACCAGCTCACCTGCATACAGCGTTAACCGAACATCACTTATCCCGCTCATTTCCAGACACCTCAGGGTGGGTTTCGAGTGAGTTCATGATGTGTCTGTATGGAAAACCATTACAGATCCAAAGAATTATTATTCTTTGCATACAGATCGGCTCAATCCCGCGCTGAATGCTGTATTTTCCCAACATCTGTATCGGTCCACCGATTGCATCACCTTGTGGGAGTACGCCATGACCCTCTACGTTAACCTCGCCGAATTACTCGGCACGCGCATCGAAAACGGCTTTTATCGCCCCGGCGACCGGCTGCCCTCGGTGCGTGCGTTGAGTCTTGAGCATGGCGTCAGCCTGAGCACGGTGCAGCAGGCGTATCGATTGCTGGAAGACAACGGCCTCGCGCTACCACGGCCCAAGTCCGGGTATTTCGTACCGGCTGGGCGCAAGACGCCCGCCCTGCCTGCGATAGGCCGCCCCGCGCAGCGCCCGGTGGAAATCTCTCAGTGGGATCAGGTGCTGGAACTGGCCCGAGCGGCTCCCAGCCCTGACGTGGTTCAACTGGCTCGCGGCATGCCCGACGTCACCAGCCCGACCTTGCGCCCACTGACTCAGGCGCTGGGCAGAATCAGCCGCCGTTCGGACATGCCCGGGCTGTACTACGACAACATCCACGGTCGGCGCTGCCTGAGGGAACAAATCGCGCGGCTGCTGCTGGATTCCGGCACCAACATCGATCCGGACGATCTGGTGATTACCACAGGCGCCCAGGAAGCACTGGCCATCTGCATCCGTTCGGTCTGCGAGCCGGGCGACATCGTCGCCGTCGACTCGCCCAGCTTTCACGGCGCCATGCAGGCGCTCAAAGGGCTGGGCATGAAAGCCCTGGAAATCCCCACCGACCCGCTTACCGGCATCAGCCTCGACGCATTGGAGTTGGCACTGGAACAGTGGCCGATCAAAGCCATACAGCTGACGCCGAGCTGCAACAACCCGCTGGGCTACATCATGCCGGAGGACCGCAAACGCGCACTGCTGACCCTCGCGCAACGCTTCGATGTGGCGATCATCGAAGACGATGTGTATGGCGATCTGGCTTACACCTACCCTCGCCCGCGCACGATCAAATCCTTCGACGAAGACGGCCGCGTCCTGCTCTGCAGCTCGTTTTCCAAAACGTTGGCGCCGGGCTTGCGCGTCGGTTGGGTCGCGCCCGGTCGATACCTTGATCGCGCGCTGCACATGAAATACATCAGCACCGGTTCGACCGCGACCCAGCCGCAGCTGGCGATTTCCGATTTTCTCAAGGCCGGGCACTACGAGCCGCACATGCGTCGGATGCGCGGCCAGTACCAGCGCAGTCGCGACCTGATGACCGGCTGGGTAACGCGCTACTTCCCGGAAGGCACCCGCGTGAGCCGTCCCCAAGGCGGCTTCATGCTGTGGATCGAGCTGCCGGAAGACTTCGACTCGTTACGACTGAACCGCGCGTTGCAGGGACAAGGCGTACAGATTGCCGTTGGCAGTATTTTTTCGGCGTCCGGCAAATACAGAAATTGCCTGCGCATGAACTTTGCCGCCAAACCGACCACGCAAATCGAAGACGCGGTGCGCAAGGTGGGCGCGGCCACGGCACTGCTCATGCAGCGCGCGGACCCTGCATAACCTTTTGAAGAAAAGGCGGTCATATCGCCATGACTGACTTTCGGATGATCGCGTTGACGAATTTACGGGCGGTGCCCCTCCTGCTGGCTCTCGCCCTCGGCCTCAGCGGTTGCGCACACTCGCCCGCACCCGAAGGTCCAAGTCAGGCACTGCCGGCGGCGCAATCTTCGTTCGGGCGCTCAATCATGGCCCAGGCGGCACCTCACGAAGGCCGCTCGGGTTTCCGCCTGCTGCCCAACAGCACCGAAGCCTTCATGGCCCGCGCCGAGCTGATTCGCAATGCGAAAACCAGCCTGGACCTGCAGTACTACATCGTTCACGACGGCCTGAGCACCCGGGCACTGGTTGAGGAGTTGCTCAAAGCCGCAGATCGCGGCGTCCGCGTGCGCATCCTGCTGGACGACACCACCAGCGACGGGCTGGATGAAGTCATCGCCACACTTGCGGCGCACCCGAACATTCAGATCCGCCTGTTCAATCCGCTCAATCTGGGCCGCAGCATGGGCGCCACCCGTAATCTGGGCCGGCTGTTCAATTTGTCCCGGCAGCATCGACGCATGCACAACAAGCTGTGGCTGGCCGACGGCGCCGTGGCCATCGTCGGCGGGCGCAATCTGGGCGACGAGTATTTCGACGCCGAACCCAATCTGAATTTCACCGACATCGACATGCTCAGCGTGGGCCCGGTTGCCGAACAGCTGGGTCACAGTTTCGATCAGTACTGGAACAGCACCCTCAGCAAGCCGATCAACGACTTCCTCTACTGGCCGCCCGACCGCAAGGATCTGGCCAAGGCGCGGGTGCGTCTGGCCGAGTCGCTGGATCAGGCGCACGTGGACAAAAAGGCCCTGTATGAACGGCTGATGGACTATCGGACTCACCCGCGCCTGAAGACCTGGCTCAATGAGCTCATATGGGCACACAACCAGGCCCTGTGGGACGCGCCCACCAAGGTGCTGTCACGCGGCGAGCCTGACCCGCACCTGCTGCTGGCGACCCAACTGAGCCCTGACCTCGGCAGCGTGCATAAGGAACTGATGCTGATCTCGGCCTACTTCGTGCCCGGGCAGGAAGGCCTGGTCTATCTGACCGGGCTCTCTGATAAAGGTGTGTCAGTGAACCTGTTGACGAACTCGCTGGAGGCCACCGATGTGCCAGCGGTGCATGGCGGTTATGCGCCTTACCGCCGTGCGCTGCTGGAGCATGGCGTGAAGCTGTTCGAACTGCGCCGTCAGCCAGGCGACCCGAGCAACGCCAAGGGCAGCGGACCTGCATTTCTGCACACAAACCTGATCAAGGGCGGCTCGGAATCAAGCCTGCACAGCAAGGCGATGATCTTTGACCGGCAGAAGATGTTTGTGGGTTCGTTCAATTTCGACCCACGCTCAGTGCTGTGGAACACTGAAGTCGGCGTGCTGGTGGACAGCCCCGAGCTGACTGAATACCTGCGCGAACTGGCGCTTCAAGGTATGGCGCCGGCCATTAGTTATCAGGTCAAGCTGGAGAACGACCGACTGGTGTGGGTGACCGAAGACAACGGCAAAATCCACACGCTGTCCAAAGAGCCTGGCGACTGGTGGCGCCGGATGAACGCCTGGTTCAGCACGGCGGTGGGCCTGGAAAAGATGCTCTAAGCCGCCAACGCTTGCGCGCCAAATGCCTTGGGTCTCTGCGACAGAATCACCAGCCCCAGCGCGCCCGCCGCCATCAGCAACGGCAGCGCCTGACCGCTGACCCACTGACTGCCAGCGCCAGCCGCCAAAGGGCCTAGCAGGCAACCGATCCCCCACAGCTGAGCGACATGGGCATTGGCGCGCACCAGGGCGTCATCACGGTAGCGCTCGCCAATCAGAATCAGCGACAGCGTGAACAGCCCGCCCGCACTCGCGCCAAACAGCACCCACAGCGGCCAGATGGCGATCGTGTCGACCAGCAGCGGGATCGCCAGGCTTGAGACCATCAGCACCAGCGCACACCCGGAAAACAGCCGCCGACGCGACACCCTGTCGGCCAGCGCGCCAATCGGCAGCTGCAGAAGCGCATCGCCCACCACCACAGTGCTGACCATCGCCAGGGCCACTTCAGGCGTGAAACCTTGCTCCAGGCAATACACGGGCAGCAAGGTCAGGATCATCGCTTCAAACGCGGCGAACAGCGCGATGGCCCACGCGATTGCCGGCATACCCCGACAGAAGCCGCCAAGGTCGCGCAGCGTCACATGGCTGGATTCCGCGCTCGGCGCACCGGTTCTGCCCAGCAATAGAAACGGCGATACCGCCAGCAACAGGGTCCCGACCCAGAACCCGTAATCTGCTTCAGTGCCAATGAAGCCCAGCAGTACGGGCCCGCCGAGCTGACTCAGCGCATAGGAACTGCCGTACAGCGCCACCAGCTTGCCGCGCAGCCGTTCGATCACCAACTGGTTGATCCAGCTTTCGCCGAGCACGAACACAATAGTGAGGATTGTCCCGAGCATCAGGCGCAGGACCAACCAGATCCAGTAATTGGGCAGTAACGCCAGCAAACCCACTGAAAATGACCCGGCCCAGAGGCACAGCCTCATCAGGTTGGCGGTGCCGAGTCTTGAAGCGAGTCGGCTGGCAAGGCTGGCACCCAGCAACACGCCGATCGCAGGCATCGCAGCCATGACGCCGATGGCAAACGCGCCGTAACCCCAGGCTTCCAGTCGCAGCGACACCAGCGGCATGCTCACGCCCAGCGCCAGGCCGACGCTCAGTACCGACGCCAGCACAGCGAAATAAGTACCCCAACGCATCACCACGCTCCTGTGGCTCAAAAGGACGAAACAAAACAGCCGGGCTTTGAGGGAAGCCCGGCTGCGTTGGTTTTTTACAGCGACTGCGTTGTGAAGCGCGCGCGGCCTCTTACAGCTTGATCCACGTCGCCTTCAGCTCGGTGTATTTATCGAACGCATGCAGCGACTTGTCGCGCCCGTTGCCAGACTGCTTGAAGCCACCAAACGGCGCGGTCATGTCGCCGCCATCGTACTGATTGACCCACACGCTGCCCGCGCGCAACGCCTTCGCGGTCAGATGCGCCTTGGACAAGTCAGCCGTCCACACCGCTGCGGCCAGGCCATAAGGCGTGTCGTTGGCAATCTGAATGGCTTCCTCAGCAGTATCGAAGGTCAGCACAGAGAGGACCGGCCCGAAGATCTCTTCCTGCGCGATCTTCATGGCGTTGGTCACGCCGTCGAAAATCGTCGGCTCAACGTAAGTGCCGCCGGTTTCCTGAAGGATGCGCTTGCCACCGACGACCAGCTTGGCGCCGTCGGAGTGGCCGGCTTCGATGTAAGACAGCACGGTATTCATCTGCTGGGTATCGACCAGCGCGCCGACCGTGGTTGCCGGATCAAGCGGATTGCCCGGCTTCCAGGCTTTCAGGGCTTCGATCACCATCGGCAGGAATTTCTCTTTGATAGAGCGCTCGACCAATAGACGGGAACCGGCCGTGCAGACCTCGCCCTGGTTGAAAGCAATGGCACTGGCCGCCGATTCGGCCGCAGCCTGCAGATCCGGCGCATCGGCGAAGACGATGTTCGGGCTCTTGCCGCCGGCTTCCAGCCAGACGCGCTTCATGTTCGATTCACCCGAATAGATCAGCAATTGCTTGGCAATCTTCGTCGAACCGGTGAACACCGCTGTGTCGACGTCCATGTGCAGCGCCAGTGCCTTACCCACCGTGTGGCCGTAACCCGGCAGCACGTTCAGCACGCCAGCCGGAATACCGGCTTCGATGGCGAGCTGAGCGACGCGGATGGCTGTCAGCGGGGATTTTTCCGACGGCTTGAGGATCACCGAGTTGCCGCTCGACAGCGCAGGACCGAGCTTCCAGGAAGCCATCAGCAGCGGGAAATTCCACGGCACGATGGCCGCCACCACGCCAATCGGCTCGCGGGTGACCAGGCCCAGTTGATCGTGCGGGGTCGGCGCCACTTCGTCGTACAGCTTGTCGATGGCCTCGCCGCTCCAGCTCAACGCCTGAGCGGAGCCGGGAATGTCGATGCCGTAGGAGTCACTGATGGGCTTGCCCATATCGAGGGTTTCAAGCAGCGCGAGCTCTTCGACATTCTCGTTGATCAGCGCGGCCAGACGGAGCATGGCTGCCTTGCGCTTGGCCGGCGCCAACCGCGACCAGACGCCGGAATTGAACGTAGCCCGGGCGTTTTCGACGGCGCGTTGCGCATCAGCGGCGTCACAACTGGCGACGTGGGCGAGGAAGCGGCCATCGACCGGACTGATGCAGTCGAACGTCGAGCCGGATGCGGCGTCTGTGTATTCACCGTTGATGAAAGCACGGCCTTCGATTTTCAAATCCTGGGCGCGTTGTTCCCAGTCAGCATGAGTCAGGGTGGTCATGAAACGTCCTCCTCTTATGAAATAGGCGCCTCTTCGCACTCGAATCGAGCTTCAGGACAGGGCCTGACGCGTCATCGGATCGGCCGAAGGCATTCGCCACCCTAAACCAGCATTGGGCGGATTTCCAATATATTGGACATAAGTGGGCGAAATCCGGCCGGATCGTGCATTTTATTCAACAGCCGCCCGGGCTCGCTGCGCTTTCCATCCGGCCCTCGGCAAGCAACAATCACGCAGCGCCCACTTCAGGAATCAGATATGAGCATCGAAAGCATCGTCGACTTCAGCGAAGCCACTACTGCAGCGGAGCGTTTCACGCCTGCTGCTGAAAAGATTCTCAAGGGCGAGCCGAACCAGACGGTCTACAACCATTACAACAGCCCGTGCGCGCAGCTGAATGCAGGCGTCTGGGAAGGGGAAGTCGGCCAGTGGAAAGTGAATTACACCGAGCATGAGTACTGTGAAATCGTGCAGGGCGTCTCGGTCCTTCGTGACGAACAAGGCAAATCGAAAACCTTGCGCGCGGGTGACCGTTTCGTGATTCCCGCAGGGTTCAAAGGCACGTGGGAGGTGCTGGAGGCATGCCGCAAGATCTATGTGGTGTTCGAACAGAAGGCTTGAGCGTTATGTGACCTACTTTCTTTAGGCCACAAAAAAGCCCGCATCGCTGCGGGCTTTTTCGTAAGACGCAAAAATCAATTACTTGATTTTGGCTTCTTTGTAGATCACGTGCTTACGAGCAACCGGATCGAATTTTTTAATTTCGATTTTGTCCGGAGTCGTGCGCTTGTTCTTGTCGGTGGTGTAGAAGTGGCCGGTGTTAGCGGTCGACACCAAACGGATCAATTCACGCATGATTTTCTCCCTTAAACCTTAGCGCCAGCACGGCGGATTTCGGCCAGAACAATCGTGATACCACGCTTGTCGATGATGCGCATGCCTTTAGCAGATACGCGCAGACGTACGAAGCGTTTCTCTTCTTCAACCCAGAAGCGGTGATGCTGCAGGTTTGGCAGGAAACGACGACGGGTTTTGTTGTTTGCGTGGGAAATGTTATTCCCGGTTACCGGACCCTTACCGGTAACTTGACATACTCTCGACATGCCTCAGCCCTCTAAAACCACATGCCCAACCCGGCATGGGTTGGCCGCTTAATCTCTCAGTCATTTGGCGCCAGGCGCCGCGTTTCTTCAGGGGTCTTACCGGCCACACCTAAGGTGAAGGCAGCGGGCCCCTAGAAAAGAGCGCTGCTTTATACCAGAAAGCCCCCGGTGCAACAACACAAACCACGAATTGCCTGCCAGAAAGCCAAGGCTTTCAACCCGGCAAGGCCAGCGGCGTTAGGCGCGGCGGGAAATATACCACTCGTCGCGCCGCAGCGATTGTTCTGCGCCAATCGATGGTCTAGGGTTATTGACTCTCCAGACTGCGCCGGCAGATGGGCTCTCTCTGAAAGGAAAATCGCCATGCGCCTAGCCGTTTTACCCCTCTTGCTCGCGTCCCTGTCCACGCCATTACTGGCCCAGGCGGCAACGACGCTGAGCGTCTGTACGGAAGCCAGCCCTGAAGGCTTTGACGTGGTGCAGTACAACTCGCTGACCACCACCAATGCTTCGGCCGACGTGCTGATGAATCGCCTGGTGGATTATGACGCCAAGGACGCCAAGCTGGTGCCGAGCCTGGCGCAGAGCTGGAGTGTGTCGCCTGACGGGCTGACCTATGACTTCAAACTGCGCGCCGACGTGAAATTCCATCACACCGATTACTTCACCCCGACGCGCGAGCTGAACGCTGACGACGTGGTGTTCAGCTTCCAGCGCATGCTCGATCCGGCCAATCCATGGAATAAGGTTGCTGCACAAGGCTTCCCCCACGCGCAGTCGATGCAATGGCCATCGCTTATCAAGAACGTCGAGGCGACCGACCCGGCTACGGTGCGCATCACCCTGAACCACCCGGACGCTACATTTCTGGCGACGCTCAGCATGGGCTTCGCTTCTATTTATTCGGCCGAGTACACCGCGCAGCTGATGAAGGCCGGCACTCCGGAGAAGCTCAATAGCCAGCCGATCGGCACCGGTCCTTTCGTCTTCAAGCGCTTCCAGAAAGACTCGGTGGTGCGTTACGAGGCCAATCCGGATTACTTTGCCGGCAAGCCCGCCGTCGACGCGCTGGTCTACGCGATCACGCCGGACGCCAACGTTCGCCTGCAACGTATTCGCCGCAATGAGTGCCAGGTAGCCCTGTCGCCGAAGCCTCTTGACGTTGCAGAAGCCGAGAAAGATTCGAACCTGAAAGTCGAAAAAACGCCCGCATTCATGACCGCTTTCCTGGCGATCAACAGCCAGCATCCGCCGCTGGACAAGCCGCAAGTGCGCCAGGCAATCAACCTGGCATTCGACAAAGACACGTACCTGAAAGCGGTGTTCGAAGGCTCGGCGAGCCCGGCCAACGGACCATACCCGCCTACCACGTGGGGTTACGCCAGCGACTTGCCCGGCTACAAACATGATGTGGCGAAAGCCAAGGACCTGCTGGCCAAGGCCGGTCTGAAAGACGGATTCAAGACGACGATCTGGACTCGGCCATCGGGCAGCTTGCTCAATCCCAACCCGAACGCCGGTGCTCAGTTGCTGCAAAACGATCTGGCGGCGGTAGGGATCAAGGCAGAGATCAAAGTCATCGAATGGGGCGAGCTGATTCGCCGCGCCAAAACAGGCGAGCATGACCTGCTGTTCATGGGCTGGGCGGGGGATAACGGTGATCCGGATAACTTCCTGACGCCGCAGTTCTCTTGCGCTGCGGTCAAATCCGGCACCAACTTCGCGCGCTATTGCGACCAAGGACTGGACAAGCTGATCAGCGAGGGCAAGGCCGTGACCGATCAGGCGCAGCGCAGCAAGCTGTATCACCAGGCTCAAGAGCAGATCCAGAAGCAGGCACTTTGGCTGCCTCTTGCGCATCCAACTGCGTACGCGCTGACTCGCAAGAATGTTGAGGGTTATAGCGTGAGCCCGTTCGGTCGTCAGGATTTCTCCAAGGTGACCGTGAAGTAATTCGCAAGAAGCTGGAGAGCTGGGCTCATGCGCTCCCCCACTGGATGCGCACGATGCTTTTCGTAGGACCGGCTTCAGCCGGGAATAGGCAGGTTTGCACACCGCTAGTTTGCGTATGACTGCCGACGCTTTACCGGCTAAAGCCGGTTCCACTATCGAGGTCACAGCCAATGCCACTGGATGCGCACGATGCTTTTCGTAGGACCGGCTTGCGCCGGGAAGAGGCAGGTTTGCACACCGCCAGTTTGCGTATGACTGCCGACGCTTTCCCGGCTAAAGCCGGTTCCACTATCGAGGTCACAGCCAATGCCACTGGATGCGCACGATGCTTTTAGTGGGACCGGCTTCAGCCGGGAAGAGGCAGGTTTTCACACCGACAGTTATGCGGCGTAGCTGCCGACGCTTTCCCGGCTAAAGCCGGTCCCACTATCGAGGTCACAGCCGATGCCACTGGATGCGCACGATGCTTTTCGTAGGACCGGCTTCAGCCGGGAAGAGACTGGTTTGCACGCCGTTAGTTTGCGGTATGACTGCCGACGTTATGCGGCGTAGCTGCCGACGCTTTCCCGGCTAAAGCCGATCCTACATTCGTTCGGCGGCCAGCCCCAGAATATAGGTGATTAGCCAGTCCTGAAGGCGCTACATCAACCCATACTCAACCATCGACAACGGATCGCCGTCGCCGATGATCAAGTGATCCAGCACCACCACGTCCACCAGCGCCAGCGCCTGTTTCAGATGCCGCGTCAGGTCGATGTCGGCTTCGCTGGCGTCTTTGACGCCGGAAGGGTGGTTGTGACAAAGGATCAATCCAGCCGAGTTGTGGGCCAGTGCCCGCTTGACCACCTGCCGCGCGTGAACATGCGCGGTGTTGATCGAGCCGTGAAACAGCACTTCGAACGTCTGAACCCGGTTTTTGCTGTCCAGAAACAGACAGCCGAAGACTTCATGGGGCTCGTGCCGTAACAGCGCCTTGAGATAGCGACGCACCTGAGTCGGGTTTTCCAGAACAGAATCGCGCTTCAAATCCTCGCCCATATTGCGCCGGGCCATTTCCATGACCGCCTGCAACTGCGCGAACTTGGCGGGCCCCAGCCCCAGCTCGCTGCTGAACGCCGTCAGGTTGGCCTCGAGTAACGCGCGCAGGCTCCCGAACTGATGCAAAAGGTGCCGGGCCAAGTCCACGGCGCTTCTTCCCGACACGCCCGTGCGCAAGAAAATCGCCAGCAATTCAGCGTCCGACAGACTCGACGCCCCCCGTTCCAGCAGCTTCTCCCGCGGACGCTCTGCCGCCGGCCAATCGCGAATACTCATAGCAGCTCCCTGTCTGTGGCGCCGCTGTTCCCGTGCGGTCGCTGTGCTATCTTAGCCGCTCTTTTTTGCGCGACAGTCAGGCCTGGGGAGGCGTAATGATTGCCGCGTGTTAACCGACCTAAAGGCAGGCCTATGCAGCGGCTGTATCGAAAACGTATCGTTCTCGGCGTCGGCGGTGGCATCGCGGCCTACAAGAGCGCCGAACTGGTCCGCCGCTTGCGCGACCACGGTGCAGAAGTTCGTGTCGTCATGACCAAAGGCGGCGCTGAATTCATCACCCCGCTGACCATGCAGGCCTTGTCAGGCCACCCCGTCCACCTGGACTTGCTCGACCCCGCAGCGGAAGCCGCCATGGGCCATATCGAGCTGGCCAAGTGGGCCGACATGATCCTCATCGCACCGGGCACCGCCGACCTCATGGCGCGTCTGGGCCAAGGCATTGCCAACGATTTGCTGACCACCGTGGTGCTGGCGACTGACGCCATCGTCGCCGTCGCGCCCGCGATGAATCAGGCCATGTGGCGCGACCCGTCCGTGCAGGCGAATCTGCAACTGCTCGAACAGCGCGGCTTTCGCATGTTCGGCCCGGCCAGCGGCAGCCAGGCCTGTGGGGACGTGGGCTACGGGCGCATGCTCGAACCCAATGATCTGGCGCAATCTGCCGCCGATTGCTTCCAGCGCCTGACGCTGACCGGCAAACACGTGTTGATCACCGCCGGCCCGACCCAGGAAAACATCGATCCGGTTCGCTACATTACCAACCACAGCTCCGGAAAAATGGGCTTCGCCCTGGCCGAAGCCGCTGCCGAAGCCGGCGCACGGGTTACGCTGATCACCGGCCCGGTGAACCTGCAGACGCCTGACCGCGTGTCGCGTGTCGACGTCGTCAGTGCCCGCGACATGCTCGCCGCCTGCGAAGACGCGATGCCTTGCGATCTCTTCATCGCCTCCGCAGCGGTCGCGGACTACCGGCCCGAAGTCGTCGCCACACAGAAGTTGAAGAAAGATCCCACGACCGGTGATGGTCTTCTGCTGCAGATGGTGCGCAATCCGGACATTCTCGCCAGCATTGCCCAGCGCCCGGATCGCCCGTTCAGCGTGGGCTTCGCGGCCGAAACCGAACACCTGCTTGATTACGCCGCACGCAAGCTCAAGGACAAGAACCTTGATCTGATCGTCGCCAATGACGTCGCCAATCCCAGCATTGGCTTCAACAGCGAAGAAAACGCCTGTAGCGTGATCGATCGAGCGTTGCAAGCGACGCTCTTCGCCCAGACCAGCAAAGCCAAGATCGCGCGGCAGCTGGTGACTTTTATTGCCGATCGCATGAACCAGGTTTAATCACGAATGCACGCTCTACAAGCCAAGATCCTCGACCCTCGCATTGGCAGCGAATTCCCGCTTCCCGCTTACGCCACTTCAGGCTCGGCCGGCCTGGACCTGCGCGCCATGCTGAAAGAAGACACCCTGCTCGAACCCGGTCAAACCCTCCTGATTCCTACCGGGCTGTCGATATACATCGCAGACCCTGGCCTGGCTGCGCTGATTCTGCCGCGCTCGGGCCTGGGCCATAAACACGGCATCGTGCTGGGCAACCTGGTGGGCTTGATCGACTCCGATTATCAAGGCGAGCTCATGGTCTCCTGCTGGAACCGCGGCCAGACCGCTTTCAATATCTCCATCGGCGAGCGTCTGGCCCAGCTCGTACTGGTGCCGGTAGTGCAGGCGCACTTTGAAATCGTCGAAGAGTTCGATGAAAGTCAGCGCGGTGCGGGCGGCTTCGGTCACTCCGGCAGCCACTGATCCAGCCACAAACACTCACTTTGGCTAACGCATTGTTTGTGGCCTGACGGGCTTTGAGCGGTGCGAAAACAACAAGAACGCGTCAGGACGACCAAGTAGGGAGAGTTAGTTTGAAAGGCATCAAACGCACAGCCAAAGCGACCCCCACCGCGGAAACAACTGTCCCGCCTGGCAAAGACGCCAGTCTGAGCCTGGCGAGTCCCGGCCTCATGCCTTCGCTCATCGGCCTGCTCGCGGCAATGGTGCTGGTGTGGCTTGCCATTCAAAGCCAGCCGCAGGAACAGGAGCAGCTGGTTCAGGCGTGGGGCAGCGCGCAGGCAGGGGCCGTCAACAAGGCACTGCGCCAGATCAACGCCGACACCCAGGCGGCTGCAATGGACGCCGCGCTGAGCCAGGCCCTGTTGAGCAACAACCCGTCAGTCATCGAAAGCGCGCAGGCGCAACTGCGATATCGCGACGGCGTGGTGGGCGCACGGCTCAACCCTGCGGGGTTCAACAGCGTAGACACCCAAAGCGCGCTGCCGATCAGCTTCGCCACGCTGGACATGCTGGCCAAGGCCGGCAAGGGTGAAATGCCGGCGCCCGAAGCGCGCAACGTCGGCGACAAATGGCTGATCTACAGCGCCGCGCCGTTGCGCACAGCGCCAGACGCGCCAATCACCGGCACCGTGCTGCTGGCGTTCGACCCGCAGCGCCTGATCAATGCACTTCCCGAGACCCCCGCCGATGTGGGTCAGGTGGTGCTCGTCCAGCAGTTCGGTAACGCCACCGCGCAGAATTTTCTTACCCGTGGCGAGGACGACGGCAGCCGTCCGCAAGAATTTTCCACCGGCTACCCCAACTGGAAACTGACCTTTGCCGCCGGCCCCGCGCTGCAAGGTTCAACGCCCTGGCTGATGCTGCTGCTCGCCTTGCTGGTTGCCGCCGGTGCGATGCTGTTGGGGTTGTATCTGAACGAGAGTGCGCTCAAGCGCCGAGTCGCGGCTGACGCGCGGCAGCTTGAGCAATTGCTGCAAGAACTGTCCGGAGGCAAGGCCGTCAAAGCCTTCAGCTTGAGCCTGCCGTCGTTGAACGGGCTCGCCCAGGGCATGGCGCGGTTCTCGCTACGCAACAGTCCGGCGGGCGCTGCGCCGGCAGATCACGCTTCGACAACCGGGACACCTCTGAACGGTCCCGCACCGCACCTTCCGGTCGTGTCGGAGGAAGACCACCTGACCGACCCGCTGTTCCAGGACACCGATATTCTTGACCTCGACTTGATCGATGATCCCCGGGAACTCCCGCAGCTGGAGCCGTCCCCCGCAATGAGCAGCAGCGTTTCCAGCGCCCCGCCCTTTCCCGAGACGATATTTCGCGCCTACGACATTCGCGGCATTGTTGGCGATACGCTGAACGCCGAAACCGCCTACTGGATCGGCCGAGCCGTCGGTGCAGAGAGCCTGGCGCAGGGCGAGCCGCATGTTTCGGTGGGCCGCGACGGTCGACTTTCAGGCCCTGAACTGGTCGCGCATTTGATCAAGGGCCTGCACGACAGTGGCTGCCACGTCAGCGACATTGGTCTGGTGCCCACCCCGGCGCTGTACTACGCCACCCATGTGCTGGCGGGCAAAACAGGCGTTATGCTGACGGGCAGCCACAACCCGAAAGACTACAACGGCTTCAAGATCGTCATCGCCGGTGACACCCTCGCAGACGAGCAGATTCAGGCGCTGCATGAACGCATCAAGGCCAATGACCTGCCGTCCGCCAAAGGCAGCATTATCAAGGTCAATATTCTCGACCGTTATGCCAGCCAGATCATTGGCGACGTCGTGCTCGCGCGCCGCATGAAAGTGGTGGTGGACTGCGGCAACGGTGTAGGCGGCGTCATCGCCCCGCAATTGATCGAAGCACTGAATTGCGAAGTCATCCCGCTGTACTGCGAAGTTGACGGCAATTTCCCCAACCATCACCCTGATCCGGGCAAGCCTGAAAATCTTCAGGACCTGATCGCCAAGGTCCGGGAAACCGGTGCCGATCTGGGCCTGGCGTTCGACGGTGATGCCGATCGTGTCGGTGTCGTCACCAATACCGGCACCATCATCTACCCTGACCGCCTGCTGATGCTGTTTGCCCGCGATGTGGTCAAACGCAATCCCGGCGCCGACGTGATTTTCGACGTCAAATGCACGCGCCGCCTGATACCGTTGATCCAGGAATACGGCGGCCGCCCGGTTATGTGGAAGACTGGTCACTCCCTGATCAAGAAGAAGATGAAGGAAAGCGGCGCCCTGCTGGCAGGCGAGATGAGCGGACACATCTTCTTCAAGGAGCGCTGGTTCGGTTTCGACGACGGCATCTACAGCGCAGCGCGTCTGCTGGAAATCCTCAGCCAGGAAAAACTCAGCGCCGAGGAGCTTTTCCAGACGTTTCCGAATGACTTTTCCACCCCGGAAATCAACATCAAAGTCACCGAGACCCGCAAGTTCAGCATCATGGAAGCGCTGGAGCGCGACGCGCAGTGGGGCAATGCCAACCTCACCAGCATCGATGGTGTGCGGGTCGATTATCCGAAAGGCTGGGGCCTGGTTCGCGCTTCCAATACCACGCCGGTGCTGGTATTACGCTTCGAGGCCGAAACCGAGCTCGAGCTGCAACGAATCAAAGACGTCTTCCACACCCAGTTGAAACACGTAGCACCGGATCTAGAACTTCCTTTTTGACCCTATTTTGAGTGGAGCCCAAATGACCCTCGAACATGATGCCGCAGCCAATGCCGCCAAGGTCCTCTCCGAAGCGTTGCCCTACATCCGACGCTTTGTCGGCAAGACGCTTGTCATCAAATACGGCGGCAACGCCATGGAGAGCGATGAGCTGAAAACCGGCTTCGCCCGCGACATCGTGCTGATGAAGGCGGTGGGCATCAACCCGGTCGTGGTTCACGGTGGTGGCCCTCAGATTGGCGACCTGCTCAAGCGCCTGTCCATCGAGAGCCACTTCGTCGACGGCATGCGCGTGACCGATGCAGAGACGATGGATGTGGTGGAAATGGTGCTGGGCGGCCAGGTCAACAAGGACATCGTCAACCTCATCAACCGTCACGGCGGCAGTGCCATCGGCCTGACCGGTAAAGACGCGCAGCTGATCCGTGCGAAGAAGATGAACGTCACGCGCCAGACCCCGGACATGCTCAAGCCGGAAATCATCGACATCGGCCATGTGGGTGAAGTCGTCGGCATCAACACCGACCTGCTGAACATGCTGGTGAAAGGCGATTTTATTCCGGTTATTGCGCCGATTGGCGTGGGCGCCGATGGCGAGTCCTACAACATCAACGCCGATCTGGTCGCGGGCAAAGTCGCTGAAGCCCTGAAGGCCGAAAAGCTGATGCTGCTGACCAACATCGCCGGCCTGATGGACAAGGAAGGCAAGGTGCTGACCGGCCTGACCACCGAGCAGGTCAATGGCCTTATCGCTGACGGCACCATCTATGGCGGGATGCTGCCAAAGATCCGCTGTGCACTGGAAGCGGTTCAGGGCGGGGTGAACACCTCGCACATCATCGACGGCCGTGTGCCGAATGCCGTGCTGCTGGAGATCTTCACCGATACCGGCGTCGGCACGCTGATCAGCAATCGCAAGCGTCACTGATTGCTGCTGTAAAAAAGCCCCGCTCGGCTCACTGCCAGGCGGGGCTTTTTTGTGGCTGGTTGTTAGTAGCACCCATGAGCGGTTATCACCGACCGAGCAGTTTCTGCAGACGGGCGCGATCCTGCGCAAACTCGGCCTGAGCCTGGGTTCGCGCTGTCTGGTAGCGCAGGATGTCGACTTTCAGGTTCTGCTGCTGATCACGCAGATCATCCATCTGATCAAGCAGCGTCTTCGGCACCGGGTGCCCTGCCCGCTCTTGATCAGCCGCCTGTGTCTGCAGCGTGCCTTGCTGGGTAACGAGGTTCTGGATGTTGCCTTGCGCCACGACGATCAGCCCGTCGAGTTCGGCGAGCCGGCGATTCTTCGCCCGGTCGACGTCTTCGACGCTGCTGTAGAGGCGCAGCAAATGTGCATCGGCGTCGGATTGAAGCTTGGCGGCCTGGGCATCGCGCAACTCATTGGCGGACGGTGCAGGCGGTATCGTCTGCACCACGCGACCGCGCTGATTGAGCACTTCATAACCCTTGCCGACGTACTCCGGGGGCACGCCCTGGCGATCAAGCACAGTCACGCCGCGACTGTCGACGTAGCGATACAACACGATGCCCGGGGCGTCGTCCGCATGAACGCTCGCGATGCAACCCAAACCCAGCGACAGACAAAAACCCAACGTGCCCAGCTTGAGCATAAACCGCATCCTTTTGGAGGCTCAGATTCCGTATTGAGCCCGGTACGCTTCGACGGCAGGCAAGTGTTGCTTGAGCTGCGGATCGTCGGCCAGGAATTCCAGCACCTGATTCAACGAAACGATGCTCACTACCGGAATGCCGAAATCACGCTCGACCTCCTGAATGGCAGACAGCTCGCCGTTGCCGCGCTCCTGACGGTTCAGCGCGATCAGCACGCCGGCAGCGTTCGCGCCCTGGGCCTGGATGATCTGCATGACCTCGCGAATAGCGGTGCCTGCGGTGATCACGTCGTCGATGATCAGCACATCGCCGGTCAACGGCGCGCCGACCAGACTGCCGCCTTCACCATGGGCCTTGGCCTCTTTGCGGTTGAAGCACCAGGGCAGATCGAGACTGTGATGCTCGGCAAGCGCCACGGCAGTCGCCGCTGCAAGGGGAATACCCTTGTAGGCCGGGCCGAACAGAACATCGAAGGAAATACCGCTTTCAACCACGGCGGCGGCGTAGAACTTACCCAGTTGGGCAAGGGCCGAACCACTGTTGAACAGACCGGCATTGAAGAAGTAAGGACTGGTGCGCCCAGACTTCAAAGTGAACTCACCGAAGCGCAAAACGCCGCGATCGATGGCAAAACGAATGAAATCGCGTTGATACGCCTGCATGAAAAAAGCCCCGAATACCACGGATTTAGCTAATTAGGTAGAGCTCGGGTATCATACACGCACGTGATTTTTGGGGCCATTTATGCGGATCATCAGTGTGAACGTTAATGGTATTCAGGCTGCAGTCGAGCGTGGTTTGCTCAGTTGGCTGCAAGCTCAGAATGCCGACGTCATCTGCCTTCAGGACACCCGCGCCTCCGCCTTTGAACTGGACGACCCAGCCTTCCAACTGGACGGCTACTTCCTATATGCCTGCGAAGCCGAAGTGCCTGCCCAGGGTGGCGTGGCGCTTTACTCGCGGCTGCAACCGAAGGCGGTCATCAACGGTCTTGGTTTCGAGACGGCTGACCGTTACGGGCGTTACCTGCAGGCAGATTTCGACAAAGTCAGTATCGCGACCTTGCTACTCCCTTCCGGGATGAACGGCGATGAAGACTTGAATCAGAAATTCAAGCTCATGGACGATTTCGGCAAGTACCTCGACAAGCAGCGACGCAAACGCCGCGAGTACATTTACTGTGGCTCGCTGTACGTGGCGCAGCAGAAGCTGGACATCAAAAACTGGCGCGACAGCCAGCAATCTCCGGGCTTCCTGGCACCAGAGCGTGCATGGATGGACGAGATCGTTGGCAACATGGGCTATGTCGATGCCCTGCGCGAAGTCAGCCGTGAAGGCGATCAGTACAGCTGGTGGCCGGACAACGAACAGGCCGAGATGCTAAATCTGGGCTGGCGCTTCGATTATCAACTGCTGACCCCGGGCCTGCGCCGTTTCGTACGCAGTGCCCGTCTTCCACGCCAGCCGCGCTTCTCGCAACACGCGCCACTGATCGTGGACTACGACTGGACGCTCACCATCTGACGTTCAGTTGCTCAAAAAAAGCCGACGTGAAGTCGGCTTTTGTTTGTCCGCAGATCAGGCAATCGCCCGATCTGCGGAAGCACTTACTTGATCAACCGCCAGGTGAACGGATAGCGGTAGGCGACGCCGTCATTCACCTTAACGCCCGCGATGATCGTCAGGACCAGCGCGCCGACGCCCACCAGCATCAGCAGCGGAAAGCCGATGATCACCACCATCAGCAAAAAACAGATCATCGCGGCAATGGTGACGGTGATCTGAAAATTCAGGGCTTCCTTGCCTTGAGCATCGATGTACGGGTCGACTTCTTTCTTGAGCTGCCAGACGATCAGCGGCCCGAGCAAATTGCCGAACGGAAAGATCAGGCCGAAAAACGCCGCGAAGTGGCACAGCATTGCCCACTGGCGGACTTCTTTACTCGGCGTTGGCAACGGCGACTGACTCTCGATCATCATGCTTTCCCTGTTTTGATGCAGTGCTCTGACGTATGTAGAAACCGATCAGTCGGCCAGTGCCGCCTGCTGCAGTTCGAAGATTTCGTTCATGCCTTTTTGAGCCAGTGCCAGCATCGCGTTCAGGTCTTCAGGCTGGAATGGCGCGCCTTCGGCAGTCCCCTGTACTTCGATGAAACCGCCCGCGTTGGTCATGACCACGTTGAGGTCGGTCTCGGCAGCGGAGTCTTCAAGGTAATCCAGGTCGAGGACCGGCTCGCCCTGATACATGCCCACCGATACGGCCGCGATCATCTGCTTCAGCGGATCGCCGCCCTTGAGGCCGCCACGCTTTTTGATGGACTTCAAAGCATCGATCAGCGCAACCATGGAGCCGGTGATCGACGCAGTGCGCGTCCCGCCGTCCGCCTGGATCACGTCGCAGTCGACGTACAAGGTGATTTCCCCGAGCTTGGACATGTCCAGTGCCGCGCGCAGCGAGCGGCCGATCAGGCGCTGGATCTCGAGGGTACGGCCGCCCTGCTTGCCACGGCTGGCTTCGCGCTGGTTACGCTCGCCGGTTGCACGAGGCAGCATGCCGTATTCAGCCGTCAACCAGCCTTGACCCTGGCCCTTGAGAAAACGCGGAACGCCGTTTTCAACGCTGACGGTGCAGATCACCTTGGTATCTCCGAACTCGACCAGCACAGAACCCTCGGCGTGCTTGGTGTAGTTGCGGATGATGCGGATCGGGCGAAGCTGATCGGCAGCGCGACCACTTGGACGTTTCATCTGGGATACCTGTACTGGGAGACGGAAAACTGGCCTGCATTATAGAGGTGCAGGCACGGCTTGGGACATCTAATGACACATTGCTCACGACGGGCGCTGCAGATTTGCACGCCTGACCGCACGATCACAACGCCGCGTATCGCTTGCGACAATGCCACATTTGGGCGCACACCCTGCACTGAGCTACAATCCTGCGCCTTTATAGCCAGTCGTTTCTCCACGACACTCTGCCAGGGATTCATCCCGGATCGGCTATCCGCAAACGCCTGAATTTATAGAGGTACTTTCCATGGTGCACAGCATGACGGCTTTTGCCCGCGCTGAACGAGCCGGCCCACAAGGCACGCTGAGCTGGGAAATGCGCTCGGTCAATCACCGCTACCTCGAACCCCACTTGCGTCTGCCGGAATCATTTCGTGACCTGGAGGGAGCCGTACGTGAAGCCCTCCGTCAGGGCCTCTCCCGGGGCAAAATCGAGTGCACGCTGCGTTTCACTGAAGAAACCGCAGGCAAGCCGCTGCAAGTCAACCGCGAACGCGCCGGGCAATTGGTGGCAGCAGCAGAAATCGTCGCCAGCCTGATCAAGCAACCTGCTGCGCTGAACCCCCTTGAAGTGCTGGCCTGGCCCGGTGTTCTGGTTGCTGACGCTGCCGATCCTCAAGCGCTGAACAATGACGCACTAGCGCTGTTCAACGAAGCCCTCGAAGAACTCAAAGCCGGTCGTGCCCGTGAAGGCGCTGATCTGGCCAGGCTTCTCGACGAACGGCTCACCGCGATCAAGACTGAAGTCGCGACCTTGCGTACCCTCGTGCCGCAGATGCTAGCCGCCCAGCGCCAGAAGGTGCTCGATCGTTTTGCCGACATGAAGGCAGAGCTCGATCCACAGCGCCTGGAACAGGAAATGGTCCTGCTGGCGCAAAAAAGCGATGTAGCTGAAGAACTCGACCGCCTGAGCACTCACGTCACTGAGGTTCGCCGCGTACTCAAGGCGGGCGGACAAGCCGGGCGCCGGCTGGACTTTCTGATGCAAGAGCTCAACCGGGAAGCCAACACACTGGGCTCCAAAGCCTTTGATCCTCGAAGCACGCAAGCTGCCGTCAACCTCAAAGTGTTGATCGAGCAAATGCGCGAACAAGTGCAGAACATTGAGTAAGGCCACCTCCGACATGACCCACAGCACCGGCACCCTGTACATAATTTCCGCCCCCTCGGGCGCGGGCAAGACCAGCCTGGTCAACGCCCTGATCACCGCTCAGCCGCAGATCCGCGTGTCGGTGTCCCACACCACCCGGGCCATGCGTCCGGGCGAGGTGGACGGCGTGAACTACCACTTCGTCGATCGCGCCGAGTTCGTGCGCATGATCGAGCATGGCGATTTTCTCGAGCAGGCTGAAGTCTTCGGCAATATGTACGGGACTTCACAGAGCCGTTTGCAGCAGACGCTGGACGAGGGTCATGACCTGATTCTGGAGATCGACTGGCAAGGCGCCGAGCAGGTTCGCAAACTGATGCCCCGCGCGCGCTCGATCTTCATTCTGCCGCCGACGCAGCAAGCGCTCCGCCAGCGCCTGACCAATCGGGGTCAGGACAGCGACGAGATCATTGAAGGCCGCATGCGCGAAGCCGTCAGCGAGATGAGTCACTACGCCGAATACGATTACATTGTGATCAACGACGATTTCGCCACGGCGCTCGAAGACCTGAAAGCGATCTTCCGCGCCAACTTGCTGAGCCAGGAGCATCAACAGCAGCGTCACACCGAGCTGCTGGCTCAACTGCTGGCCTGACCCGTTTTTGCCCGGCAAAACCGGGCTAATGAAATCAGCGCTTCCCTAAACGCTGGTGATTTTTTAGACTGTCGAGTCCGCTCGCCCATTCGGGCACCGCGCATACCGCATTTGCTACGAGGAATACCCATGGCCCGCGTGACCGTTGAAGACTGCCTGGAACATGTAGATAACCGTTTTGAGCTGGTCATGCTCGCCACCAAGCGCTCGCGTCAACTGGCGACCGGTGGCAAAGAGCCGAAGCTGGCATGGGAAAACGACAAGCCTACCGTAGTGGCCCTGCGTGAAATCGCTGCAGGCCTGATGAGTTACGCTGTTATCGCAGAAGCCGAAATCGTTGAAGATGAACCCCTGTTCGCCGCATTCGAGGACGAGTCCAGCGAGGCCGTCTAAGCCTATGCCTGGTCGACGTAGCAAGGCGCAGGGTCACAGTCTTCGACAAGGAGTTTTATCTTGCCGAGCATAGACGCCCTCGCCGATCGCCTGTCGACCTACCTCGGCGCAGACCAGGTCAATCTGGTCCGCCGGGCGTATTTCTATGCCGAACAAGCCCACGACGGCCAACGCCGTCGCAGCGGCGAAGCCTACGTCACGCACCCGCTGGCGGTGGCCAATATTCTTGCCGACATGCACATGGACCATCAGAGCCTGATGGCCGCCATGCTGCATGACGTGATCGAAGACACCGGCATCGCCAAAGAAGCGCTCTGCGCACAGTTTGGCGAAACGGTTGCTGAACTGGTCGACGGGGTCAGCAAACTGACCCAGATGAACTTCGAGACCAAAGCCGAAGCTCAGGCCGAGAACTTCCAGAAGATGGCGATGGCCATGGCGCGGGACATCCGCGTGATTCTGGTCAAGCTCGCCGACCGCCTGCATAACATGCGCACGCTGGAAGTCCTTTCCGGAGAGAAGCGCCGCCGCATCGCCAAAGAAACCCTCGAAATCTACGCCCCTATCGCCAATCGTCTTGGCATGCACAGCGTGCGCATCGAATTCGAAGACCTGGGTTTCAAGGCGATGTACCCGATGCGCTCAGCGCGCATTGGCCAGGCGGTCAAGCGCGCGCGCGGCAACCGCAAGGAACTGGTCAACAAGATCGAAGAGTCGCTGAGCCACTGCCTTGCCGTTGATGGCATCGAAGGCGAAGTCAGCGGACGTCAAAAGCATTTGTATGGCATCTACAAAAAGATGCGCGGCAAACGCCGAGCCTTCAACGAGATCATGGACGTCTACGCGTTCAGGATCATCGTCGACAAGGTCGACACCTGCTATCGCGTGCTCGGCGCTGTACATAATTTGTACAAGCCGCTGCCCGGCCGCTTCAAGGATTACATCGCGATCCCGAAAGCCAACGGCTATCAGTCGCTGCACACCACCCTGTTCGGAATGCACGGCGTGCCCATCGAGATCCAGATTCGTACCCGCGAAATGGAAGAGATGGCCAACAACGGCATCGCGGCGCACTGGCTGTACAAGTCCTCTGGCGATGAACAGCCGAAGAGCACCCATGCGCGGGCCCGTCAGTGGGTCAAGGGCGTGCTGGAAATGCAGCAGCGTGCGGGCAACTCGCTGGAATTCATCGAGAGCGTGAAGATCGACCTGTTCCCGGACGAGGTCTACGTGTTCACGCCGAAGGGTCGGATCATGGAGCTGCCAAAAGGCTCCACGGCGGTGGACTTCGCATATGCCGTGCACACCGATGTCGGCAACAGCTGCATCGCCTGCCGGATCAATCGCCGGCTGGCCCCGCTTTCCGAACCGCTGCAAAGCGGCTCGACCGTCGAGATCGTTAGTGCGCCGGGGGCACGCCCGAATCCGGCGTGGCTCAATTTTGTCGTCACCGGCAAGGCTCGCACCCACATCCGTCATGCGCTCAAACTGCAGCGCCGGTCGGAGTCGATCAATCTCGGCGAACGCCTGTTGAACAAAGTGCTGAACGGTTTCGACAGCACGCTGGACAAGATTCCGGCCGACCGCGTGCGCCTGATACTTGCCGAGTACCGAGTGGAAGTCATCGAAGACCTGCTCGAAGACATCGGCTTGGGTAACCGCATGGCTTATGTGGTCGCTCGCCGGTTGCTGGCCAGTGAGGGCGATCAACTGCCGAACGCAGAAGGTCCTCTGGCCATTCGCGGTACCGAAGGCCTGGTGCTCAGTTATGCCAAGTGCTGCACGCCGATTCCGGGCGATCCGATCGTCGGGCATTTGTCTGCGGGCAAAGGCATGGTCGTGCACCTGGACAACTGTCGGAACATCGCGGAAATCCGCCACAACCCCGAGAAGTGCATTCAGCTGTCGTGGGCCAAAGACGTCACCGGCGAATTCAATGTCGAACTGCGCGTCGAACTGGAACACCAGCGCGGCCTGATCGCTCTGCTCGCCAGCAGCGTCAATGCCGCAGACGGCAACATCGAAAAAATCAGTATGGATGAACGCGATGGTCGCATCAGCGTGGTCCAACTGGTGGTCAGCGTACACGACCGCGTGCACCTAGCCCGTGTGATCAAGAAACTGCGCGCCCTGGCCGGCGTGATCCGCATCACCCGTATGCGCGCGTAGTCAAACCGCAAACAGGAGTTTTTCATGAGTAAGACCGTCATCTCCAGCGACAAAGCCCCTGCCGCCATCGGCACCTACTCTCAGGCAATCAAGGCGGGCAACACCGTCTACATGTCGGGCCAGATTCCGCTGGACCCCAAGACCATGGAGCTGGTCGAAGGCTTTGAAGCACAGACCGTTCAGGTCTTCGAAAACCTGAAAGCTGTGGCTGAAGCCGCAGGCGGTTCGTTCAAGGACATCGTCAAACTGAATATCTTCCTGACCGATCTGAGCCACTTCGCCAAGGTCAACGAGATCATGGGCAAGTATTTCGAGCAGCCCTACCCGGCGCGCGCCGCCATTGGCGTTGCTGCGCTGCCGCGAGGCGCGCAGGTCGAGATGGACGCCATTCTGGTCATCGAGTAAATCCCGGTGCGGAGCTCAAGCAAGCTTCGCCTCCTCACAAAAGGAAGGACCCCGCCCATGCGCGTTGCGTTTGCCCTCTCGCTGCTGGTCGCACTGCTCAGCGGCTGCGCCAGCCACTCCGACAAAAGCCCGGACGGCACCTGGATCAACCAGGCCGCCATCGATGCGGCAGCCCAAGGCGGCAACCTGCGTCAGGCGCTGCTGGCTCACGGCCCGAATCTGGAATGGAACATCAATACCAAGGCCGGACAAGCCACTGCTTCCAACGGCTTCGAGCTGAGTGAAGGCAAGATCGCCAGCAATGCCGATGGCAAGCTGCGCGTCGACTTCTATGGGAATGCGTCTGATGAGTTGACCATCAAGGGCGATGAGCTGGTGCAGGGCGCCAGCGACACCGGGCCCGAGCAGCACTTCCGCACGCCCAAGGAAGCACCTCCGGCCGGCGCGCAACCCGGCACCAGCTTCGAGCGTGCTCTTTACACCGCCTACCTCGGCGGCAAGTGGACCATCGTCAATGGCGACGGGCAGGGCAGCACGGTTGAATTCATGCCAGACGGCAGCGTTAGTGGCCTGCCGGGCAATGATCGCTATGCGCTGTGCCTCGCTGGCGACTGCGCGGCCATGAGCGGTGAGTACGACAGCATGTGGCTGGAGAAGAAAGAGCGCGGCAACCCATGGATCTTCGTTCGCAACGGCAAGCAGCTTGAGCTGTTCCAGGCAGTCAACAACGCCCAGGCAACCGAAATGCCTGACCTGCGCCCGGGTGAGCGGCATTGGGTGCTTGAGAAGAACTAAGTCGCCACGCCCGAAAATGTAGGAGCGCGCTTGCCCGCGATTGCGGTGGGTCATCTGGCACGGTATAGCCAGAAAAATCCATTCGCGGGCAAGCGCGCTCCTACAGGGGTTATGTGATCCGCTCTACTCCGGCTGGGCTGCCAGCATCGCCTCATAACCTTCCTTATAAGTCGCATAATGCGGCGTCCAGCCCAGCGCCTTGGCGCGGGCGTTGCGGCAGCGCTTGCTCCCGACGCGGCGGACGCTATTTTCATCCGACCACTCTGTGACGCCCAGGCGCTGACGTATCCAGTCGACCACTTCGGCCAGCGGCGCGGGTGCATCGTCGACGCCGATATAGCAGTCTTCCAGCGCCACCTCGTCCGAGGCCGCCCGCAGTAAAAATGCCAGCAGCCCGGCCGCATCATCAGCATGAATGCGGTTGCCATACAGCGGCGGATCGATCGCAACGCTGTAGCCCTGGCGGACCCGATTCATCAAGTCACTGCGTCCCGGCCCATAAATGCCCGTCAGTCTGACGATTGTCGCAGGCACTCCGCTGTCCAACGCCACTTGCTCTGCCTCGCGCATGACCTGGCCAGAGTACCCGGTGGCTTCGGCGGGCGACGTTTCATCGACCCACTCACCTTGCAGCTGGCCATAAACGCTGCTGCTGGACACGAAAAATATCCGCTTCGGTCTCTGTCCGCTGCGCTCGCTCCAGCCCAGTACGTGCCGGAGGCCTTCTACATAAGCCGCGCGGTAACCCGCCTCATCCCGGTCAGTGGGTGTGGCGCAATAGACCAGGTAATCAAGCCGGCCTTCCGGCCAGTGCGCGGGAATGCGGGCGTCGAACAAGTCGCCGCTGACGCCGAGCACGCCTGCGGGCAATTTCTCTATGGACCGGCGCAGGCCGTACACCGTCCAGTCATCAGGCAACAGTTGGGAGGCCAGTCGGCTCCCGATATCGCCACATCCAGCAATCAAAACGGATGGCGCTGACATGTCCAATCTCCACATCACTCGTTGAATTTCAACCCGTAAAACGGGCTATGAAACCGACCATTGGGAAGCATTCTCAAGAAAAAGAGACGCTCTTACTTTTGTTAACAAGAATTACTTGCAATAATGACGGCCCTTTGTTCTCCTCCGCTCGCCTCGCGCCAGCGTGACGCTCTCAGAACGAACACCTATTTTCATATCAGGTCGGGCCAGCATGACATCTATTCAAACCCCCGCTTCGTCAATTGCCAATCGAGGTCTGCCACGCGCAGGACGCGCCATTGCCGCGCTGCTGTTCAGCCTGATGTTGACGCCCGTAGCGCTCGCCGACTCCAACGCTCCCGCACAAAAACCTGCCGTACAAGCCCAGGCGCCAGCCGCTACACCGGTTGACCCTGCTACAGCGCCAAGCGTTCAAGAACTGACCCCGGCATCTGCTCCGGCTGAGTCGCTCGACGCCGCGGCGGAAGATAACAGCCTGGGCATGTCCCATGATCTCTCGCCATGGGGCATGTACAAGAACGCGGACATCATCGTCAAAGTCGTGATGATCGGTCTGGCCATTGCATCGGTCATCACCTGGACCATCTGGATCGCCAAGGGCTTCGAACTGCTGGGCGCCAAGCGTCGTCTGCGAAGCGAAATCGCTGCGCTGAAACGCGCACGCAATCTGGACGAAGCCAGCGCAGGGGCGAAAAAAGAAGGCACCCTTTCCCATTTGCTGGTGCACGACGCACTGGAAGAGATGCGCCTGTCGGTCAACACCCGCGAGCGAGAAGGCATCAAGGAGCGCGTCGCTTTCCGCCTTGAACGCCTGGTCGCCGCTTGCGGCCGCAACATGAGCATGGGCACCGGCGTGTTGGCCACCATCGGTTCGACTGCGCCCTTCGTTGGCCTGTTCGGCACCGTCTGGGGGATCATGAACAGCTTCATCGGCATTGCCAAAACCCAGACCACCAACCTGGCCGTTGTGGCGCCGGGCATCGCCGAAGCCTTGCTGGCCACCGCGCTGGGCCTGGTTGCAGCGATTCCAGCCGTGGTCATCTACAACGTCTTCGCCCGCTCCATTGCCGGTTACAAGGCGCAGGTGTCCGACGCTTCGGCGCAGGTTCTGTTGCTGGTCAGCCGCGATCTGGATCACCAGCCTGCGGCCGAGCGCAGCCAACCGCCGCACATGGTAAAGATGGGGTAAACCATGGGCCTGCATTTGAAGGAAGGCGACGACGAGCTCGCCGAGAACCACGAAATCAACGTGACGCCGTTCATCGACGTCATGTTGGTACTGCTGATCATCTTCATGGTTGCCGCACCGCTGGCAACCGTGGACATCAAGGTTGATCTGCCCGCCTCTACTGCCAAACCGGTGCCTCGACCCGAGAAGCCGATTTTCCTGAGTGTGAAAGCCGACCAGAGCCTGTACCTGGGCGATGAAAAAGTGGCGCGTGAGCAAATTGGTCAGGTGCTGGATGCCAAAACCAAAGGCAAGAAAGACACCACGATTTTTTTCCAGGCCGACAAGGGCGTCGACTACGGCGACCTGATGGACGTCATGAACGCCTTGCGCGGCGCCGGCTACCTTAAGGTGGGCCTGGTGGGTCTTGAGACGGTCGGCAAGAAATGATCAATACGCGCCAAAAGCTGACGCGCTATAGCGGTAGTCTGTTGGTGGTGCTGGCGGTCCATGCCGTTGCGATCGTCGTCGCATTGCGCTGGCCTTCCTCGCAGGCCATCGAGCTGCCGCCGGCAGCGATGATGGTTGAGCTCGCGCCTGTTCCCGAGCCCGCCCCGCCGCCGCCACCGAAAGTTGTGCAACCGCCGCAGCCGCCTGCGCCGGAAGAACAACTGCCGATTCCGCCAGTCGCCGAAGCCCCCAAGGCCGAAATCGCTGTACCCAAGCCGGTCAAGCCCAAGCCCAAACCACAGCCGCCAAAACCTGTGAAGAAGGTCGAGCCGCCGAAAGAAGAAAAACCAGCCGATGACAAGCCGCTGGACGCCCCGCCGTCCAACGCCAAGCCAGAGAAATCAGCGTCGCCGCAACCTGCTCCGCCCACGCCGCCAAGCAATGCATTACCCACTTGGCAGGGCGAATTGTTGAG